>JAMDBT010000056.1 GCA_023487205.1 Thermoplasmatota archaeon
CTTCACCCTGGCAATTTTCCAATCATTGTTGGCATAACCCGTTGTGTATTGACGGTTCTGAACCATTACCTGCTTCAGACACTTCATTCAGGTTTCAGACAGGGAAAAACACTTTTACAAGTTCTACGGCAACAGCAAGGGCTATTGCAATATAGATCACGAGTTTCGGGTCAAGGGCAGGCCCCTTAATCTCCTCTTCTTCGAAATATCTGATTAACCCGGCTCCAGACTGGAATCCTGGTCCCTTCTTTTCAGCCATTTGTCATGCGGAGTATTGCCTAACCTTTAAAGTCTTTTTTCACTTGATCATAAACCGCAACTGGAGGTCCTGCGACCCGTAGTATAGAGGTTGTGCATTCTGAGTCAGTTGCCAGAGCCAGCGCTTTAGCTCGATCCTCACTTCTTATGACTGTGAAGACGTTGCTACCCCCGGTAACGATATACCTGTTCCAAAATTCGCCTCTTTTCGATTTCAGGTTATTGATTAGAGCCAGCATTCCGGGGTTTATTACATTCACACCTACAGATTCTATCAGTCTGTGGTATCTTTCTGTATCCTTTTCAGCAAGATCGAATATTCCCTCGATATCCTCCGATCCTGCAATCTCTGCTAGCTGCCTTCCCTTTTGTTCTGTCTCTTCTATCCTTTTCCCATACTCAGGGCTTCCCACTATATTCTCATGAATTCTGTCAGACGGTTTGCGCGGTTCCTGAAATCTGAATGCCACGATCTCATAATTCTCGAAGCTTGACTCGGGCAAAAGCAATTCGGTCCACGGTTCTTTGCCGGGGTGTGTAAGCGTGAGTCCGCCTTTAAGACTCCTTCCGACGCTTTCAGATATTGTTCTCAGATCGTTCTCGAGGTCAACAATGTTCACCCTGTTCTCAAGTATGCTGCTTATGCAATAGCCGAATGCGGCGGCAGCCGCGTCAGAACTTCCACTCGGAATATTCCTGCTCCAGGATTCAAATGACAACTGCGAGTCAATTTTTCCCTCTTTCTTGAGAATGCTATCCCTGTATCTGTCAAGGACCACAAAGGGGGACCTCGACTCGGATCCGCTGACTTCCACGCCATTTATCAATCCGATCCTACGGTCTGATGCGAATAATTGGACCTCCGCAAACATGTCTTCCTCCACTCCGGTATAAGTGATTCCTGCAGAGGTATGCCTTGGCTTCCTGAATGTGCTGTCGGTGAGCCCTCCCAGAAGTATGATCCCCATGGTTGGGTATGCTATTGAGTGAGAGATTTCAGAGCCGGTTTCTCTCATGATATTCTCAGATCTTTGAAAGCAACTTCTTACGTTCCTTGGAACTGTAGCCAGTCACCGTGTCGAGCAGTGAATTGAAGAGCCGTATAGTCTCCGCAGGATTCTTGGACGGGATCGACTCGGTCTCAATCGCAACGACCTTGGGGCTCTTAATCTCGATCGAAATTGACTTCAGACCGTCGCAGGAAGCTATTACCTTATTTTTGTCAATCTTACCGGTTCCAAGGATGTCCATGCAATTCTTCACAATACTCTCATTGGAAAGGCTAATTCCCTTCTTTACGGGATACTCCCTCATCAGGCCACCTGTTTCTTCGCAATCTGTCTCTTCTGGATCTTTCTGGAATATGCTCTGAGTAATATCACCTGCATGTACTGGGCGTCGTGTTCAAGTAGAGGAGACATGGATATGAGGGTTGATTCTCCCGCATAGTCTACCATATATTCCGCGAGGGTCTCGAATTTCAGGTCTCCATGCTTGATGGCAGTAAGCTTGACCTCGTTTTCGTCCTGGTACTCGACGCCTGCGAATTCAGCGTAAAGGTCCCCTTTGGACATTTTCGCAAATTCCGATATGACGGCATCAAAATCCTTGACCTCTCTCATTGATCCCCCTGTAACTGAATGGATGTGGGGAAAGTTGATTATGGGTTCAATATCCTTCACTTTCTTTGCCAAGTGCATTACATCAGCCGTGCTTCCAAAGATCTCTGATTTTCCAGAGGTCTCCACTGAAACGTAAGGAAACTTGTCCTTCGGGCTAAATTCCTTGGAAATCCTTGAGAATACGGATACAGCCCTATCCAGATTCGCCTTTCTTGAACCCCTGACGAATCCTGTATGGGTAACAACCCTCTTGGCACCCATTCCTTTGCCTATGATGAGGGACCACTTCAGGTGGTTGTAGGATTTCTCCGCAAGTTCTCCATCCTCCAGCAGGTCCATATAGTACGGCGCGTGTAGAGAAAGTTGTACATCCAACTCCTTTGCCAGGGCTCCACCTTCAGCGATCTCGTCATAATTCCTAGCCATGTTCCAGAACAGTTCCTGCACTATGTCATCTTCCTCGATCACCGTGTCCACACCAACGTTCCTGTAGTTACCGCTATCGTCCATTCTCATAACGTTGACCACGATGGACTCCTCAATATCCCTTGGAGTCTTCCCAGCATAATCCAGGGCAGGTCTGTCCTCCACGTTTACCCTTAGCAACTGAACTTCCAGCGCGTTGAGTCCGAGGTTATTGCTGTCCTCCACTGAATCAACAAAAGTTCTGCCCTTGCTTGTAAGGGGAATTCCAGCTATACCGAATCTAATCATTTGCTACGCTATCGGACAAACCAAATTGTCTAATTAATTCTGCGGAGTTTCACAAGACAGGTTACAGCTTCCACTTTCAACTTGTATCGCAACTTCGAACCTGTAATCGCGCGCGGGATGCGGCGGAGGGGATGTCCGCATCTCTCTGTCAAGAGAGATTAAATACGGAAATCGCATTTGCAGTGGATGTCGATTGTAGTGGGAGAGTCCTATTTACTCACTCTATCACTCATTGATAATTCGGGTGTTAAAAATGCATGTAGATCCAAATTTAATGAAGTACTTGATAAAAGCAAGAATTTCAGCGGATGGCGTGATTGAGAAACCAGATGTGGTGGGGGCAATTTTTGGTCAGTCTGAGGGCCTTCTCGGTGAGGAACTCGATCTGCGGGACCTCCAGAAAGGGGGAAAAATCGGAAGAATAGAGGTTGAGATCGACAGCAAGAAGGGAAGAACTGAGGGAACGCTCCTCATCCCGTCCGGTCTTGACCAGGTGGAATCTTCCATTCTGGCTGCGGCCCTCGAAACGATAGACAGGGTTGGCCCGTGCAAGGCACGCATTGAAGTGGAATCCATAGAGGATGTGAGGGTTCAGAAGCGGCACAAGGTTGTGGAGCGCGCTGAAGAACTCTACAAGAGAATGATGCAGGATGGGAAAGGTGTCTCCGAAAGCATCATACAAAGCGTCAGGGAGGAGGTGGAGAGAGGAGAAATCATCTCGTATGGTGAAGACAAACTTCCTGCCGGACCTGCAATAAAGGATTCCGAGTCGATAATCGTGGTGGAGGGGAGAAGCGACGTCCTTAACCTCCTTAAGTTTGGAATCAAGAATACAATCGCGGTGCAGGGAACCAGCATACCAAAGACAGTACAGGACCTCTCGAAGGAAAGAACAGTTACGGTGTTCCTGGATGGCGATCGGGGCGGTGACCTGATCCTGAAGGAAATGCTTCAGGTTGCTGAGATTGATTTTGTGGCAAGAGCCCCACCGGGCACGGAGGTGGAGGAACTCACGTACAAACAGGTAGTCAAGGCGCTCAGGTACAAGACACCACTGAGCCAGTATCTTTCGATGAGAGGGATGTCTGAAGAGCTGAAGGAACTGAACGAGAAGAACACTTCGGCGCGCATTGTTTCCCAGCCTCTGCCCCAGAAGGCCGTGGAGAAGCAAACTATATCTGCGGAAATTGCGCCCGAACCGGTGAAACACGAGGTGCAGGTCACATCCGATATTCCCGAGAATGTGACTTCTGGCTCCCCAAAGTTGGACCTTTCCGATTCTAAATCAATAGAGAAAAGAGCGAGCGAACTATTCAAAGGCAAGAGTACTGAGATTTACAGCGAAGACGGTGTGCTGATTGCATCCTTCCCTAACGCGGAACTGGTTGACCGGATACCTACTGCACCACAAGGGTCAGTGATTGTATCCGGAGGCGTAGTTTCCCAGAGGCTTATCGATTCGGCATACGAAGTCGGGATCAAGAGCATATACGGAATGAGGCTTGGTCATATCACCAAGAAACCGACTAATCTGAGGGTGATTACTTGGGAGAAGCATTCCTGAGCAAGGATCTGAAAGATATCGCCGATACTTCGGCGGTAGTCATTCCCCCGGATCCACTGGAGCGGGTGATTGGCCAGGATGATGCCGTGAGGATGGCCGGAATCGCGGCCAAGCAACGAAGGCATCTACTTCTGGTTGGACCACCCGGCGTAGGAAAATCGATGATTGCGCAGGCGATGTCGTTCTATCTTCCAAGACCCAAGGAAGAAATCAGGGTTGTACACAATCCCCAGTACCCGGAAAGGCCCTTTTTTGAAGTGAAGACGATGTCTGAGGTGATCCATGAGAAGGAGGAACACTCTTCCATTGAGGGCGAAGTCGTTGATCCCCAATCAATTCCGCAGTCAGCCGCTGAAAAGCTTGGGTATAGATGCGCGAGGTGCGGCTTCTATTCCAGCTACACGGAGACGTCATGCCCCCAATGTTCCTCTCCCAAATTCCAGGTGAGCTCCCCCAACCCCTTTGGAGACGTATTCAACGTTATTGGCGCTGCATTCGGTGTCCAGGGAAACCAGGAAAGGGTCACATCTACGAGAAAAGTGGGAGACAGGGAAGAGATTATTGTATACGAAAGAGCCGGGGACAAGGTCAGGCTTCTCAATGACAGGGTTCTTGAGAAAAGGCGAAAACTCGAGAAAAGGAGTCCAACCAAGATCATCGTCCCTATCGACAGGAATCCATTCGTACTTGCGACAGGCGCTAGCGAAACGGAACTGCTTGGAGACGTTAGGCACGACCCATATGGTGGGCATCCGCAGCTGGGTACCCAGCCCTACGAGCGCGTTATTGCCGGTTCTGTCCACGAATCTCACGAAGGTGTGCTGTTCATCGACGAGATAACCCACCTTGGACAATTGCAGCGCCAGATCCTCACCGCAATGCAGGAGAAGAGTTTTCCCATAACCGGAAGGAATCCCCAGAGCGCAGGTGCAAGTGTGAGAGTTGACAGGGTTCCCTGCGATTTCATTCTCGTGGGCGCGTGCAATATGCAGGACCTGCAGTACATTCTCAGCCCGCTCCGGTCCAGGATCGTCGGTGGCGGATACGAGATTCTCATGGAAACCTTCATGAAAGACACCCCTGAAAACCGGATGAAGTACCTGCAGTTTATCGCCCAGGAAATCAACGTGGACGCAAAGATACCTCACATGGCGATCGATGCCGCGCTGATGATTGTTGAAGAGGGCAAACGGCGGGCAAAGATCCTGGACAACAAGGAGAATGCATTGACTCTGAGACTCCGGGAGCTGGGAGGTCTGATTCGCGCTGCCGGTGATCTTGCGGTTTATCGCGATACAAAATTGATCACAAAGGATCACGTGAAAGAAGCGTTGGGCACGTACCTGCCAGTCGAGGAGAAAATCAAGAATCGGTACGGAAACCTTGGCGCCGCGGTCATGTCTGAGGCCACCTCCTCGCAGAAAGGGGAAGAATACTACTTCGGTTACCAAAACAGGGAAGACAGATCCTACCAGTAGGATCGGCGACTATTCCGGTAACTATAAGATGTGTCTTTACGGTGCCAGGTATGCAACATTGGCTCGCACGTGGGTCGCAGGATTTGTTTTTCTCAAAACAACGAAAACACGCGGCGCAGCTGGCTTGATGCACATAACGACTGGATCACGTGTGACTACGTAACCTTGCTTGACGTAGTCACATGGTTTTATCTGCCTTTCCGAGAGACTGCATTCAGGAAAGACCAGTAATCACTCCATCCGGAGTTACATCGATGTTTTGTGCCGCAGGTATCCGCGGCAATCCGGGCATGGTCATGATGTTCCCCATGTAAGGAACAAGAAATCCTGCGCCGGAAGATATTCCCACTGCGGTGACCCTTACGGTGAAACCTTTCGGATCATTGAGAAGGAGCGGGTTGTCGCTTAAGGAATTCTGGGTCTTGGCCATGCAGACCGGGATGTTTGACAGGCCCATGCTTTCAGCAAGCTTGATGTCCCTGATCGCCTGTTTTTCGAATATTACCCTGTCCGCACCATATATCTTCTTTGCAACACTCGATATCTTGTCCCTTATGGAATCGTTCAGATCGTAGGTATACTTGATCTTGACCGGTTCGTCGCTTATCCTGCCAAGCACCGACTTTGCAAGTTCTTCTCCGCCCTTGCCTCCTTTTCCGAACACCTCGGAGAGCGCAAATGTGACTTTGCCTGCACGGAGTATTTCAATAAGTGCATCGGTTTCCCGTTCCGTATCCGACGGGAAGTGATTGATCGCTACCACCGGTTCTATCCCGAAATTTCTCACTATTTCAACGTGCCTGAGGAGGTTTCTCGATCCCGTCTGGACAGCTTTCACGTCCTCTTTCGAGGTATCCTTTGCACCTGCGTGGTGTTTCATCGCTCTCAGGGTTGCAACAATAACAACAGCGTTCACGGGAAGCCCGCTGATCCTGGATACCAGATCCATGAATTTCTCTGCCCCAAGGTCGGAACCAAACCCTGCTTCGGTGACCAGGAAATCACTTGTCCTCAGGGCAAGTTCATCGGCCACTACGCTGGAAGTCCCGTGGGCAATATTCCCAAACGGTCCAGCGTGAATGAAAGCTGGAACCCCCTCGGTTGTCTGGACAAGATTGGGCTTAAGCGCGTCTGCAAGTAATGCCGCCATCGCTCCGGACACCTTCAGATCTCCGGAGAAAACCGGTTTTCCGTCTGAATTCATTGCAACCATCATCTTTGAGAGCCTGCCCTTCAGATCCTCGTAAGACTTGCTCAGCCCCAGGATAGCCATGATTTCCGAGGCAGGTGTTATGACAAACCGATCCATTGCGAGGTAGCCGTTTTCCCTGTTGCCCAGACCAACTGCAATATCTCTCAAGGATCTGTCATTCATGTCAATTGTCCTGGGCAGGAAAACGCTCTTCGGATCGATCTTAAGTTCGTTTCCGAAATGCATGTGGTTGTTGACAACCGCTGCGAGCAGGTTGTGTGCAGCAGACACGGACGGGAAATCTCCCGTGAAGATCAGGTTAATCCTGTCGCTTGGCTCCACTTTTGATTTTCCCCCTCCCGTGGCACCGCCCTTTACCCCGAAGCACGGGCCCAGGGAAGGTTCCCTGATTGCAATGCTCACCTTCTTGCCAAGATTCTTCAGTCCCTGCCCCAGTCCTATAACGGTAGTTGTCTTCCCCTCTCCTGCAGGGGTTGGAGTCATTGCAGTCACCAGGATCAGCTTTCCCTTTCTTTTATTCTGGAAAACGGGGGCTGTTAGCGGCACCTTGGCTATGTGTTTTCCATACGGCTCAATTATCTCGGTATCAATACCTATCCTTGATGCGATTTCCGTGATCGGAAGCAGTGCAGACATAATCTGTGGTTCATCGACCTAATATAGATAGTAAGCGGGGCTTATGTATTCGGTATTTCCATTAAATATTGCGTATGTTTGCCGGATTTCTTGAACGGCATGAGCCGTAAGGAACGTTTTTCATATGGTCAGTTCCACGACACACTTCTTGTCTCCCACGGAAAATTTCTCCACCAGTGAAAAATCTGAATGAATTGCAGAAGAGACTATTCTGCTTCCAAGAGACCCGCAGATTATGTTCCGGTTGTTCTTGGCCAGTTCAAAAAAGATGCAGTTTCTCCGGATAATTCTGACCGAGTTTCCTTCGACTTCCATCTTGGCATAGTACCCCAACTGGTTCAGTGCATTGACAAATTCCTGAAGTCTCCGGATCTTGCTGTCCCTGGAATCGCCAGCCTCTGAAATGTTGTCTGTACTTCCTATGATCCTGTCGGCAACCTTTCCCAGGATCTCGTTGAGCTTGCCTTCGCCGAACTCCTCTTCGATCTGTTCCACAAGCAAGGACGAGAGAAGGGTGTATCGTTTCGGGAACATTTCCATTCCCCGGTCAGTAAGCTCAAAATACTTACTGGGCCGTCCCTTTGATCCTTTCTTGAAATATGATTTCACGTACCCTCTGGTCTCAAGGAACTCCATGTGCTCCTTGACCGCGTTCTTGTTGATCTGCATCTTCCGGGATAATTCGTCCATGCTCATCTCCGCGTTGGACAGATCGACTAGTATGGAGGCTCTCACCTTTCCCATCAGGGGCTCGATGTACGACTCCAGACTTTCGTATGCCTGATCAACCATCGTAACCGTCATTCAGGGTGAATACTTATATTTTAGTCAATAAAATCACATAAAATTGTTTAAATAGAAAAAGCCGATTTCAGAGTCGGTAAGTGGAATATGAGCGAACTGGTCATAAGCAACCTCAGCGCTTCGGTTAACGACAAGGAAATCCTCAAGAATGTTTTCCTGACTGTCAGAGGAGGAGAAATCCATGCACTGATGGGTCCCAACGGCGCCGGAAAGAGTACGCTGGGATACGTACTGATGGGGCATCCGAACTATAGAATTACCAAGGGTTCAATAAAACTTGACGGTGTTGAACTTGCAAACAAGACGCCCGAGGAGAGGGCAAGAGCCGGCCTGTTCCTGGCATTCCAGAATCCGGTAGCGGTGCAGGGAGTCAAGCTTTCCACTTTCCTCAGGACCGCCTATAACCAGCTTCACCCCAATGAGAAAATACCGATTCAGCAATTCTATGACAACCTCAAGAAACACATGCAGAAGGTTGGTCTTGATGAATCTTTTATTTCCAGGTCCATAAACGATGGTTTCTCCGGAGGGGAGAGAAAGCGTTTCGAGATTCTGCAAATGGTAATGCTTCGCCCGAAGATGATAGTTCTTGACGAAATAGACTCCGGACTGGATGTGGACGCCTTAAGAATGGTGGCAGAAGAGATCAGGAGTTTTCACAACCAGGATACCGGGTTCCTGATAATAACGCACTACCAGAGGATATTGAAGAACATAGAGCCAGAATTTGTCCATGTACTGATGGATGGGACCATGGCAAAGGAAGGCGGAAACGATCTTTCGCTGAAGATAGAAGAAGAAGGATACGACTGGATAAGGAGTGGTTGAAATGGATATAGATTACAAAAAGGATGAGGAGCTTGAGAAACTCGTTCAGGACCTGAAGACCATCAGGAGGGATGAGTTCGAGTTCCATGACAATGTGAAACCGGTATACAGCACCGGAAAGGGACTCACCAGGCAGGTTGTCGAGGAAATCTCTGAAATAAAGAAGGAACCGGACTGGATGCTGCGCCTCAGGTTGAAGGCGCTTGAGGTCTTCCTCTCAAAGCCTGTTCCCACTTGGGGGCCTGACCTCTCCGGGATTGACTGGGAGAACACCAGCTATTACAACAGGCCTGGAGAGAGGACGGTGAACAACTGGGAGGACGTGCCTGATCAGATCAAGGAGACATTCAAGAAGATAGGCGTGCCAGAAATGGAGCAGAAGTTTCTCGCGGGATCTGTTGCCCAGTACGATTCCGAGGGAGTTTACCACAACCTGAAAAAAGTGTGGGAGGACAAGGGGGTCGTTTTCACGGACCTGGATTCAGCGGTAAAAAACCATCCCGATCTTGTAAAGGATTACTTCTGCAGGGCTGTTCCCATCTCGGACAACAAGTTCGCTGCCCTGAACGGTGCAGTGTGGAGCGGTGGATCCTTCCTCTACGTCCCCAAGGGAGTACAGATTGACATGCCCCTCCAGACATACTTCAGGATGAACGGCGAAGCCACTGGACAATTCGAACATACCATCGTGGTCGCAGACGAGGGATCAAAGGTACATTACATAGAGGGATGTACTGCTCCCCGATACGACAGGAACTCACTCCACAGCGCGATTGTGGAAATCTACGTAAAGAAGAATTCCAAGGCAAGATATACAAGCGTGCAGAACTGGTCCAAGTCCGTATACAACATGCCCACAAAACGGGCGTGGGTTGAGGAGAACGGTCAGATGGAGTGGGTCGGCGGTTCGTTGGGATCAAAGGTGACAATGCTCTACCCGTCTTCATATCTCAGGGGACCATATGCATCGGCGTCCAACCTGAACATAGCGCTTGCAGGCGCCGGAACATTCAAGGACACGGGAGCAAAAGCCCTGCACCTCGCTCCTCACACGACTTCCCGGATCGTTGCAAAGAGCATCAGCGTTGAGGACGGGAAGGCCATATACCGTGGCCTGCTAAGGGTGAACAAGGGAGCGTTGAATTCCAAGAGCAAGGTGCAGTGTGATGCCCTCCTTATCAACGACGAATCTTCTTCGTATACATACCCACACGACGAGATCTATGAACCGACTGCAACATTCTCCCACGAGGCGTCCGTTGGCAAGATTGGGACCGAGGAGCTGACGTACCTGAGATCAAGGGGGCTCTCCGAGGATGAGGCAAGTTCCATGATAGTGCTTGGATTCCTCGATGACGTTATGAAGGAGATTCCCATGGAATTTGCAGTTGAAATGAACCGGCTCATAAAACTCGAAATGGGGAAGCTGGGAGCCGTGGGATGATCCCATGGAACAGTTCCCCGATCTACTGAAATTTAGGTTCAACGACTCTGCCTATGAATACAGGGTGGAGTCGTTCAAGGCGTTCCTACGGGCCCCTCCGAAGAAGCACAAGGAAAGCCCGACCACAAGCGATTATGTGAGCATTTCCGATGAGGATCTTGACAGGCTTCTTTCGCAGGATGCAACGGAAACCGTTGTCGCGGGAAACTACGAATCCGATATATCTGTCATCGACGGCACGGTCACTGCCGTATCCCATGACGACGTGTACTTTGGAGACATGAGGTCAGCCATGGAGACATTCCCGGATATTTTCCGGGACCTGGTTTACAAGGAGATCGGAAATGACAGGATGGAAAGTCTCATCAATGCCGCCTGGGAAAACGGGTTCTTCATTAAAGTGCCGGATTCCAGCCGGGGATTGAATATCTCCATCGTTGAAAGGAGCGACAGGCATTCGCTTTCCCTGAAGTCCGTGATCCTGGTTGGTGATGACTCTTCCGTGGATATTACCCACTCCTGCTATTCCAATGCCTCCCCCGGATCAGTGCACGGAAAAACAGTGTACCTTTTCATAGGGAAGCGATCCAAGGTGAGGTTCAATTATCTGCAGGAGAAGAGTAAGAGCATTACGGACCTGACATACGTGAAATCGTTCCTGTCCGACTACGCCGAATTCAAGATTTTTCACGTGAACCGGGGATCCGAAAAGGTAGTCTTCGCCAACGAGTCCATAATGCGGGGAGAAGGATCAGACTTCCGGACGTTTGGAGTAAGCTTTACTGACGGCCGGCAGGAGATGGACATCCGGGACAGCAGCTTTCAGATCGGCAAGAATGCGTACGCGGATGTGCAGGTTCGGGGAGCAGTCTCTGGTGAAAGCAAGACCATGCACAGAGGCAACATAGACATTGAGGAGCAGAGCATCCTTTCCAACGGTTTTTACGATTCCAAGATACTTCTCCTTTCTGAGCAGGGCTATGCAAACTCAAAGCCTGCACTTATCATTAAGAACAATAACACGAAATCGAAGCACGGATCGGCAATAAGCAGCATCGACGAGGATCAGATACTTTATTTGAGGAGCAGGGGCATCGATAGTGACATGGCAAAATCCATGATCACTGAAGGGTTCCTCGGCTATTCGATGGAAAGATCGGGTAACGATATGCTGATGAAGAAAGTGCACGATTTTGCGCAGGCCATGATGTCAGATGAAAAGCGTTGAACTCATAAAGCAGGATTTTCCAATTCTCGGGAGAACGTTCAATGGCCACGGAATGGTCTACCTGGACAACGCAGCCACGACCCAGAAGCCACTGGCAGTGATAGAGGCAATCTCGGACTATTATGAGAATTACAACAGCAATGTTCACAGGGGCGTTTACAGGCTGAGCGAGGAATCCACGGACAGGTATGAGAAATCACGGGAAAACATAGCCTCTTTTGTCTCCTCCGAAACCGCTGGCCTTGTATTCGTGAGGAATGCGACGGAAGCGCTGAACCTTCTGGCCTATTCCCTGGGACACAGACTGAAGCGGGGAGATATCATCCTTCTGTCGGAAATGGAGCACCATTCCAACATTGTTCCCTGGCAGTTCCTCATGGAAAAAGGGGTCAAGCTGGATTACGTGAAGATGACCAGTGATTATACGCTTGACCGGGACGATTATGCTAATAAGCTGAAGAAGAAACCTAAGATAGTATCCATAACACAGGCCTCAAACGTCCTTGGCACCATTAATCCCGTCAAGGAAATGGCCACGGAAGCACACGAAGCAGGATCCACATTCATAGTGGACGGGGCACAGAGCGTCCCGCATATGCCCGTGGATTTCCATGCCATTGGATGTGATTTCCTGGTTTTTTCCGGGCATAAGATGCTTGGTCCCATGGGGATCGGCTGCCTTGCCGGAAACCTGGAATCACTGGAATCCATGGACCCGTTCCTCGGCGGAGGAGACATGATTCGGGAGGTGCAATACGAGAGGGCAACCTGGAACGATGTGCCTTACAAGTTTGAGGCGGGAACTCCCAACGTGGCGGGAGCCATTGGTCTCTCTGCCGCGGCCAATTATCTGCGTGATCTGGGTATGGAAGAGGTGAGGGGTCACGAAAAGACCCTAATGAAAAAGACCCTGGACCTGTCGCGGGACGTTGAAGATCTCGTATCCTTTGGCCCGCCCGATCCTGAGATGAGGGGAGGGGTCTTCTCCTTCAACATCGGGAACCTGCCATTCTTCAAGCTCAATGATAAACTGGAGGAAAATGACGTCGTAATCTCCGGAACTGTGCATCCTCACGATCTTGCCGCGTCTCTGGACTCCTTCGGAATTATGATCAGGTCGGGGCATCACTGTGCGATGCCCCTCATGGGAAGGCTTGACGTGGCCGCGACCTCGCGTGCCTCCTATTATGTTTACAACTCGCTTGAGGACGTGAAGAATTTGTTTGCGCATCTCAATGAGGCCAGGAAGGTATTTGCCAGATGAGTCAGGAAGACATTAACGCCGAGGTTATTCTGGACCATTACAGGAATCCGCATAACCATGGCAGGCTGGCTAACCCCACATTTTCTATTACGGAGTACAACCCTGTTTGCGGAGACACCGTGCACATGGAGATCCTCGCCAGCAACGGGGAGATAAGCGACATCAGGTTTGTTGGAACCGGTTGCTCTATCAGCCAGGGGTCCGCATCATTCCTCACGGACCTGGTCAAGGGTAAATCGATTCCGGGAGTCATGGAATTGACACCAGGAGTGTACCTGAGGGAGCTTGGGCTCAATCTGGGTCCGGCAAGGGAGAAATGCGCACTCCTGTCTCTTAATGCCGTCCGGAAGGCTATTTCGGGAAATTCACAGAAGTGATGAATATTCAATATGCATATTTTGTCCGACCATGCTTACGGCAATGCAAATGCTGACGTGACTGCAGGATTTGTGGTTATTGGATGCGCCACAAGGTCGTCTATTGCCAGCCTGATCTGCTTGCCGGTGTCTCTTTCCCGGACTGTAACCGTGTGGTCCTCCTTGGTCTGGTAGTCTACGGTCACGCAATAGGGTGTTCCGGCTTCATCCTGCCTAGCGTATCGCTTGCCGATTGAACCGGCCTCGTCGTAAACACAGAATGGGTCCGCCTTGGAATATCTTGAGAATATCTCCCTGGCGACCTCGGAAAGACCATCCTTCTTGAAGAGAGGGAACACTGCAAGCTTGTACGGGGAGATTTCCTTTCTGAGTGACAGCTTAGTATAGCCGTCCTCCGAAATATTCCTAGAATGGACTAGTATGCTCATGAGTATCCTGTCAATCCCATGCGCGGGTTCAATGACCCTCGGGACAAATTCTTTCCCGTCTACCTTAACCTGCATGGATTTTCCGGAAAATGACTGGTGCCTAGTCAGGTCGTATGTTCCCCTGTCTGCGATTCCCACTATTTCCGTCCACTCGTCATCAAGCAGGGCTTCTGCATCCCAGCACTCCGATGAGTAGTGGGAGAGCTCATCGTCCCTGTGCTGCCTGAATCTCAGGCGATCCTTGTCAACTCCCATCCCTGCAAGGAGCATGTGGGTCTTTTGAATGAAATAAGCCATTCCCGGGTTACTTATCACACCACTATCCAGAGCCCCGGATGCAGTACCCCGGTATTCAGGGGACCTCTTCGGGACAAAAACGATCTCCTCCTGATCTTTCTCCGGAACAAAAGGCGTGGTATTCGGATCGAAGAATACCTCAACTTCCCCCATGGAAAATTCCCTAAGCCTTATGATTGCATTCCTGGGAGCCACCTCGTTCCTGAAGCCCTTGCCGACCTGGATCACTACCAGCGGGAGCTTGTCACGGTTCTGCTTCAAAAGGAGCGGGAAGTCAACAAAGATCCCCTGGGCAGTTTCGGGGCGAAGAAATAGCCGCCCTTCCCCGGTCTTGGAATTGGAAAGTGCGAACATCGTGTTGAATTCCAGTGCGCGAATCTTGTCTGATCCACAGACCGGGCACTTGAGGGATTTTTCCTGAATCAGGGCGTTGCCCTGCACAGCATCTTTCGGAATTCCTGAGCCAGAGTTCTTCAGCAGTGTTTCCAGTTTCTGCTTGGATCCGCAGCTTGGGCATTCGTAGATCAGATCGTTGAAGCGTTCTAAATGACCCGAAGCGCGAAAGACCTCCTCCTGGGTGATCACTGGAGAATCTACTATCAGGGCGCCAATGGTAATGTACGAATTCACCCACGCCTGTACAATATTTCTCTTCATCAGAGTTCCCAGGGGACCATAGGTATAGAATCCTGACGTGCCGCCATATATTGAACTGGATTGCCAGAAAAAGCCCCTTCTCTTTGCCAGTTCTATTGTATCCTGGACTTCACTCACGCAAAAACCTCTAAGAGGTTAATGTCGTACAGCATGCCGGCTATCCTGTTGTGTCCCTCCAGCACGGGAAGCTGGTTGAAATTTCTTTCTTTCATCGTTTTGGTAGCCTCTCCGATCGTGTCATGCAAATAGATCGTAGCCGGTTCCCTGATCATCACTTCACTGGCAGGAATGTCTGGAAGCACGAGGTTGTTCTTTCTGATAAGGTAAGTAACGAAATTCCTTATTCCGCCCCAGGTCCAGGGATCTTCGTCGTCCGCAATCCCGGTATCAGACAGTATGGTCTCCACTTTGAAGTCCACCTTGTTGAACAGATCCCGGTCGGTAACGATGCCTACGAAATCTCCATCCGAATTGACCACCGGGAAGGCGTACAGTTCAGTCAACTGGGTCGTATAATGAACCACCGAAATGGGGGTTCCCTCCCACACCGGGACTGTTTTCTTTGTAATGAATCTTGAGACTGGAACGTCCCCGTAATGCTTCCCTATTTCATCAAGGAAATTCTGAGGGGTGAGAATTCCAACCACCTTGTTTTCGGAATCTGTAACAGCAATGTGTCTCCTCCCGTATCTCGTGAGTTCGAGCGCTGCTTCCTTGATGGTTGTGTTTTCGCTGAGTGCCTTGGATTTCCTCATCACCATTGCCGTCTGGTCATCGTTCGGGCTCTGGAATATGTCCTTCCTGCTCAGCATTCCCTGATATTTTCCAGAAGAATCCACGACCGGAACGCCTGTCACGTTGTGCTGCATTATGATCCGGATGGCATCCTCTATGGAACTTGGAACTTTGACAGTGATTAGTTCTGTGGACATTATGTCAGAGACTTTTCCAGGCATAGACCTCCCTATTCACAAGGTTTTATTTATCAGTTGCGAGGTGGGAAGATCCGGCCTGAGAGTCGGGAATATCGTTTGGATGCATTCTGGTATCCGAAAAACGCCTATCTACTGAACCTGTTCAGCAATTCACATCAGATTTTCCTGCGGGAAACCAGGTTTTGAAATCTTCAGATACATTTTATATTTATAATAAAGCCCGTTAGTGCGCGCATGGAGATTCAGATCGCACAACCGTTGCCTGCATCGGCCCGGCTACTGCTCAGAGTGCTCCGCGACCTGAAGGTGTCAGACCTGAAAACGTTACAGAAAGAGACCGGATTATCCAGGAGAGCCATCATGTATGCGGTAAAGAAATTGAAGGAAGTTGGCCTGGTGGAAGTCCAGATCTGCCTTACCGATTCCAGACGCAGGTATTATTGCATTAGGGCCAATATTTAGTTCTTTGTTTCAATGCAAACCGTGCAACTGCCGTCACAGTATAATTGTGAGCCCGTATGCTGGGCAGGTGACTTAAAAGTGCCGGTATATTTGGGACAGCAAGCTCCGGATTTCAGTGCCAACACCACCAAAGGACCGTTGGTATTTTCGAGCCTCAAGGGAAAGTGGGTTCTATTGTTTTCGCATCCAGCGGATTTCACGCCGGTGTGCACGACAGAATTTATGGAGTTTTCGAAGAGATTTGCAGATTTCAAGAAGCTTGGTATTGAGTTGATTGGACTCAGCGTTGACAGTATTTACAGCCACATTGCGTGGCTCAGGGACATCAAGGAACATTACGGAATTGATGTTCCATTCCCGGTAATAGCGGACCTGGACAAGGAAGTTGCAAAAGCATACAATCTCATTGATGAGAAAGCCGGGTTGACGGTGAGAGGAGTGTTCATAATTGACCCAAACCAGGTCGTGAGGTGGATGATTTACTATCCTGCGGAAGTTGGAAGGAACATCGACGAGATCATCAGGGTCATCAAAGCTTTCCAGTTCAACTGGACCAAGAAGCTTGCGACGCCCGTTAACTGGGTTGAGGGCCAGGAAGGCATCCAGGGTGCTCCCGTTACGATTGAGGACAGCTTCAAGAGGGAAAGTGAGGGGGCTGAAAGGTGGTACCTCAAGAGGGTGAACGCCTGATTTCCGAACCTGGACTTTTACTGCGCATTTACAGGATCGTTTGCCGAAATAGAGAATTACAAATTTACGGGCATTGAATTGCGAGTTCAGCACAAGACACGATATACGCGTTGTACGTACTTCAGGAAAATAAAAATAAAAGAAAAATGGGAATGTGCGTTAAAAATAATTAAGTTGGAGCTTCCCTGGGCGTCTTGTGAAGAAAAGTTCCAACAATCAAAGATCCTACCACTGCTATTACCACATTCACGGCAGCTGCGGTTAATCCCACGTACAAGAAGTAGAACGGTGATCCAGCCTGTTGTATGAAGACGTAGAACGTGGTTTGAAGTGCAGGCTTATGCAGTTGCACGAAGTTTCCATAGTAAAGCAGGAATATTCCAACTGCCAGACCAACCAGCCAGCCAATTCCAACTGACCATTTCTCGAGTCTCTTTGTGTACATCGCAAGGAATATAGCAGGTAGAGTCTGAAGAATGATGACCCCTCCGACCAGTTGCAACTGCAGCGAATAAAGCGGACTAATCAGGAATATGAATCCAAGAGCAAGAAACTTGAACATGATCGAGAAGTACTTTGAAAGCCTAGCTTCTGTCTTTGGGTCCATGTTGGGGCGGAAGGGCTTGATAACGTTTCTTGTCAAGAGATTCGCCTGAGATATTGCCATTATGGATGCTGGCACCAGCCCACCGATGAAAATTCCAAGGAAGGCAAAGCCCACAAACCAGTCTGGGAAGTAGGCGTAGATCAGTGATGGCACAACAGTAACCGGCCCATACTTGGTTACCAGCGCCAATGCGGTGGATGAATCATATATAAGTACTCCAAACAGAGCAAGGAGCGCAAGGCCCACACCGTACAATGGCAGAAAGGCCGTGCTGTACCTCAGCTTTTTTGTGGAGCTTGTGCTCAATACCCCGTTAATTGCGTGGGGATACAGGTATAGAGCCAACGCGCTCATAATTGATAAACTTATGAAACCGCTGAGAAACAGGTTTGCCAATTGCCCTGAACCGGTAAATGGAGCTTTAAAACTCGCAGCAGTCTTTGGTCCCTGAATTGCCATGTTGCTCAAAGCCGGACCGAAGCCACCCATCCAGTAAGGAACCAAAACTATCACAACGATGACCGTGGTGAATATGATGAAATCTTTCATGACTGCAGTTATGGTTGCTCCCCTCAGTCCACTTGTAAAGGTGAAAGCGGCAAGAATTACGAAAGCCACTACCAGCGATATCTCAGTCAGTCCCACATATGATGTGGAGCCAACGTATTCCCCTATCATTACAGTCAAGACCGCCTGCATACCGTATATCTGTAACGCTATGTATGGCAACTCCGCAACAATTCCTGTCAATGCAATGAAGATCATCAGCCATTTGCTGTTGAACTTGTCCCCCACCATGTCGACCGCAGTGACATAATCCTTGTTCTTTGAGATTTTCCATAGTCTCGGCATGGTGATAAGCGCAACTGCGAAAGTCATTCCCACATATGGAACAGCGTAGAAATATATTGCACCGCTCTCATAAACCAGTTCTGGGATTGCGATAAATGTGTACGCGGTGTACAAGTCTCCGCCAACAAGGAACCACGCGAGGTATCCGCCAAGCTTCCTGCCTGCCAGTGCCCATTCACCAAGGTCGCTCATATCTCCCCTGCGGAACCTTGAACTCCAGAATCCCAGCGCAATGAACAAAACGAAGAGACTTACGAATACTGAAATAATCACTTCATTGTTCATGAGCCACCACCCTCCATCCTGTTGAGCAACCACGCAGCCACCACAAAGAACATGGATGAAACGAACAACCAGAATGTCGCGAACCAATAGTAGAAGGTCAACCCAAACAGATCCAGGTTTGGACTGGAAAGGTTGTACAGGGGAGTTGAGGCAAACACAATCACGGGTATCAGAAGCAAAAGCGCAACAAGGATCTTTTCAATTGTTGTACCCTT
>JAMDBT010000057.1 GCA_023487205.1 Thermoplasmatota archaeon
GACCTGGCGGAGCAGCACTTCTCCATAATGTCGTGGCTCTTGAAGCACAGGTTCAAGACAAAGGAAGGCTTGATAAGGACATCCTACTGGTACCACCGGTACTTATCAACCGGAAGTTGACAATGTCGAATTGAAGAGACTGTCACATTTCAGTTGATTCTTGCTGGCCGAAAGCGATAATGCCAGCGCAACCATAAGGCCAACACGCATTATCCTGCGTTATTGGGATCACTGAAGTCCGTGGTGCAGGATTATTCACCGTCTCCCGGGTGCACTGACCTTTAGAGGGGATCATAAAGACCGTAAACACCGCTTATTGACGCAAAACGTGTTTCCTTACGGTCGCTTCCTGCTTATGATCCAGTACAAATCAGCCTGGGAGGGTCTTCCCATAATTAAATTGAGCAGGTCAGAAACGCGAGGCACAAGCATTCTCTGTGCGGTTTTTGGTTTGAGAACCGAAGATCACGGAAGGATGCTGCACTGCATGAACTGCAACACGTGGAAGGGTCGTGACGTAAACGCATGCATCAACCAGACGAAACGGGGTCGCACCAGGCTTGAGCGATCCTTCCGGGAGGAAAAAGGCCCGCCGGGAGAAGCCGTGAAGCAGTTCAAAGACGTGTAGCAGATGGCGGGAAGTCAGATCACATCAAGGGGGATTCGACAGAGCCGAGCTGAATCGGAACAGAATAATGCCGGACTCCCCTATGGGGGGCCAGTTAGATTCAGAGCGATTTCTCCAACAGAAGTGCCTTCTCAAAACCAGGATTTTTCTTCGGTTCTCCAGTCAGCATATTGAGCAATTCGTCAGGCACTGAGACTAATCCGTTGCCCTCATTTATGACCAACTCCTCACCAGACAAGACCGTGAAGTACGGTTGGCCATGATTCCAGGCTTCTCCTGACTTGAACAGGGCAACCCTGATAACATCCCCGCTGTAATATTCAGAATCCGGTCCGCCAGCCCGATAAAATGTCCATCCTGCATTTATTACGTCATCTCCGGAGGGTGCCGGCTTTAGATTTGAAACGTCTATGTTACCCACGAAGAAGTGATATGCCCGGATTTCGATGAAACCGATCTTCTTTGCAAGCGCCAAACTGGGAACGTTTCCAGGCTCAATCAAGAGCCTGGCCACCTTCATCTTTCCAGACCTAGCTTCTTGAAGTGCGTATTCAGTTAGAGCGATTCCAACTCCTTTCCTCCTTGCCTCGGGAGATACCCTGAGACCGCTGAGATAAATGCTCCGGTCAGGGAGAAACTCCATCTTCAGGAAACCATCAATCCTGCTATCAGCACATACCAGTGTTTTTCCCCAATTTATGTACGTTGGACCAATCTCGTTTATGTAGTCGACATATCCCGACTCCCTGGAAACCCTGGAGATCTCGGGCCAGTCAGGCTGAAATGCTTCCCTTATCACCACCAAACCATTTCCCGGGACTATTAGTTCCTTACGCCACCGGCCACGGAATATGGTCACAAGATCCGGTCTGCAAGAGATGAGTCATCGCTCGTCTGGACAAAGTATATTTCTGTGGTTTAACTTTGAATCCTGTGAGCCTGTGCCCCGTGTGCCTTATTTCAGAGCCTTCTTTGAAGGAATTGAGTGCACATCTGGTTGAGAGGGCAGGCCAAAGCGACCCGGGACATATAATGTGGCTGAACAGGAATGTTACTTCAAAAAAGCTCGATACAGATGGCCTTTCTTCCAAGTTCTCTGAGATAATGAGATATTCGGACCTGAAGAGATGGTTCGTAGACATTTTCGTCAGAAGGTTCTTCGGAGAACCTGCACACCGGTTTATCAGGCTGATGCAAAAACCCACGAAGGAACTTCTCGCTGGATACGCGATTGAGCATCATCATTTCCTTAAGCAGTGGGTCAAGTCCTGTGCCTACATTCTCGCAAAGACGGATTCCGAAGAGGTGGCCCAGTACGAAATGGAAAACATGTCCACCGAGTATTTCGGGTGGAACGGGCTGCCCTCTCATCATGAATACCTCCTGCAGATGGGTGAGGCTGCGGGAATCTCCCGCGAACAGATACTGAATTCCAAGCCACTGGGGAAGACGGAGGATTCCATCGCCCTCTGGAGGAAAATTGCCCGGGAGTCTCACTGGCTGCTGATACTTTCTGCCATGCATCCGCTCGAACTCATCGCCAATAAGAGGATAAGAAAGTACGGCGGAACCTATGGTTATTTTGATCCTTCAATACTGTCCGACGGTTCCATTCCCGAGGCTGCGGCCAGGTTCCTGTACCAGGGGTATTCTGCGGATCAGAGTCATTCAGAGGACGCACTTGAATTCATAAGCAGGTACTCGCAAGAACTGGACATGGTCGAGGAATGCCAGGAGATATTCCTCGCCTCGGTGGACGCGTTTGACCTGTACCTGCTGGCAAGGATTGAGAGAGGTGATCTGCTTAAAGGTAAATTATGAAGGATGTGCCCTTTGCGACGCCACCTGGGGAAGCTATTACAGAACCCTGGAGGGCTCGAAACTGTTCTTCTGTTGCAGCATCTGCGCTGATGCGTTCGAAAACATGATCAGGAGAGTCAGGGAGGAGAAAGCATGGAACAGGGTCGACGCTGTTGAAATCAGCGGAAACTACAGTATGGGAAGGACGTGCAGCGCCACCAGTGGATCGGATGAGGTCAGGTATTTTTTCAAGCATGAAAATGGAACGATTACCGAATTTAAAATTCTGTAAGGATTGCGCATACAATAACGGTAATTATCCGGCATAGTTTCTCTCCTCCAGAGTTAATGGAAAACGTTAGAACGCCTTCGAGTCTTGCCAGAGATGCTTATGCCGTCGGCATAGGCAGGACGCCCATTCTCCCCCTGCAAACCGAAGATGGTACAATCTATGCAAAACTGGAGTGGTTTAACAGATTTAGATCTGTAAAGGACAGGGCCGCATATTTCATGATCAGGGGCGCAGAGCTTGAACACAAGCTGACCACGAACAAGACCCTGGTTGAGGCAAGTTCCGGAAACACGGGGATAGCTTTAGCGAACATCGCGAGGTTATTGGGATACTCAGCCGAAATATTTGTGCCTGCATCGTCGTCTCCGGAAACGCTCTCAAGACTCAGATCTTCTGGTGCTAGAATAGTGGAAATAGAGGATGAATTCAGCAGGGCAGGGCGGGTCAATATAGATGCGTCCATCAGAGCATTGAACAGAAGAATCTCAGAGGATGCCGAAAGGTTCCTGAACCTGGATCAGTACTCGAACGAGGCAAACACCATGGGACACGTGTATACAACGGGACCGGAGATATCAAGCACGCTGGAAAAATTCACCCTTGTTCTGGTTGGTATTGGCACAGGTGGCACGGTTACCGGACTTGCGACGCATTTCAAGAAACATTTGCCTGATGTGAAAATTGTTGCGGCGGAACCGGAACCAGGGCATCACATTCAGGGGCTGAAGAACCTGGCTGTTTCCGAGGCACCAGAAATCATAAAACGCAACTTGGGAAAAATAGACCGGTGGATCAGCGTCAGCGATGATGATGCCGTCAGGGGAGTAAGAGAAATTCTCAATAAGACGGGAATCCTGGTTGGCCTCTCGTCTGGATCGAATTACATCGCTGCCAGGAAAATACTTGCTGAAAACCGATCGGAATCTATCGTAACCGTATTTCCTGATAGCGGAGAGAAATACCGGGAGAAGTACGAGTCTATTGGGATCGTAAAAGAGAGTGAATTTGATTCCATTATTGATTTTACGCTAAGAGTCCCCGATTCCACACTGCCCTGCAAATTCAACGGTTCTTAAAGTTGGGTTTCCTCTTTTCAAGAAAAGCGCGTACCCCTTCCCGGGAATCCTCAGTTTCAAAGACCTTGCCGAATGACTCCTTCTCGTCCTCGTAGGGATCAGAGTTCCTGGATCTCATGAGCCCCTTTATGAGCCCGACAGCTTTTCCTGGCATCTTGGAGTAAAGGCCTGCCAGCTCATTCGCGGCGTCCAGTGGGTGATCGGACAGTTGATCTATGATTCCCATCCTGTGAGCTTCTTCGCCAGAGATAGTCTTTCCGAGGGATGCAAGCATTAAAGCACGTGACGGTCCGACCAGTTCCTTGAGCCGCTGCGTACCACCCCATCCAGGAATGATTCCCAGCGTTGCTTCTGTAAGTCCTATCTTGGCTGTGCCGTTTGCAATCCTGAAATCGCAAGCAAGTGCGAGTTCAAATCCGCCTCCGAGGGCGAAATTATTGATGGCCGCGATCACGATGTGCTCAAATCCGGCAATAAAGTCCATGATATCGTGCCCCTCCGTGGAGAAGTGATACGCAGACTCCGGGGATATGCCGTCGAAAAACTTCAGGTTCGCGCCTGCGCTGAATGACTTTTCTGACCCTGAGATTATTACTGTCCCTTGAGATTCCGAGACCGCCTGTCTGATTTCCCTAAGGGTTTCCAGATCCAGTGGATTCAGCTTATTCTCCTTGCGTATGGAAATAACTCTTGCCACGTCCATATCTTCAACTTCAATGTTGTTAAACGACACGAACACACCTCAAACCAGTTCGATGGCCATGGAGTGGGCACCGCCTCCGCCGTGGCAGAGTGTTGCAAGTCCCGTCTCCAGCTTTCTGTCCCTCAAGGCATGCAGAAGGGTAACCACAATCCTCGATCCACTGTTTCCAAGCGGGTGACCAATCGCGATTGCTCCACCGTTGACGTTGAATCTTGAATCCTCAATCTTCAGTTGATCCCTGATCACGATTGAAGCTGCTGAGAATGCTTCATTATGCTCCACAAGATCGAAATGGTCTATTCCAACTTTCATTTTTTCCAGTAACCTGTTGGTGGCAGGAATTGGCGCTTCAACGTATTCACGGCTGTCAAGTGATGCGTAGTCAAACGATACGATTCTGGCTAGCGGCTTTAAACCATACTCCCTTACAGCAGTTGAGGATGCAACTACCAGTGCAGAAGCCCCGTCAGACAACTGCGACGAGTTTCCAGCAGTGAGTATGCCGTTTCTGTCGAAAGCGGGCTGCAATCGCTTCAGGTCCTCCATTGTAGACTTCCTGATACCCTCATCTCTGGACAACTGGTCAGTCTGGACGAGCTCGTCTCTGAACCTGCCGCCCTCCGTTGCTTCCATTGCCAACTGCTGGCTCCTGAGGGCGAACTCATCTGCGTCGTCCCGGGTAATTCCGAACTTTCTTGCCGTCAACTCTGCTGACGCGCCCATATGCTCGTAATAGAATGCATCCATTAGCCCATCCTTGAGCATAGAATCTTCTACCTTGAGGTTCTTGAACAGCAATTGCTTTGGGCCCCATCTCATCTCGTTCGGAAGAAGAAAAGGGGACTGGCTCATGTTTTCCATTCCTCCAGCCACCGCAAGGTCGCGTTCTCCGAGCCATATCATTCTCGCAGTGTTTTCCAGTGCCAGCATCCCCGAAGCACACACGGCATTCACGGTATATTTTGTGACAGTGGGAGGAAGTCCCGCCAAGGAGGCGCTCTGTCCTGAAGGATTCTGGCCGTTCCCTGCCTGGATAACATTTCCCATTGTCACGTGTTCAATAGAATCTGGAGAGACATTTGCTGCCTTGATCGCATCTTTAATGGCCAATGCGCCGAGTTCTACGGCCCTAACCTTGGACAAACTTCTACCGAATTTGCCAATAGGCGTCCTTTTTGCAGAAACGATGAAGCAATCTGGCATGAATAACGGAGGGGAATTGGAAGAAACAATAAAACCTATGTCACTTCAGTAGTAACGGTTCCGTATTCTTCCATCTCTTTCTTCTTTCTTGACTCCTTCTTAAGAATATACCTGGTTACATATCCGGCAACAGAGTTAAGGGTCTTCTTTGATGTAAAATCCGCTTTTGTCTTCAAGACTTCGCGGTTTGCGTGAAAATCCTTCGAAAACTCATCCGGACTCTCTTCCACAATTTCCTGCGCAATCCTCTTGATATTGGAAGCTCTGATACTCCCCATGTAACCGTAGGCAGATAATTCCTCGATATATAAATCATCACGTGCGAAAGAAAAGCAAGCGGAACTCCTGACCGCGGTAATTATTGATGTGAGATAAGTAGAAGAATTCAAAGAGGATCACTTTTTCCTCCTCTTTCATCACAGCGATCGAACCTACCACGGCAATTGCGGCAGCTGCCCCTATCACAACACCTCTTTCTGAGAGAAAGACTAATTATCTTCGGTCTTCCCTTTCGGGGGACAGATCAAAACTGGAATTGTTGAAATCTTTACAACCTCAGAACTCACCGATCCGAGGATCATCTTGCTAAGACCCGAAAGCCTCCTTGTTCCAGTGATTATCAGGTCACAGTTCCGCTCGATGGCTCCCCTGACGATGGACTTCGCTACCTGGTCCCCTCCAGAGTCTATATTCACCACTTCATACTTGACCTTCGTCTCTGCAAGGAGCGATTTTGCCTTCTCGAGAATTCCGGCTGCTGTCTCGTCCTGTTTCAGATATACGGAAGAGGGAACGTATGAATCAAAGGTGGCAGCCGTTCCAAGCACTGAGGGGGTTATGTAGAGTATCGTCAGATTTGATAGCGAATCTACTAGCTTGAGCGCAAAGCTGAGAGCCTCTACAGCAGGATCGGACCCGTCAAACGCAACGACCGCCTTCATCACTTCCTATTATTATCTGGGCTTAAAAAACCTTTGCAATTATGACATTGTCACATTCCCGTTGATAGACAGGCGTGATACCAGTAGGACGTCCTCAACAGACCTTCCTTTGTCTTGAACCTGTGCTTAAAGAGCCGGGACATTATGGAGAAATGCTGCTCCGCCTTGTCTGAGGTCTTCTCCACATCCTGATCCTGGAGGTAGAGGAACACCTCTTTCCTGTACTTTCTCAGGAAAGAGAGAAAGTTCCTGATTATGGTGTCGTCTGCGTACAGATTGCCGATCGGGTGCAGCATGATCTCCACCACTTCCCTGTCTGTCCTACCCTCGACATGCCTTGATACTGCAGGCTCATTCCCTCCAAGCTTCTTCAGGTTTGCAGCCGTTTGGAAGAACATGTATTTGATCATCTTCTTCGCCTGATCCAGATCCCTGTCCAGTCTTGCCCAGTGTATCCTGTGTGCGAGATGTACTGGATCCAGTTACAATCAGACAGCATGAACATGGAGAAAGGCTTATATAGGGGGAGGGTCAAGGGAGGGGGAGTTTTTAATCTCCCACTGCGTCCGGAGGTGATGTCATAACCCAAGCGGGTGGGAAGTCCATAACAAGCATCAGGGATCTGCTGGAGGAATTGTCTTTGCAGAGGCCGGGGGACAGAATCAACTTGATTGTGACTAGATCCGGACAGTCCAGGGAAACACCGGTTCGGCTCGTTGCTGAAGGCAGGCAGATCGAGCAGACTCCTGAGTGAATGTCAGATCAGCAGGCAAAGATCTCCGAACATGCCAGCCGCAAGATCATTGCTCCTGGCATAGTTGCTTATCCGATCTACTTCTCGTTTCGGGAGAAACGCGTGCAGGAGTTCATAGTGAGATGATCCCTTCTGATGCAGCCCCGTCACGAGGCCGGTAAGAATTCGAGTGTTCCTGCTGGTGCCTAAGATCAGTGAAGTGGTACCCTCAAGGTTTGTCGCATTTGAAAAGTCTGCGGATTCCACCGCCCTTGCGCTGCTGGTTCCTACAGCTATTATCCTTTGTCCCATGTCTTTCGCGCCAGTGATTGCTGCCGCCGTATCCTCTGGGATCCTGTAGTATTCATCGAAGGGGGGGTATTCCCTTCCCTGGTGCCACGAGGCACTTGTATGGAGCGTCAGAGTTTTAAGCAAGACGCCGCGATTTCTGAGACTCTTGACTATCTCCTCGGAGAAGTGATAGGAAGCAGAGGGAAACTCTGCTGATCCGGGAACGTACGAGAAGTTGCCTCTGTAGTTCTCTATTGGAAAAGGCACGTCATCGTAGGTCGATAATTTCCCGTTCTCTATCAGAGTTCTCAGAAACCTTGTGCGATCCAGATACCTGAATCTGCAAACTTCCGAATTCGTCAGGACTGGTTCCAGTCCTATTTTTCTCAGATCGCTGGTCCTCGGTACGAAATCGCAGACAGCCAGGCAACCGTTATCCCCAAACCCGTAGAAGCTCAGAGAAACTCTTTCTATTCCTAAGATGAGCACGTTGGGTACGGTGAGGCTATCGTTGAATATCATCAGATCACCGCTATCCAGATATAGTGCTATTTCGCTAAGCGGGGAAATGCTGATTGTTCCGCTCTTGGCGTCGTGGGAGATAAGGCGTGGAATCCTACCTGTGATAGATGACGGATATTCCTCGTAGCGCAATTCATTCATCTTCTTCCACCTCCAACCTTGACCCGCAGATTTTTTCCCAGGGGGAGTCTAGGTACTCTATGAGTTTCCTTGCCGAATATGCGGGATCCAGGAGGTTCCTGTCTTCCGGCAAGAAGACCCTGTGAAGTTCAGTGTCCATATCGCCAGGATTGAACGTGAAGGAGTGTACTCCGACTTCGTGGTATTCTACTGCGATCAGCGAGGAGAGCGTTTCAAGGGCAGCCTTGGAAGCTGCGTAAACGCCCCATCCGGGTTCGGGGTTGCTAGCAACATCACTTGTTACATTTACAACAAGGGATTCCTGCAGGGATTCCAATGATGGTCTCAAGACCCGGAATATTTCCATTGGAGAGAGATAATTTACCGTGATTGCACGGATGGCGTCTTCTGCAGTTATTTCTGACGTATTCCTGAGGCCGTGTGATCCAGGGTCTGACGCATTGCTCACCAGGATGTCGATTCCGTGCGTGTTCCATAGCAGAAAGTATGCGAATTCTCTTGCTCCTTCTACCGACGACAGATCGCATCTGAATTCCCTGTACCTCCCGTCACCACTTTCCGTATCTTTCCCATTTCTTGAGCAGGTAATGACGGTCGCACCTCGATCATGAAACTCCTTGGCAAGAGCGCGACCCAAGCCCTTGCTGCCCCCGGTGATAACTACCGTTTTGCCTTCGTAACTTTTCATGCTCAGTCAGCGTTGTGCAATTAATAAACCACATCGTTTACAAACTTTGTAAACTATTCGGTAGGTTAATGTGCCACGATTCACTTAGACAAGCATGAAAATGGCTACCACGTCTGGAAGAATTTCCCTGCTGCTTAGGAAGAGAGGATCAATGAGCATTGCCGATCTTGCTGGATCGTTGAAACTGTCCAAAATGGCCGTGCTGAAACAGCTTACAAGAATGGAATCGGAGGGAAAAGTGGGGCGCTCCGTGGTCAAGAAGAGTGTTGGGAGACCGGAGTACAGGTTCAGCCTAACGTCCCTCGGCACTGAAGAGTTCCAGCCACAATATTACGAAATGCTCGGAGAAATGGTGAATTACTTCAAGCTCCACGGTGGATCTTCCCTGGTCGAAGGATTCCTCAGGAAAAGGTACGAAGAGATGAGAGAAACCCTGTATGGTAGCATAACCGGAAAGACTATGGAGGCAAAGGTAAGCGCGCTAAAGAGGATCAGGGACAGGGCCGGATACATGGCGGAGTCGAAGAAGATGCCTGGGGGGAATTTCGAGATGACGGAATACAGGTGCCCTATATTCACCATTGCAAACGAATTTCCCGTCGCCTGCGCGCTAGAGACAGGTATGTTTTCCGACCTGCTCGATTCCGAGGTAGATGCAGCTCATAGGCAAGTGCAGGGCTTCAGTGCCTGCAGGTTCCTCATAAGACCAAGAGCCAATGATGCCGTGATGCTGCATTCCGCTGATGCCAAGGTTTCCAATGAATTGGAGTAGTAGGTTTCACCTCAGGAAGGCAGAATCGGATCCATGACTGCACCCTAGAAGCGTAAGCATTGAATAAGGAGCAGGGTTGAACCATCAATCACTTGGATCTGGGAATCCTTCTTGAGGCCCTGGGAATAACGCTTCTTGAGGTCTCTGAGGCTACTGCCGTTGGAATTGCAATTTACGCGGACCTGAAGAATCCCATGGTGTTCCTGTTCATAGCCCTGGGTCTCATTGTGATCCTCCTGCCAACCGCGGTACTGGGGCAGCTGGTTGAATATCTACCCGTTGAATACATTAGACTCCTGTCCGCAACACTCCTTCTCTATTTCGGGCTGAGGTTAGTGAAGAGCGCACACAGGTCATTCAAGTTCCAAGGAGAACATAAGGATTCCTCAGTCGGGCACGAAGAACTTGAGAAGGGACTTTTTGCAACTGCATTCTCCGTGGGGCTGGTGGAAGCATTTGAGGCGGCCATTGTGCTGGTGGCACTCTTTCCGATGAGCTATACCTCCACCATAGTGGGCCTAACCGCAGGGATACTGCTGGTTGTTGTAGCCGCCTTCAGCCTGAGGAAACAGATAAGGAAAGTGAAGCAGGCCATAATGAAAGTGGCGGTTTCAGGACTACTCCTGACGTTCTCCGCGTTCTGGTATGCTGAATCCGTTGTGTCCGTGAGCGATATTTATCTCATACCCCTTTTCCTTATCGCCTTTGCGGGAGTATATTTCGCTTCATCAAGGAAGTCTGCCGTTCCTCCAGCAGATCCCACAAGCCGCTGAGATTTGCCGAAACGGGGAGACTGGAAGGATGCGTACAGGCTTCCGAGCATGGGCATGAAGAGAAAGACCATTCTTTATACAGGGGTTCCGACAGCCATATTCCATTCGCGGATGAAAACGTATATCGGCAGTAATACTTAGTCGGTGATGGCAAAGTTAAATCATTCAAGCGACAATGAAATTACGAGCCTGCTGATTGTTGACATCCAGATGGACTACTTTCCTGGCGGGAGAATGGAACTTAAGGGTTCAGAAGATGCAGCATCAGTGGCGGGAAGCGTTCTTGGTAAATTCCGAGAATTAAGGATGCCCATTTTTCACGTGAACCACCTGTCCAACAGGAGCGGTGCGACCTTTTTTCTTCCCGGTACTGATGGAATAAGGACTCATCCAGCAGTACTGCCAGCAGCGGGGGAGCACGTGGTGACCAAGCACTTCCCGAACAGCTTCAGGGAGACTAACCTCCTTGAACTCCTGAAGAGGTCTGACACGAGCAGGCTCGTCATTGTGGGAATGATGACCCACATGTGCATAGACGCGACAACCAGAGCAGCAAAGGATCTGGGTTACGAGTGCACGGTCATCTATGACGCCTGCGCCACGAAGGACTTGATAATCCGGAATCGAAGTGTGCCCTACGATAAGGTGCACGATGCATTTATGGCCTCCCTGGAAGGAACGTATGCACGGGTGATGAAATCCTCAGAACTTATGAAAATGACGGAAGAGGGTGCGCGAATATAATCAACCGACCTACGATTGCTGGTGCATAAAGGCGAACGACTCTCCGAATGTGGAGTCTTCAAATAAACGACGTTGGGTATGCAATTGTCGGTAGTGCCCCAATTCACATTTGTTAATGTGCCTGCTTTTCACTCTCGCTTGTGGCAAGGTCACGCTGGGCCTTGGTACTACCGAACTTGGTTCTCACATGATGAGTTTCCGGGACAGTTGTCGGGCCGTCGTCTCCCCTACTTCCTTCTCTTAAGGAAGACGATCAAGGCCACGACGACAATCGCAACGACGGCACCAATGGCAACGAACGTAATCAACGAAATCGGCTGCGCAGGCTGTGAGAACGTTATGCTTTTACTGACGTTAGATCCCTTAACGTTTATGCTTCCTGAGGCGGGACTTGTGATGTAGTTACCCACCTTTCCGACGGTGAAAGAATATGTACCGTTTACAACCTGGAACGTGATTGTGCTACTTGTGGAGGATTCGTTAGTGCCGTTCAGGATCACGTACCAGGAAGTTCCCGAGGGTAAGCCGGTCTCCGTGAAGGTAACGCTGTACTTTGTCGCCGTCTTGGTTACCGGAGTAAAAGTTACCGAAATGATCTTACCCGATCCGCTTATGGGAAAAGTGCCCGATGACGGCGATGCAGAGTATCCAGCAACCGGGGAAACAGTATATGAGTACGAAGTACCGTTGGGAACCTCGAATCCTATGCTGGTACCGGTCGAGGTGTTGGACGACCCGTTAAATGTTACAGTCCAAGATGTTCCGGAGGGGAGACCTGATTCTGTGAACGTGACGTCATACTTTTGCTGAGTCTTCTGAATGGGCGTGAACGTCACTGTGATCGTCTTACCCGATCCGCTTATGGGAAACGTGCCCGATGACGGCGATGCAGAGTATCCAGCAACCGGGGAAACAGTATATGAGTACGAAGTACCGTTGGGAACCTCGAATCCTATGCTGGTACCGGTCGAGGTGTTGGATGTTCCATTCAGAGTGACTGTCCACGAGGTTCCGGATGCGAGACCAGTCTCAGTGAAAATCACGGAATATGGCAACATAAAGACCACCTGTATTGCTGAGGTCCCAGATACCTGCAGTTGGGTGGAGTACGATTTTGGCACATAAGCCTTATTTGTTGTGGACACGTTATAAACGTACGATCCAAATGGCAGGTAGAACGAATAGCTTCCTCCTGTCGACAGCGGACCAGAGAGCCTTGAAAATGCAGTGCCGTTCTCAGAGTTTCCCGTCAGGTTCAAGTACCAGTACCCTGATAGGAGTCCCGTTTCGGTGAATGTTACTTTGTAATTTATCGCCGTGTACTTCACGGAGATGGACACGTTTGCTCCGTTGACTGTCTGTTGACCGGTGGACGGCGTCACGTTGTACCCCGAAACACTGTTCACTGTGTAGGGATAATTTGTACCGTTCATTTCGGCGAAGGATATCATGGAGCCTGTGGTGGAAGCACTGGAACCGTTGAAGTCAACGACCCATGTAGTCCCCGAAGCGATCCCCGACCGGATGAAATTGACATACCAGAAACGCGGGAATTTCAGGTTAATCGTAGCGGGGGCCGCGGTTACTTTAAATTCAGTAGCCGGAATGGTCACGGATCCCTGAACATCGACTTGAGCAGTGTAATTGTATGTTCCATTGGGCAGGTACACTATCGTGGATGATCCCTCGCTTGTGTAGTAATTACTGACTGTAAAGTTCCACGTGTAAACATGCAATGTCCACGAGATAGCGGATGGGACTCCCGATTGAGTGAACGTTATTGCATACTGAGTGGGAAAAATCACGTTCAAAGATAGAGGCGCTCCGGTGACGCTGAACTCGTGAATTGCCACGGCATTATCTACAGAGGCAGTGTAATTATACGTGCCGTTCGGGATGTATGCGATCATTGAAGTCCCGGTGGTTGAATTGTAATAATTCACCGTACCGTTACTATTGTAAGCGTGTATCGTCCATTCCGCTCCTGGCGGGGCATTGGTTTCCGTAAAAGTCACCTCGAAAACTTTGGCAAACACGATGGCAAGCGATGATGGAGTACCAGCAGAAAAGCTGAAGCTCTTTGAGATAGAGACTGATCCGGCGATCGCATTGAAAGTGTAAGTGCCATTGGGAATGTAGGCGATCATTGACGTTCCTGAAGTAGAGTTGGAATAATACACGGTGCCATTACTATTAGACACCGAAAGGGTCCACGTCTGACCGGATTTGAGGCCCGACTGGGTGAAGGTTATGACGTACAGTTCCGGGAATGTTACGGTGAATGCTGAGGTTCCAATCACAGTGAATTCGTGTGTTACCGTAACGCTTACTTCACGGGCACTGTAATTTAGGGTCCACGCCGGGAGGTACTCAAGCATAGACGACCCGCTCGTGTGGTTTTGGTACACCAAACTTCCGTTAGAATTATCAATGTATATGGACCATTCTGCTCCAGCCCTGAGGCCCGATGCAGTGAAAGTTACAGCATATAGTGTAGGAAACACCAAACTCACCGATAGCGGTGCTCCCGCAACCTGCAAGGGATGTTTCTCAACGGTGCTTCCATCCGGCCCAAACTTGCAAGTGTAGGTGCCATTTGGGAGGTACTCAGTAATGGTACCTCCAGACGTTTTATTTGAAAGAGAGACACTTTCTCCATACACGTTAATGATCCACGACATCCCTGATGGTAGACCAGTCTCGGTGAAGGTGACCTTATAGAACGTCGGGAACTTGATCGATATTGAAACTGGAGATCCTGTAACGTTGAACTCATGCGTCTCGCGAACCCCGTTCGCATCGGCAGAGTAATTATACGTACCGTTCGGGAGGAAGGCGATCATCGAGGTTCCCGTGGTGGCGTTGTTGTAGTTTACGCTATAATCATGATTACCGGCAGCAATACCCCACGACTGCCCTGATGGTAGACCAGTCTCGGCGAAGGTGACCTTATAGAACGTCGGGAACTTGATCGATATTGAAACTGGAGATCCTGTAACGTTGAACTCATGCGTCTCGCGAACCCCGTTCGCATCGGCAGAGTAATTATACGTACCGTTCGGGAGGAAGGCGATCATCGAGGTTCCCGTAGTGGAGTTGTAGTAGTATACGCTATGATTATGATTATAGGCAGTTATATTCCACGACGTCCCTGACTGAAGACCGGACTCGGCGAAGGTGATCTTGTAATTCATTGGAAAATTAACAGTGATGGAGGTCGTGGACGATGTCACATTGAACTCGTGTGAAATAAAAATTTCTCCAGAGGAAACAGTGTAATTGTAAGTACCCAAGGGGATGTACGCAGTCATCGACGGAGAAGTTGTCGCGTTAATGTAATGGAATGTGGAGGATTTATTTTGCGCCGCAAACAGCCATGATTGCCCCGGAGGTAAGTTGTTCTCAGAAATAGCAATCTTCTGGAAATGCGGGAAACTTACCGTGTAGGTCTGGCTGGAACCGGATACCGTGATGTTTTGCGCAAACCAAAATGATGAAATTGGTCCCACAAAGAGGGAATAAGAAGCGTTTGAGAGATACATGACAATTGACGAGGAGGTGGTGTTGTTCAGGTCGAAGAAGTTGGAAGTGGAATTCATGGCGATCGCGTTCCATGCACCTCCCGGTGGAGGAGAAGATACCTGGATAGTTATTGCATAGTACTTAGGAAGAGGAACACTAACGGTGTTTGTCGAGGAAGTCACGTTGAATGTCATATTCTTAATAATGCTCGTGCCCGGTCCGGCAAATAAGTTGTACTCTCCAGCAGGTAGGTTGGCGATCATGGAGGTGGAAGTGCTGGAGTTTCTGTACACAAGGCCAGTAGAAATATGGAGCAGTAAGCACATGAACGGTGTGTCATTTGAACTGTGGTTGTAAATCCACAACTGCCAGGAATTTCCAGCAGAGAGGTTGTCTGCAACAAACGTGACCTTATAGGTCTGGGAAGAACCTCCTGAGGTGCTTCCTCTCTCAGTCAGTGATTTGCTGCTTGGGAAGCCTGGAAAGAAATTGTGGGTATCTGCGATTCCTGTAGACGCAGTAGATGACTGAATATGGCGCTCAGCAGTGTGAGCGCCATTTCCAGGTGAATTAAACGAACCGGCAAATGCAGAAAACAGAAACAGAACCGTCAATAAGACCACGCAAGCTTCCGACACACGAGACTTCTTCCAAAATCTTCTAAATGTGCTATTAAAAAATATCTTCAAATGTCGAGGAAAGAAAGGCATACTGGACATAAACATAGCGTAATTGTTAAGGTTTTGCTAATTGCTTATAGCGATTATCTAGCGTTATGAGACAGGCCATTTGATCGCCTATTTTCCCTGCATTCTACTGATCGACTGAAGGATTTAAGCCGTTATACCCATTTGGGTATTACTGGTTGATGCAATATGGGCATTACTGTCAGAAGGGAAAGGAGAGGCAATGGCAAGGAGTACTACAAGGTATACGACGTGAGGCGCGTTAACAGGAAGATTGTGCAAAAGTATGTCGGGTATCTGGGGAAGTCGCCGGGCTCAAAGAGGGAGATCGATCCCGAGACTCTGCTGCTTCATGTGGAGCGCCTGCTGAAGAAGGAGATGAGCCAAGAGGATATCAGTGCCGTACTGAAAAGGATGGGCATAGAATACGATGCATGGCCCATAACGAAGATCATCATAGAGAACGATCTCAGGTTGGAGAAGGTATTCCTGAAGTTGAAATGAAGCGGATAATATTCTCGTATCCGCATGAATGCTGCCCTGACTGCCATTCCCGCCTCAGGGTGTACAGGACTGACAGCAGGCCGGTGAAGACCGTGCATGGCGAATTCACCGCCATCCACCGGATCATGACCTGTCCCGTGGATGGGAAGAGGTTCAGGTCCGGAGGTCTTGATCTGATCATACCGCCCGGATGTACGTATGCCAATGACATCATGATCGAGGCTGCCACGAAGAGGTTCCTCAGCGGATGGAGCAGTTCGGAGATATCCTCTTCCCTCGGCGTGTCGGGAAGCCATGCCAGGAGCCTGTGCAACACGGCTCTTGACATATTCCACAAAATACATGAGGAGAGCATACCGAAACTCAAGGAACGAATGAAATCTTACATCCTCCAGATAGACGGAACGACGGATTCCGAATTCTCCATGATCGTGGCCGTCAGGGACGCAATATCCGGCTTCGTCCTCCGCGTGAAGAAATGCCATTCAGAATCGCAGGAATCAATCGAGAAGATACTGCAATCCGCAAAGGACAGATTTGGCATCCCGTCGGGAATAACATGCGACATGCGATCCGGAATAATATCGGCTGCAGGGAAGATATTCCCCGGTGTTCCCATACGTATCTGTTTGATGCACTTCCTCCGTGATCTTGGAAAGGACCTGATGGACGATCTTCACAGGGATCTGGGCATGATGATCAACGGGGCAGGAATAAAGTCGCGGCTGAAGACAGTGCTCAGGTCGATACCGGATTATGATCAGCTTACCCTTGAAGAGATCGAGTCCGGATACTGTTCCAGCAGGGAAAGAATGGAGATCATGGCCGTAAGGAAGGTACTGGAGAACCTGGTCCATGTGGAGGGTGGCTCGGGATACGGCTTTCCCTTCTCCCTCAGGCACCTCAACTTCTTCACTGCATGCACCGGGGCGGGGAAGGAACTGTCGGATCTCGCATCCGTGGCGGAGAACGGGGAACCGGCCGATCTCATATCTGAAATCATGGGGCACCTTTCCAGGATCACGGGCAGCGGCATGATCAGGGAAACATCCGGCAGGCTCGGGGACATCAATTCAATGATATTCCGGAGGATAAGGGGGGCGTTCATGATCCCGGAGAGGGGGAACCTCTCCTCCGATGGAATATATGTACCGCTTACCGACGATCCGGTGGTGCATGAGAGGTGCACCATCGTGTTCGGCGAGCTCGAGGTGTACCTCAATTCCAATGTTGAGAAACACCTGTTCACCGCTGCCAAGGTGGCGGTGGACCGCTACAGGAAGAGGGAGACAATGCTGTTCGCACAGAATCCTGAAGGTACAATACCCAGGACAAACAACGGCATGGAGATACTCTTCAGGAAGGTGAGGAGGAATATACGGAAAAGATGCGGTAACATTGCAACCGGAAGCATACTGGCACAGAGTGGTGAGAAACTCGCACTCTTCCAGGACATGGGTAACCAGGAATACACGAAGATAGTCTTCGGTTCTGGTTACATAAGCGCAGCTTTCGCAAGACATCGGAAGTCCTTCCGGAAAAAGGTGATGACAGGGAAGAGGATCAGGGAGCTCGTTGGCCAGGGAACCCGGATGATGCTTGAAGGTTCCCTTGGCAATACGCCCTATGCTCCAGAAACTATGGAAGGATACTACGAAATATATACAAATAAATGAAATAACGGTAGATAATCACCATAGGCAATTATTCGAGTGCAATCCGAGGCATCCATTACACGATCCTCTGATTCTATACCGTGAAGGAGACCCCCTGATTGATGTTTAAGGTACCGACCACCGTCGCTGGATTTCGAGGTCTAAAAAGATTGGCACCAGCAATATAATCAAACGGGTACCTTAAGCGCTGTGCCCGGATTTTCCCAGATTCCTGATCAGTTACCTGCCATCAGCAGCCACACAATACGGTATTGATTGGTTCTTTGGACTATTTCTTGTTCCAAATTCTTTTCTTGCCGCTCTCATCTTCAAACTGCTGCAGAAGTTCCTTCTGCTTGCCCGTAACATGTTTTGG
>JAMDBT010000036.1 GCA_023487205.1 Thermoplasmatota archaeon
CTTTCCCGTTTTTCTGACCATGTGAAGATACTTGATTCTCATACCAATCTTCCTTCTGGTACAAGGTGGTTGGTGAATGATTCAATGACGATCTGCACCTTCTGCTCCACATTGAATTTCTCAGGCATTTCGGATCACCGTGTTCCCCGGAGTTCGCAGGAGATTCGTAAAACCCCCTCTGGACTCCCCCTTGTATTTCTCTATATGTATATATTCTCTCTTATGAGTGTCCAAATAATAAAGGGAGCACACCAGTGAATCTGTCAAGTGGACAATCCTTTTCCTCGTCGATGAACACTATAGCATTTACCGCGCCCAGCAGAACATACCCATACACGATTAGCAACATGTCAGGATACTCTCTGTCAACATCTTCGGGTTCAATATCCGTCAATGGTGTCGGTGCATCCAAAACTATTACTTTCACGCCCACCAATAAACCGTCTCCAGCGGCTGGAATATCCAACACGGAGCTATACGTCATAACCGGAGGTATGATAGCGGTTGCACTAATCGGGTTTGTGTTAGCAATTATGAGGAGGAGGTAGTCCCTTTTCCATGATATTCGATTAAAAGAGTGATCGGGCACGGCCCTTAGCATATTTATATCCAATTACTTCAATTTTATCTCCAGATTACTTCGAGGCCGGGTACTCCTCGAAATACAGGATCGTTAGAAATTAGTGGCACATTTCGAGACAAGGCCTCAGCAGCTATTAACCTGTCATGTAGTTCCGGAATATCGAGAGATAGGAAATTATCCCACCCCTCTTCTGGGAAACCGGATTGGACGATGAAGGAAGTCCCCCTTAGTTCCTCTAGGACTTGCTTAACAGCGCGCTTGGGATCCGCTAATCTCAGTCTACCTTTCATTGCAATATAAATGAATTCTCCTATCGCTATCTGTGGTACCAGAATGGAGGCCTCTCCTCTTTCGGCCAGGGTAAACACATCGGATGCAGGACCTGGCAAATTATCTTCTAGATAACGAGCTAACCCAATGGTATCTGTTATGAAGTCTTTCACAACTTCCACTCTTCTCTTAAGCTCTTAATGTCCGCCTCAAATCCTTCAGTATCGATCTTGCCCTTCAATATCCCCCTCAAAGTCTCTTTCCCATGTCTGATGACAATACCTTCTCCAGAATCTAACACAAGAATGCTTTCTCCTTGGTTTAGATGATATTTCATCCTCAAGTCTTTAGGCAGTGTTATCTGGCCTTTTGAGCTAATCGTAACCCTCTTAACCATATAATAAAGAATGATTTGCGCTTATAATAACTTTACTTAGAGTAAAGAATTACGATTTCAAATCTTACTGTGGCTGTTTGCGACCCTTTTCGATGCGATTAAAATGTTAATCAAATCCGGCCCTCCGCATCCCGCCCATAATTGTGAATTAACGTTCACTGGTCTAGATGAAGGAACCCATCTCGTCCTCAACAAATGCTTTCACAGTCTCAATGCTTAGGAGGCCGTTGCTGCTTCCCAGCATAGAAAATTTCATCGCAAGTTCGTCGCTTGGAAGGTCCACGATTTTCATGTAATCAACTTCTCCAAAGGTGGCCAGGGAGAGTTTCAACTGCCCTCCATTGGTCCTGATAAAGGTCGCAATCTCGTCCATTTTGCCCCTGACTTCCACCATGCTGGCTTTGCCTTTATCCGTCACCCGGATGTAGAAAACGTATACGGGCATTGATAGAGAGTACCGTTCACCATTTAAGCGTTGCATTTAGAAATCCGCCCATCAATTGTTTCATGTCCGTTCGGTCCAGCGTTCGAATGGATTGCTTTGTCCGTAACTTGGGTCAATGAATATGGAATCGCCAGTGCGGTTGATTTACATTCCCCGGCATGGTCACCAGACGGGAAAGTACAATTGCCGGAGCAAACAGCAACCATGGCATTCATCACCACTCTTGGAACTTTCAGTCCTGTTATCCAATACGTGGATTCTTTTGGCCAAATTCCCGCATCTATTAACGGCCATTGCCATGCGTTCACGATTAATTTTTCATCCGGATCAAATCGACTCCAACCTGACCCCAAAGAAACGAGTTCATATCGAAGAATTCCTTGACGGATAAGATTTCTTTGCATGCCCTGCGAGACCCATTAAAGGGGAAGCCAGGACGGTGAGTATGAAGACAGTGTCATACTGTTGTGGGAAATCAGGTTGCGGCATCTCATAATCAATCGACAGGATTATCAGGACGTAACAAGCAACATTATGCCACTTGACAATCCCACGACTATTATTTCCACGTTAGTCGGGAAGCAATTCAAATCAAAGGGCGAATCATGTCCTACCCTGTTCAAGGACTTGTAACACAAGAATATATGCGATGATGAACAAGAAGGAATACAAGAGTTTCTGAAAGCATCCGTGACTCCATTCTGCAATGCAAAGTAACTTTAGTGTTCAGTCAACTACCCACGACTGAAGTTCGTGGGCTTGCAACCGGGCGTCGGCATGGGCGATATTCAAGCTTATCTGGAACCCGCTACAATAGGCCGGTTGACTTCGGGGAGCAACCCTTACCAGTCACGCCTGCCAGACTCGAACCAACTCTTAAGTATTATTTCACTAATTCCCATAAATGCCTGAAAAGCAAAAGGAAGTCTTCAAGAGCAGCAGGAAAGCCGTCGTGGCGATTGTGATCGTCGCTCTCATCTTAACAGTGGGATTGTGGTTCTTCCTCAGATAAACCTCTAACTCAATATCCGGTTCAAGTTCCGGCGTCTTGTCAAGCAATTTCGCACACCACTCCTTTGCGACTTTCGAACCTTGCACCGGAATTCCCGCGGTCACTTCAGTGACCTCCATTCTGTGGAAGAACGGCTGAAACGCATTATCGTTACGCATTACCGTTGTCTGCAGTATTAAAAGATTTGGCGAAATCTAGGAGTCAATATAGCACCAAAAAACGTTAATACCTTCATAAACTGAAAGTATGGACGGTCCATGGATTGCACGACCTATGTGAAACGGATCATTGCAAAGTATCAGGAAATGGTGAAGAAATACCAGTCTGAGGAGAGCCCCGATCCTGCTGAAGAAGCCAGGTCATCTTCCGACTTTATTGACTGGATGGAAACCGTGATCAAGAACGGAATAGTGGAGGAAGGCGATCAGACGCTCCAGGGCAAGACCTGCCTCCTGAATTATCTGAACGACAATGAGGACGGTCCCGATGTTGACGATCTCTATGATGCGCTGGCCCTTTTTTCGGACTTCAGGATAAAGGAACTTCTTGGAGTTTCCATTTTCTCTGAACAAGATTAGATCACACCGAATATTTATCTACGCTAAGTCCATTAAAACTGGCTATGGTTGATAACAGGTTAGACGGCAAGATCAAGGGGCTGCTCGCTACGCTACCGTCGGAAGAACTATTCCTGGAAGCCGTCAGGGATATGATGAAAGACATAATCAAGGAATTTGTCAGGAACCGCGTTGACCGCGACTCGGAACTGAAGGATCTCATTGTTGAGGCACTGAAGGAATTCCTTGACGCCAAGATCAAGGAGTACGACTCAATGGCCAAGATGGCAAAAATCACCGCGAAGATAGGAATCACGGCTGCTCCCAGCGAAGTGAAAGAAGAAGCGCTGAACGACGTCATGGCCACCTTCAGGAAAGAGATAGAGGAAGTAATCAGAAAGACACTCTAACTGCCTTTAAAATCCTTCAGGAAATAGTTTCTTGAGTTGAGATCAAACAGGGTCGCAATGCATGGATTTGGGCTGAAATTCATCATTTTCTGGTAGGATGTCTGGTTCTGCCAGGTAGACGAGTTGACGTACCTTACGCCTTTGTAATTGCCTATGGCGTGCGAATGGACATGCCCGGTAATCAGGATGTCAGGCACCTTTTCAATGACGTGATAGTCCTCCGGAGCGGGAATCATTGGAGTTTTTCCCCCATACCTTGGGGCGAGATGCCTTCGCTTCAGCATTTCCTCTATGGCTCTGCCGATCGTATCGTAGCTGATTCCCGGGATCAGCTCGACCATGTCGTTCAACGACATCCCGTGGTAGAGGAGCACGTTCCTGCCTTCCAGGTTCAGGTTGTACGGATTTGGGAGGAAGGTCACGTTTGCAGGGAAATCATTTCTCAGCCTGTCCGGGAGAACAGGCTGCGGTTCCGCCAGGCGTACCACGTCATGGTTCCCGGGCATGACAAATACGGAAACGTCTTCCGGAACCCCGTCCAGGAAATCTGCCAGTTTCATGTACTGCTCGTAAGGGTTCAGGATATCGAGATCAGCTTCCTGGCCCGGGTATACACCCACCCCGTCCACAACGTCGCCGCTCAGGACAAGGTACTTCACGTTCTCGGCAAGGTCGTTACCGCTTCCAATCCATGAGATCATATTCCTGAAGGAGTCTGGAAGGAAGGTCTTGTTTCCAACGTGAACATCAGATACCGAGACGACGTAGTCTGGGTTCCCCGAATAATCCCGGATCGAACCTGCAGGAATGTCCGGCCTCACTATTTCCTTGGCGAAAATTACCGGATCCCCGTTCTTCCCTGATACCGATCCCACGATCCCCACAACCTCATCCAGCAGTATGTTTTCACCTGCGAGACCGTTATTCTTCAGCAGCAAGATCGTGATTGTGTCCTCCAGGTCTTCCACAACTATGCGCTTGTGCCCGTTGATTGTGACGGACTGATCGGAGACCATACCTACAATCTTCACCTCTCCCGTCAGTGCCTTTCTTGCGTTCCGAATTGAAACGGTTCCGCGCATTGACATTGACAGCGTGATGAGCTTGCTTATCTTCTCATACCTGCTCCGGAAATAGTTCCGGAAATCATCAACGGAGCTCTTCACCTTTACGTTTGCAAAATCCACCTCGTATTTCGGCGTCTTCACCGTATGCTGTTTCTGCAGCAGCCTTGAAACGTCATTCTCGGAAATGTATCCTGCGGAAACGGACTCTTCGGAGATCAGGTCTGTCACGAAACCTCCCAGGCTCTCTCCCATTATCCTGTCCAGGGCAGCAGGGCTGAGAAGAATTCCCCTTTGGGAAAAGAACTCTATGACCTTCCCCCGATCCTGAAACAGTTCCGTCAATGCTGCAAAATGTGGCGAGCGGATATATTAGTTATTGGACTTTTTATACGACAACTTTGGGGTTGAACCCCCGGTCCCGGATTGCTGGATAAGGATTGCTAGATGCGCATCGGCCCTGCCTGCTTCCGGTTATGCAAGGCATTCAGGACAGACATTCCCCAAGCCGATCGATGACCCACTTCTTGTCCATTTCCGAAAGAAAGAATCCCAATCTCGGCCCCCTGTCTTTTCCAATGAGAACCCTGTAGAAAGCGCGAAATGCAGTCATCGGTTCACCACCATCCTTCAGGGATATTGAACGGACGGAATCATGAATGGACTGTGCCGTCCAGTTCAGTGACTCTGCCTGGCTCAGAAACTCTTTCAGGATGTCTTGCTCTGCCGTCTCAAGTTTGACCTCCGTTCCCCTGGGAAGTAAACTGAACTTGATGCTCTCCGGAGCGTAATTGTCCAGCCAGTACTTTACCAGTGCGATCCGATCGCCCATTTCCCCGGCAATGTTCTTGGCTGCGTATCCTCCGAGAGATAGCCCGTGAAGCAGTTTCTTCTCGTCAGGATAAATCTGCACCAGCGTCACAAGGTGCCTGTAGGACGGTTCGATTGGTCCCACTGGTTTCTCGAGGCTTGAATACCTGACAACTGCGTCCAGATCAGGATCGGAAACCGTGTCCTTCTTGAAATAAGCGTTGAAGTACTTCTCGTAATCGTCCATGAAGTTGAGATAAAAGTCCTTTGGATCGAACTCTATGTGTCTCAGCGGGCTATTTCTTGCAATCAGGAATCTTAGCGACTCCGGAGGCATAAACCTCAGTGCTTCGGAGGATTCTATTACAATTCCGGTGGAGGAGTGCATTGCCCCTTCCCCCTTGAGCAGAATTCTCTCGTAGATCAGGTAGGAGGGCGCAGGGGTTCCAAAGACCTCCTCCACTATCCTCTTGCCTGAATCGTATGCGCCCCCTGCAGATCCGTGATCCTTTCCGAAAGATTCGATTGTGACACCGAGCAAATGCCACTTCGCAGGCCACTCCACGCGCCATGGCAACTTGCCTTCCCCCTTCCTGATATCACTCTTGCCGGAATGCCCGCATTTGCAATTGTAACTGACGTATGGATCGGTGAATGAAGTGGCAGTCGCCTGGTTTATCTTCCCGCACGAAGAACACTTCGGGCTGTATGGAAACCAGTTTTCCTCCAGTTCCCGCCCTGAAACCTCCCTCAGTATACGGGCGATCCGATCCTTTTCGGCGATTGCCGTCTTTATCACTTCATAGAACTTCCCGGATTCGTATAACTGTGAGGACCTGAGTATTTCCACTTGAATGTGGAGCTTCTCGAGTGAATCCCGAAAAGGGGCCATGAAATGATCGGCGTAGGTTCCCTCGCCTTTCGGAGATGGTATTTCGTAAAGCGGTTTTCCCACGTGTTCCCTGAAGCTCTCGTCAAGAAACGGGTAGACCTTCCTCAGAGGGTCAATGTCGTCTGACAGGAAAATGAATTTCACAGGCAGACCCTTTGATCTTGCAGCACGGAATACGATGTCCCCCGTGAGAATCTCCCTCATGTTGCCCACGTGAATGGGTCCGGATGGGGATATCCCGGTCGAGATGACCTGAGGTCCCTCTATTTTCTGGATGAAGGCGTCGGCCCAGTGCATCAGACTACCTAACTGGTTCCCACTAAGTGCGTCCTGATCAGGGATCTGAGCCTGACACCCTGAACCTCGTCGGCGTTCATCTTGGATACAAGGACGACCACGAGGACTACTTTCCCGCCGTCGTGTTTCACGTCTGTAATTGTCCTTTTCAGGGTTTCACCTGTGCTGGCCACGTCATCTATGATCACAATGTTCTTTCCCGCGACCTTGGCATAGTTCTTGCTGAAGAAGCCTTCCTGCCTGGAAGGATGCGGTCTGTACACTATAAGTTCCTTGCCCATCAGGTACGACACCATTGTGGCGAACGGGATACCGTTGATTGTGATTCCAAGGATCGAATTGACCTCGTAATGCTCAAGGTTCGACTCCTCCTCAATGATATCTGCAATTATCTCGGCCATGCTGGAAATCCTGTTTCCGTATACGCCAATGCTCCTCCATCCTACCCTTACGTCGTGAACCTTGGTTTCCCCAAGGAATCCCTTGCTCAGAAGCCATGTGACGGTATTTGATGATACGTGAAGTTCTGTTGATATCTCCTTATCCGAAAGCCCCTTGTTCTTAAGTTCCAGTGCTCGATTGTAGAGCTCTTCTGCGCTTCTCATATTACAGGGATTTATATTACGGAGGCTAAAATATCTTATCCTAATCTCTTCGCAGAGAAGTAAATCGGTCCCCAATGGGATTGACATCGGGCCTGCTGGCTTTTCATGAGGTTAGCTTCAGCGTGCCGGGAGTTTTCCTTATCTCTTCCCTCAGGAGAAATGCAAACTTTTCAAGTTCATCGGTAGAAACTTTCCTCCTGTCCCAGGAAACCTTGCGTTCACAGAATCTGGGAATTATGTGGAGATGGTAGTGGAATACGATCTGGTTTGCACATGCGCCATTGTTCTGGCCGATGTTCATCCCGTCTGCCTCTGTGACTTTCATCACCAGAGGAGCAAGTTCCCTGGCCATCCTGTGGACCGCAATGTAAGATTCCTCTTCCACGGAAAAAATGTCCCGGAAATGCTTCTTTGGGATTACGAGCATGTGCCCCTCCTCAACGGGCGCATGGTCCATGAAGGCAATGGCAAGTTCGTTCTCGCATATGATCGAAGCATTTCTTCGCCCAATGACTTCCCTGCAGAACACGCAGTCCTCGCTCATTTGGGTAGATAGATCGTTCACGCTTTATTAAATTGATTTAGATTCTCCAGATCCTTGGTATTCAAATTGACTTGCTTCTTCAGCATATAGACCATGAACAGCGCGATTATGACCACCATGGTCACGCCTGGATCTCTGCCTGTTAGCTCAAGAAACTCGGCAAATAAGAGGAGGGGGGCGACAAGGCCTACGGACAGTGCAAAAACCTGTCTCTCGTTCTGATTGCGGGGCAGGTGACGGGCTATGCTTCTCAACATAGCCAGCGCAAATACCAGAAGCACCATGATGTCCAGTACAGCCGGAATGACCCCAAAACCATGGTTCTCTGCAATCACGAAAGCATAGATGAAATAAAATGAAAAGACAGAAAGCCCACTCGCGTAATAGTATCTGTTCCTGCTGGCCCTCTCTCCACCTGGAATAAGGAAATTGCCTGGAATCTTCCACGCGATTAAGATGAGGACAAACACAAAGGCAAGGAACAGAATCCATACACTGGGAAAAGGCCTGGATCTGTAAAAATTGGCAAGAACAAATACGTCAGCGATGAAGATCAACCCAACGACGGTGAAACCGCGATTACCGAGCAATGGCTTTCTCGAATTTTCAGGGCTTGCAAGTTTGAGCAGAACCAGAGGCAAAGTTATGCTGAAAGTCGAATGGAAGAGCATCAGACCGACTGCCCACACCCAGTCTGTGCCTGCAAACCGCCCGTAGGATCCCAAAGTCCCGACAGGGTATCCGGACGCCATGAAGAAAGTGTGCACAGCCAGACCCTCCTCGACTATCCCGTATGCCACTCCAAGAATAAGCGTGGAAGCCCATCCCTTCCCGGTTCTGACGACGAATTCCCTGATAAGGAGCGCACCACCGGTATAGAGACAAATCTCAATTACCAATCCCGCCACGAAACCCAGAGGATTTAGAAAGAGGGGGAGAATGGGAGTGGACCCAGTCAGGTACTCAGGTATACCCGGCGTCATAATCGTTAGCAGCAGTAACAATTTCCGCCTCTGCCCGCGAGGCACACGCTCTGGAGGGTGTCCCTCACCTGTACTATCCATCATATTGTTAGTCAATGTTCGTATCCAAACCCTCCAACCAATTATAAAGTACGATAAAGCAATCGCAAGTCGCATGGCTAAGGGTACGATCAAGGTAAACAATCCACCGCCTCCACCCGTTATCGGTCCCCCTGGAAAATCCGAGAAATATACTGGTGCCAAGCACACGATCCTGGTTATGAGCGGAAAGGGTGGTGTAGGTAAATCCACAATAGCAGTAAATCTGGCGGTCAGTCTCGCAGACCTGGGACACAAGGTCGGTCTCATAGACGCGGACATAAATGGCCCTGATGACCCGAAAATGCTCGGCGTTGCGGACGGGAAGATATTCGCGGACGAGAAGGGGATTCACCCCCTTGAAACTAAGTACGGCGTGAAGGTTATCTCCATGGCATTTCTGCTTCCCTCCGAGGATACTGCGGTTGTCTGGAGAGGGGCGCTGAGGCATAAGGCTGTTCAGCAATTCCTTGAAGACGTTGTTTGGACGGACACAGACTACATGGTTGTAGACTTTCCTCCCGGAACGGGGGACGAGGCACTTACGGTATCGCAACTGGTTCCGGACTCAGACGGAGTAATCATCGTTATAACCCCTCAGGATGTGGCGATCCTGGACGCGGTTAAGGCGATAAATTTCGCGGGACAACTGAAGTTAAGAGTACTGGGGATCGTTGAGAACATGAGCGGGTTTCTGTGCCCCCACTGCGGTAAGAGGACAGATCTGTTCAAGTCAGGCAGCACAGAAAGCATTGCGAAGAAGTACGGCATTGAACCCCTGGGGGAGATCCCATTCTTTCCGGAAGTGGTCATAAATGCTGATCTCGGTGTACCGGCCGTCAGGATTAACAAGGAAGTTGAGAAGACTTTCAACAAGATCGCCAACAGGATTGTCGAGAAGACTGCGGGAAAAGTCAGGACCGTACAGGGCGATTGAGAACCCCGTCGCCGAGACAAATCCCCCTTCACGCCCTGACGTGCGTACGCAATAGTTATCTTGATGCGTAGCCTGATGGTGTGTAGATGAACCCGCTGGTCAAGTGGGCGGGGGGGAAGAGACAACTCCTTCCCAGGATTATGAAATGTTTGCCGGATTCATGGAACACTTATTATGAGCCTTTCTCGGGGGGCTTGGCCCTGCTCGTTGAAATGTATAATCGTGGAAAGGTCAACAAAGCAGTAATTGGCGACGCCAACCCTGAACTTATGAACCTTTACTCCACCGTGAAGAATTTTCCGACGGATCTTGTCAATGCGATTTCGGAGTTTGGCTTCAGTAATGACCCTGCTTGCTATTACGAGATTCGCAACAAATTCAACTCACTTATTGGGGATCAATACAGATCCGCCGAGCGGGCTGCAATGTTCCTCTATCTCAACAGGCACTGTTTCAACGGACTCTGGAGAGTGAATTCGGACGGCAAGTTCAATGTCCCCTTTGGCAAATATAGCAACCCCAGTTTGCCCACGGAGGGCCATATCTTTCGGTTCAGCCAAATGCTGAAACAGACCAGAATTGTCACTGGAGATTTCTCAGAAGTGACCGGGAGCGCCAGGAAGGGAGACTTCGTTTACTTTGACCCTCCTTACTTCCCCCTGTCTAGGTCTTCGAGTTTCACCTATTATGCACAGAGGGGATTCGGATTCTCCGATCAGATCAGGCTCCGGGATCTGTGTCGTGAGCTGGATAGGAATGACATACGTTTTCTCCTGAGCAACTCGAGCTCAAAGGAGATGATGGAATTGTTCGGGGAATTTAGAATCAAGAGGGTAAGTGTCAATCGCTTCATCAACAGCGTGGCAGAGAAGCGAACCGGACACCATGAGATTCTTGTCACTAATTATAGTGTGGAAACTGGCGGTCAGGAAGAGCATGAATCAGGATAGAAGGAGATACCCGATCAACTTCATTCATCCGGCAGCTGATCGTCAATGTTATTGATATTTCTCTACGGGCCTCCGGCTGCAGGAAAACTCACGATCGCAGAAAAACTTGCAGCGAAAGCGGGATTCAAGCTCCTTCTGAACAATGTGACAAACCATGCAATAACAGGAGTGTTCCCGTTTGGGTCGCAATCCTTCAACAGGATTAACGAGGATTTGAGGATCGATATCATCGGCGAAGCAGCCAGAATGCAAGTTGATCTTGTGTTCACCTTTGTCTACGGACATGGAGTGGATGATTCATTCGTCGGGAGAGTCATCGAAGCCGTAGGAGATCGTGGCAAGATTTTGTTTGTCCAACTCAGGTGTCCGAAAGAGGTATTACTGGGACGCATCTCGAACCATAGCAGGCAGGCGCATCCGAAGTTGACCGATAAGGACGTCCTATTGAACCTGTTAGATACCCAGGAACTTGATGCGCCGATCCCCTTCGTCGAGAACTTGACACTCGACACTTCGGAACTCTCCGCAGATGAATGCGCCTCAAGAATTATGGAAAGAATCCCAGGAAAACGGCATTGAAAATCTGTTCATCCAATCTCTCGAACTGCCTTTCAATCCAGAATAACCTAAAACCTTAGGGATTTGAAATATTTTCACTTCGCCATTCTATGGTTCATGGACCACGAAGATGACATATTGAAAGAAGAACACAGCAGACTTGTAATTTCCATGAACGGAATTTCGCAGGATCCTGGAAAGACAGGAAAGGCGTTCTCAGAAGTTCTGAAGATATTCCAATACCACCTGGATCGCGAGGAGGGGACGGTGGTACCGCTTCTTTCATATCTCAAGGAAAGGATGTGCAAGGGCGGAAGAACGGTGGACGATTCCCTAGTCACGGCCGCGGACAATCTCTCTGTGGAACTCGAAAGCATGCTTGAGGAACACAGGCAGATAGAGGATCTCTTGGGCAGGATAATGGACCTGCCCAAAGAAAAGCAGACCGAAATGGCACTCGAGATAGTTGCGGAACTGCGGCATCACGTTGCGCTAGAAGAGCAGATGCTCTATCCTGCAGCGATGGCTGCCACGGAACTTATTAAATTAAAGAAAAAGACATGCTGACCACTTACAAACAGTTCAAAACACGAAAGCCACTGAGCTTGCGACGTGGATGAATTGCGCAACACCAAATACAACCGGAAGTATGTTGAATTGAGTACCGCAGGGCATGCGGGAATTTAAGCCTGATAAGCTGCCTGAAAGGGACAGCGGGAGATGGGATAAGACCTCTGGATTGAATGAAGGAGGCACTGTCGATGAAGCAGGAACCTCCTATCGCGTGGGTGGAGAGGATGTCAGAAATTGCTGGCACACTGACAAGCCCATTTTGAGTTAGGCTTCGGGGGAGGCAGGCAGATTGTCCGTAGAAGGCCTTCTCGGCCCATGTCAGTAATCATCAGCAAACGATTTCTGGGGCGCATTAACCACTGCCACGTGCTTCACAACGAGGATCAGATTCAGGAGGTGTAGCACCACAGAGACCATGATCGAGACGACGCCGATAAGAGCCATCGGTTCGCCGTACTGCTTTGTTATAAGTCCGGAGAAACCAGAAAAAAATAGGACTATTCCCAGGTTAAGCATGAAATATTCCTTGGATATGGTCAATTTCATTATGGCGCTGTCCTTCGCCAGGCCAGACGCGAACATGTAGGAAAGGCCAAAGATCATCATGGCAACAAAACCGAACAGCCATAGCACAAAAATGGCGTCCCTGCCTATGAATACCAGTCCAGTAATGGATACCAGGAATAAGACCAGGCCCACAAGCAAATAGAGAAAACCCGTTGCAATAAAAACGAGAATAAGAAATATGTTTATCCCAGAAGTCCGTGTGGAATCATATCTGTACATAGAAGTTCGACTCCTCAGTCTGGCCACTGCAATAATGCAAGTCCCCAAAAGTTTAGGGATTAGGGTTTGGCTTCAGCCGGAATCCTGCCATGCCGGGGTCAAAAAGGAAGGGGGAGGGATTGCTTGAGGAATGCTGTTGAAGTAATTATGTACGAGCATCAATCCATCAGGAAGCTGGCTGAAGTGCTGGACCATGGGGACAAATTCGATGAATTCGTCCTATTCAACAAATACCTTAAGGAATGTCACATGGAGGTTGAGGAGGAGGTCCTTTTCCCCATACTTGCTCAGGGCAATTTCTCCGACTCTTTAACATTCAGGGCAAGAATCGACAGGGTCGTGGCAGATCATCGTTTGATCGAGACCCTGGCTTCCAACCTACAGAGATGGTATGGATCAGGGGACGTCGTTCTGGTCTGGCAGCGCATGCCCCTGTATTTCAAGCTTCTGGTCGAGCATAACGCCACCGAGGACTCAACTCTCTTTCCCAGATGGGACGAAATATCCGGTTCGATTACGGCAGACTCAGTCAAAGAAGCAAAGAACATTATCCTCTCGTTTGGCAAGAAGGACTACCTTGAAGCAACGGGAATGAGCAGGGGCGAATTCGAAAAAACATTCGGGTAGAGCTGGGCGGATTCATTCTTTTCTCCGGTGTCTTAATCCGACGAAAGGTGCAGTTCTCAATGACGCATCACTTGCTGAAGAAGTCAGGGTTGCTCTTGGCAAGCTCACTGTTCTTGTAGTTGCCGGGCGTTCCGCCGGAGGCGATCATGAGCCTGTTCCAGCAGTTGATCACGTTTATTGCCATAACCAGGGCAACATATTCATGCTCATTGAACTCCCGCCTGACCCGTTCATATAGATCATCAGAAACACCGTTTCGTGGTAGATCTGTCAAGGCCTCGGTGAATTCCAGTGCTGCCCTCTCCCTCTTCGTGTAGAATGGAGATTCATTCCAGACAGGGATGCAGTTGATCCTCTGTTCGCTTTCTCCAAGTGATCTAGCATCCTGGGTGTGCATGTCGAGACAAAACGCACATCGGTTGATCTGGGAGGCCCTTATATCAATGATGTTGATCAGCGATTTCTCGATTCCAGAAGCTTTGACGTATTCCATCATTGAATAGATGGACTTTGGTGACTCCGGTTCAATTTCTGAGTACCTGATTCTCATGAACCATCAATTCAAGGCAGTAATTACAGTCTTTCAACGTACGCAAAAGAGGGTATACCCCGGCGTTCTTCAAAATCGAGAGAATGTATCTCCCTCAAGGTCACAGGAACTTTTTTTCAGAAAGCTTTCTCATTACCTCTTCGTGATCTGATTCATCTGGAATAGGCGAAACTATGTGCAGTGCCTCCATGTCGGTTTCCGCCTCGATTCCCCTGCTTTTTCCCGCAGACACAACAAGGATGTCTCCGGGAGATATCTTTCTCTTCTTTCCGTCTACGTAGGCAAAACCACTTCCCCTGAACACTGCATACACTAGATCGACCCCTGGAGAGTGTACGGGTATGAACTGGCCCGCCTTGATGTAGGTCAAGATCACCCTATACCCAGGTCCGTTATGCACGTTGATCGGACTAAATCTTTCATCAAGGTAGGAGCGTTCCTTGTCGAAGCTCGTAAAAGTGACATCTTCCCTCTTTTCCGATTCTTTCCTGAATGTGGCTAAGAAATTCCCCTCCTCGTCCATGCGGACGTCATAGGCCGAAGCGTCCACGGGTAGACCCTCATGTTTCATGTGCTGAAGGAGGTGCACAGGATCGTGGTCTACCTTGATGCGAAGAGCCTGACCGGCTCCTAGTTCGGAGAACAGCCTGAAAATCAACGCGTGCCTATCATTGTGAGGTATGTCCCGTACGTCCAGATCGAGAATCTTATCTTGTTCAGTACCAGTTTCCATGAATCGGTTATCAGGATAACATGATTAAGAAAGTCCCTAATCTTTAAGGGAACATCAGACGCATTTGGCATAGACACTCTCCAAGTATATCCCGGTTAGGATCATTATGCGGGTTCAGGGGTGTAACCGCGTTCATGGTTGGTGGTGATTCTCTTCAGGTTGATCACGACTGCAATTATGGTCACCAGAATTACGTATCCGGATGCGTATGCAATTACTGCTCCAACTGAGTTAGCCTGAGGGTACAGGTCGCCCACAATCCTCAGGAACGTGGCGACGTTGATAAGTATAAGAGGAGCAAAGGAGACCCGGTCCTGTCGAGCTTCCTTGTTCAGCACGAGCGGAAAGATGATGGGGCTATGTGCCACTATGAAAGTTCCTATGAACCCTAGGGCAATTGCATGCGCCGCAGGATCGAGAATGTCGTATGGAAACCAAAACTGTACCATGAAGAGGCTCAAACCGAGGAAAAGCCAGGCATAGGCCGTAACCACCCCTGCACGCATATAGCTCTGAAACCTCCCTTTACGCTTCCTGCCGTGGAACGCTGGATCGTAAACCATGGAGTAAAGGATCACGGTTATCAACAGCAGTACCGATGCATAAAGTGACAGGAATGTGGCGATGGAATTCCTCCCTTCTACAGAAATGAACGAAAGGATGACGATTGCCCAGGCAAGGATTGCCTGGATTCTGATTGCTTCGGTGCTCATGCCTCTCACGAACCCAAGTTCCATCCTTTCTGCCAGAACGTAAATCACGGGGAAAAGCAGTGCAAGATAGGTAAGTTCCACGTTCATCCAGATGAGGGCAAACGCATTTGCGAATGCAGAAAGCGCTATGCACGAAATCGCTGCACCAAAAATCCACTTTATGCCCCCCTGGCCAGGATTCCTTCCGCTCGTCATGAAGTAGCCAAAGAAAACCGCTGCTGTTATGATGAGGGCAAGACCCAAGTATCTGGCAGTTCCATTGTCAAAAAAGATTCCAAGTGACGCCAGATAAACGCCTGAGAATAGACCTGGAACTATGATCCTGGATATCCTGATGCTCCTGAATATCAGGAAATTCTCCATTATCCCTATTTTCTCTGTGATCAGAAGCCCACCCAGTGCGCCAAAGACCATGAGGTCGGGGTGAATCGTTATCACATCCACTGCCTGTGAGCTTATAGACTGCCCGGCATCTGATGCGAGTGATATCATCCCAAAGAGGATTCCAAGTGCCAGTGATAAAGCGGAAAAGAGGAGGCTAATGGGGACCAACGGAGATATCCCCGGGCTCGTCCGGCTGTTTCCCATCGGTCTCATCTTCCCTGACAGCACATAACATTGATCGGGTTGATCCCTTAACCATAATCCCTAAATCGATCGAGAAAACGGGGAGTTCGATCCGTTGGGGATTAAATACTGCCAGCCACTTTTGTTCGAGTACTGATGATGGAGGTTGAAATTGAGTTTGAATCGCCCGTCACCTGGATTAAGACTTTGGCACAGAGCCATTCTGCAAAGATCAAGATACTTGACGTGAGGGAGAGCAGAGGGGGAACATTGGACCTTGTTGAAATATTCAGCCCTAAAGGGGTCATAGAAGGCGTATCCTCGGAACTGAGCGATCAGTTGAATCTTGACGTAAAGACCCTTTCCCTCATCGATGAACACCATGCGAAGGCAATTGTGAATGCACAAGCGTGTCCGGTTTGCAGAGCGATGCATGACTGGGACCTGTTCCTTACAGAAGCACACTCAAATGAGGTAGGCAACGTGACCATGAGGTGGCTTGTGCCGGACGAAAAAACCGTTTCAGGGTTTCTTGACAGGCTGGCGAACGACAAGATTTCATTCAAACTGCTTGAAAAGAAACGCCTCACCAAGAGAGGCGACATAACCGCACGGCAGGAATTCGTTGTCCGGACTGCCTTCGACCTTGGATTCTTTGAGTACCCCAAAAAGGTCAACCTAGTTGGCCTTTCGAAGAGACTGAATGTATCTTACGTTACCCTTGCCGAGATACTCAGGAGAGCTGAAAAAAACATTATCAATTCGTACTTCAGGAACAAGGAGAACTGAAGTGGCAGATATTATAGTTCAGTAATGCCAGGTTAGGGGATCTATTTTTCCTGACTGGTACAGCCTGTGGAAAGTTTCCCAGTCTGGCCTG
>JAMDBT010000028.1:0-26923 GCA_023487205.1 Thermoplasmatota archaeon
GGAGCCCAAATGCAACGCCCAAATAACTATTATAAGAGTACTAACCATAACCGAGAAATAGCGGGGTAGGGTAGTTAGGAGATCCCGACGGGCTCATAACCCGTAGATCGATGGTTCAAATCCATTCCCCGCTATCTGTTCCCGTATTCCAGGAAGGTGCCCACGCTGAACCGTTGGATGAGCAATCCTGCAGGTTACTCAATTTTATTGGAGATACTCTCTTTCTATCATTCGTATGGTTTCCACGAAGTTACTGTTCCCCACCGGATCTGAAACGTTGATCCCAAGCGATCTCATACGTGCCGCGGTGGTCTGGCCAATTGAGAAGTAATGCTTTGCCACGCTTCGCCCGAATTTCCTGATGAAGATTTCGATTTCAAGGGGAGATGTCGCCAGAATCCCAAAAACCCCAGATATTCCAGGGATTTTCGCATCAACTCGTTCTCGCAACTCATACAGGGTAAAATCAACCACTTCGAATCCGTCGCCTGAAAGAGATTTGTTCAGTGATCTCTCCGGTTTGTTGCTTCTCATCAGGGCAACCCTGTCTCCAGACTGGAATTCGCTCTTGGTGTAGGATGCAAGTCCCCTGGAATCCTTCTGTGAAGGGACATTGGCTTCGACGCCACAAGACCGAAGAGCAGAAAGCGTTGCGTCGCCTATGGCAATAACCTTCCTACCACGGAGAAAATCAAGGCGCGACAATGCGAATCCCTCCGCTCCGATGGAACTGGTGAATACCAGTATTCTTGGATCAAAGTCCCGGAGCCTTCGAAAATCGGAGTCTGAGAATACGTATTCCGTTGTTGTTAGCGGCACGTTCACAACTTCCAGTAACTCGCTGGCCACTGGAACAAATTTCTCCTCGGGCCTTGTTGTGAACAGAATCTCCTTTTTCAGTATCCCAACTCCTGCTTCGATTTTCCTGCCCTATGTATAAAATCCCTGAGTGAAGCATCTTCCTTTGCGTCTCCCTCCAGATACTGATCCTGTTTTCCGTCCCGGGAAAAAATCCTTGCCCACATCTCATGGCCGGGTGAACAATACACCCCCATTGGTACGGAACAGCCCATGTTCAGCTCTTCCATCACTCTTCGCTCATTCTGGAGGCATTTTCTCGACATGGGATCGTCGATCCTGCGCATTATGTTGGAAAGCTCCTCTCCGGCTGCAGATGTAGCTGCGATGAACCCCTGATTGGGAGCGGGGACGAAAGTCCTGCCGTCGAGGATATGATACTCGCCCTTGAAGCCTATCCTCTCGAGTGCAGCCGCTGCCAGAACGATTCTGTCATATTCCCCAGTATTCAACTTCCCTATCCTCGTGTCAACGTTGCCCCTTATATTTTCCACACGAAGATCGTTCCTGATGGAAAGCACCTCCATTTTTCTTCTCACGCTGGAGGTTCCAATCACGCTTCCCGACGGAAGCTGGTCCAATGTGCGGTTGGACACAAGAGCATCCCACGGAGTTGACCTTGGCATGACCGCAGCGATTTCTATGCCTTCCTGGAGCTTCGACGGGATGTCCTTGGCGCTGTGCACTGCTACGTCTATTTCTCCAGCAAGAATCCGGTTGTTAAGTTCCTCCACAAAAATTCCCGTGCTGCCAATCTCGTACATCGGGCTAACCCTGTCGAAATCTCCTTTAGTACTGATCTTCACAATCCCTGTCTGAATTCCGACATTGTTCAGCGCACTTGCTACGATGTTTGCCTGGACAAGTGAGAGTTTACTTCCCCTCGCCCCGATTCTAACTTCCCGAATTCTCAATCACCTTTCTTGCAGATTCCAGAGTCAGCGATATGTCATCATCCGTGTGGGAGAAACTGAGGAAATTGGTCTCGAAGACACTGGGAGCGAGATAAACCCCTGATTTCAGCAGCCTCGTGAAAATAGAGAAGTAGTCCCTGGGCTTAACTGGCGACAGGTCCTCATAACGATCGACTTTTCCCACGCCTGGAAAGAACTGGAACATTGGACCAATGGAATTCATCGCGCATTCTCTTCCTGAATTTCTGATCTCACCGGAAATGCCGGACGCAAGCTTTTCAGCCCTGCGCTGAAGAAGGACATAGTTCTCCTGCTTAAGTTGCCGAAGTGCCGCAATTCCCGCAGCCATTGTTACGGGGTTTGCGGAAAAAGTTCCGGCCTGGTAAATGTTCCCCGATGGAGAAATGTGATCCATCAGATCGGCACTTCCGCCGAACAGACCGACCGGCATGCCTCCACCTATTATCTTGCCCAGGATTGTTATGTCTGGCTTCACTCCAATCGTGGAGGAATAGCTTCCCCAGTGGAACCTGAACCCCGTAACTACTTCGTCGAAGATCAGGAGAGAACCACTGTCCCGGGCAATCCTGCCGACATCCCTCAAATATGCATCCTTGGGAAGAATCACACCGGCATTCGCCATGACCGGCTCCAGTATAACCGATGAAATGTTTTCACCACACTCTTCAAATATTTCCTTGATGGATTCGATGTCGTTATACTTGGCTACCATAACGGTGCCGGATACAGCCTCGGGTATCCCCGGGCTTGACGGAACCCCATGCGTCAGCAGTCCGCTGCCAGACTTTATGAGGGAATAATCATGCGACCCGTGGTAGCAGCCTTCCATCTTTACCACAAGGTTTCTGCCGGTATATCCACGAGCAAGCCGGATAGCGTGCATCGTTGCCTCTGTCCCTGAGTTTGTAAACCTCATTTTTTCCACGAAAGGCAGAGCTTCCCGTATGACAGATGCCAGTTCGACCTCAAGTTCGTTGGGAGTGCCCGTGACGGAGAGCTTTCCAGCCTGTTCTGAGATCGCATTTACTATGGCCTGGTGCGAATGCCCTAGAATCAGTGGCCCTGACCCAAGCCAGTAGTCAATGTATTCTCGACCGTCTGAATCCGTAATCCTGGAACCTCTTCCAGACTTCATGAAAATTGGGTACGGATCAAATGATCGAACTGGCGAATTTACGCCTCCCGGAAACAACGACTTCGCCCTTTCAAACTCATCCAACGAACGAGACAACCGGTTCCAATCGTTTCCGCCAATTTATCCGTTTGGGATATGAGTAATGATTCTATTCATATGAGTCATGAAGCCTTCCATATGGCAAACGCCCTCTCTGTCCCGGTAAATCATGGAGAAATTTTCGTTCCCAGATTAATTGGAGAGGGTAAGGTTGACAAAAGCCTGAGGATTACGAAGAAAGATGGGAGGCTGTTAATTCCCATCCTTCCGCAATTCCGGGAGATTTGCAATGCCGATTTCCAGTTCAGACCCAGGACGGTGAATCGCGCCCCGTTCTTGAAGATACGCGAAATTGCCGAATCCATGGGAATAAACCATGCGATTCCTGAAAGGTGGATAAGGTATGGCAAATCCATACTGTTGAATACTGAATCCAGCATTGACGAGGAACTTGCTTCTGTTTATGCAAGAGTTCTCGGAGTCCAGAAGGTGTATGTTTCAACCGGTTATGTCAGAGGGGCCACAAGGAAGCCGTCTGTCCGCCTTATTTTCGGCACCCACGGTATGGTGAGACACAGGGAGAATGGAGTCGTGTACCTATTTGATCCTGAACAGATCATGTTCTCCCCAGGAAACGTCAATGTGAGGGGAGATCTTGGCATCGCCACCGAGAACAAGGTAGTCATCGATTTCTATTCCGGTATAGGGTATTTCTCCCTGCCATTGGCGAAGTTTGGAAATCCTTCGAAGGTCATATGCGTGGATATCAATCCAGCTGCGATCCAATTTCTGGAGGAGTCGTCTAGGGCCAATCACCTCACGGAACACATTGAGACCCATTTGGGGGACAGTTCTTCCATCTATCTCGACACGAAAGGGGACGTTGCAATAATGGGCCATTTTGATTCACTGGATATGCTTGAGAATGTACTGCGGAACCTCAAGAACCAAGCAATAATCGTTGTTCACCACCTGGTGAAAACTGCAGACTTGGAGGATTCGGGAAAGGCAGTGCGCTTGAGGGCTGAATCATTGGGACGAATCTGCAAGCCCATCTATTCCCGGATTGTAAAGTCTTACTCTCCCCATGTCTGGCACATTGTTACAGCGGTGGAAATTCTATGTGAAGTCAAGGATCCCACATTTGGTTGAAATCAGCTGGCGTGAAAATACAGGAAGGGGGGCGGTTACAGATAGTAACGGGTATACAAGGCAGCGACATGGTTCCACTCCGTTCAGACAGTTTTCCCTCTTCATTCAAGGAATTCGACGTTTTCATACTTCCATTTCTCTTTTTCAATCCATTCCTTTCTGAAGGATTCATCCTCCAGTATGCGTGATTCAAGCTCATCTGGCGTCAGGTAGTTCAGTGAGGAGTGCGGCCTTACTGCAATTTAGTCATGCACGGCCAAGTCGGTGTAATCCCTGAATTCATCTAAGCTTAGAAAGAAGAACTTTATCAATGACACTTCCGAACTGATCGGAAGAGCGAAACCCGGTTAACTGGACTGGGCACATCAGGTTGACCAGTTACTCTCAATGACAAACGTTCTTATCTGCAGACTGAATATTGTTTAATAAGAGATATTAGTGGTCCCCCCATGCTAAGGCGAGAAGTTGATTATAATTCCGGTTTTGAGTGCGTCCTGTCTGTGGCTGAGGACTCTCCGCTTTTTCAACATTTCAATAAGTATGGTATCTATGCCCCAGTAATCATGAGGCTGGGGGAGGGTGCCACGGAGTTAACTGTGCTCCTTGATAAGGCCACTGTTTCAAGCAAATTCACGCCATCTTTCCTGCAAGTTTTCGTCGCGGAGGAGAGACACGATTCATGGTACGTGAGAATTCCTAGCCAATCGTCTTACCTGTTCTCTATCTTGGATGAGTTCAACAAAGTCCCATCGGCAGTGATGCAGCACGTATACGTGGAGGCCGGACAACTTTTCATTGTTCTGAAATTTCATCATTCCGTTGCAGATCAAATCTCAGATATCCTGATGAGGGGTGTCGCGAACGCCCAGAAAATCACAATTGAATCGTTTATGAGTCCAACGGGAGCTTTGAGTTTCCTGAGCGATCTGCACTCAAAGATGCCTCTTTGTTTCGTGAAATATTCCGTAAAGGCGTTTTTTGAAGATCCGCTGGAAAAGTGCCTGTCAATTGGTGACAGCATAGCAGAAATCGAAAAGAAACCTGGAGCAAACTACCGGGCGCTGATCTACTCTCCCGTTCCACTTTCAGGACAAGAAGAAGTCATAACAATAGATCGGGAATCGAATGTCTACGAGACATGGGGTAGCAACCCTCTTGCCCAGGAGATTAGGAGGAGGAGCAATGATAGTGTCATCTATCGTGCTGCCCACTTTGCCAGAGTTGTCGGGGACAGACTGGAGGTATCGGTTTTTCTCCCGACCTCCCAGTCTGTGGAATTTCTCGAGATTCTCTCAGGAATAACGGAAAATGACGGCTCGCATTCCGTGACTTTGCTTGGTTTTGAGGCGTTTAGCCCGGGAGTGATGGAACTTGTTTAGTTCGCGACTGTCCCTTTCATTGCAAACAGGTGATCGGAAATGAAGATTCTTGATCTGTGCGCCGTATTGGAACTTCAAGACGTCAATCCCAAGTTTCTGAAAGTTGGAGAATTGCGCCTTGGTGAACGAGACCATTTTCATCTACTGGGAAATGAAGGAGGAAAGTGGTTTTTTTACAGGCGTATTAGAAATGAATTAAATTTGGAAGAACGGGAACTCCTCCAAGAACACGCCAGTAGGATAGGCATGGGACTCGTGTTAGAGGGGGCAACCAACATCATAAAGATGGCCATCCCCGAACCTCAGGGAAAATTCTACAGTGACATAAATAAGATCACGGGCTGTAGAATTTCTCCCATTACGTTCCAAAGAAGCGGAAACGTGTTTATCAGCATTGAATTTCCCAGCACCCGAAGAACGGAGATCAGCGACTTAGTGATGGACTACATTTCAGGAGATCTTCCATTCAAGAGGAGACTGGTCTATGTCGGACCGTCTCGGGGAAACTTGCCATATCTGCTCAATCTGTATTCCGCTACCGGGAACAGCCTTGGCGATCTCATTCTGGTGAAGACCCAATGGGCATTCTCTGGCGATGAAAAGGGATCCGAAGTGGGAGGGATATTCCAGAACAAGGGAATCTTGGTGCCCAAACAGTTCGTGATCGGCGGAACTGACGAACTGATTTGGAAACTGGAATCCACAGACATTATGGGGAATGTTGCCCAAGAAGTTGTGGACGAAAAGAATGGCATAGTGGAAATGAAGGTAACATCAAGGTATTTCTCTGACTTTTATCGCAATCTGGTCAAGAATTATTGTGGCGTCAGTTTCTTTGGAATCAGGTGCGAGAATGAAATGCTCGTAAACTACTTCATTGTGGAAAAGCACACAATTCAGGATTTCCTGCGCGGATTGCATATGCAGTGGAGTTCAGAAGCACGGAAAAACCATCAAAACTATCTCGTGGAGGTGCGCGATCTTGCATCCCGCGGAGGGTTAAACGACTTTCCCTTCTGAGGATATCTCTGATCACAATTATCATCAGCAGACTATGAAATTGTCTGCTTGCAATCCGATCTGGACTTTACGAGTTTTAATATGGGATATGCCCTGTATATCGTGACCTCCTCCCACGAATAAATCCGTGGGCTTCCTGCTTCAGCGACTGCTGGCGGAGTCTCCACAGGCGTGAATTCCCCTCGGTCCGAAGGTACTCTGTCCTCCATGCTAAGCCACCTGACTTTACGGATGCAGGCACGCATGGAGCAATATGCGATCCGACCTCTTTCACTTCTGTCTGCCAGCGGACAGAAATTACATCCAATAACGACATAAAACGGTTCGCTCTCGTCCCACCCATGAATGGCGTGGGATTTCCCGCTCACAAGGTTAAGACCAAGAATTCCATAATCAGTGTCCCTTCAGCCATATGTTAGCATGAGGTGGGAATATATGACGGTACTCTCAAGGCGACGCTGTCAGGTGTGCAATGACCACGGAGTTCATTCAGACCCGGTTCCCTGGAGCGTGCGGTTCTTCAACATCTTCCTCAGTTCCGGCTTGCTGACCTTTCCGACAGAGTTCTTTGGGATCTCCGTAATGAAAAACACCTCTTTTGGAGATTTGTACCAGGCTATGTTCTTCCTGCAATATTCCAGCACGTCGTGAGCAGTCAGGGAATCATCCTTCCTGGCGATGAAAGCAATGACCTCCTCCCCGTAGACATCGTCCGGCCTTCCAATAACCGCAACCTCAGACACTCCCGGGATACTGATCATCTGGTTCTCAACCTCCTTCGGATACACGTTTTCTCCCCCCCGTATTATCATGTCCTTCTTCCTGTCAACAATGTAGAAGTATCCGTCCGGATCCATGTAACCGATATCGCCACTGTGGAGCCAGCCATTTCTTAGCGTACTGGCAGTTTCCTCCGGCATATTGAAATACTCTTTCATGACGTTTGGGCCACGAATGACAATCTCTCCGATTTCCCCGGGAGGAAGGCTTTCATCTGCGTCGGAAAATACTCTTACATCCTGTCCCGGGAATGGAATGCCGATGGATCCGATTTTTCTGACGCCATATCTTGGGTTTATTGTTGAAGCAACGGTCCCTTCCGTCATTCCGTAGCCCTCCATGATCTTTATTCCATAAAGGCGCTCAAACTCCTCAAACCATTGTATCGGCATGGGCGCGGCCCCGCATATTCCCACCTCAATTGATCTCAGTGCCTCTTTGCGTTCAGGCGTCCACGCATCCACAAGCATCTTGTAAATGGTCGGGACCCCTGAAAACATTGTAGGACTGTACTTTTCGCAATATTCAAAAAATTCATCGCTTTGAAACTTCCTCAATATCGCCATTGATGCACCCTTCATCAGGAATGAGAGGCTGAACATCAGGTTGTTAACGTGGAAAAGTGGCAGAACAATTATCATTCTGTCTTTCTCCCGAATGTTCACGACATTCTGCAGCTGGATTATTTCATTGAAAACGTTCCCGGAGGTGAGCATTGCCCCCTTCGGTTTTCCAGTAGTTCCAGACGTGTAAATGATAAACAGGACCTGGGGATTCTTAGGATCAGGCTGGTAATCAGCCCCCTCCAGGAAAACCCTTGAGTATTCTGCGCCGCCATTATCAGCGGCATCAAAATTGAGGATTGCCGCAGATGTGCCTGTGCCGGAACTATCAATCGCCGCGTTGATCTTCTCCCTGAATCCTGTCTCTGCAAATACTATCCTGGATCCGGAACTCCTCAGCTGGTATGCTATTTCTTCAGCTTTCAACTGCACATTAATTGGGGTTACCGAGGCCCCGACAAGCCAGGACCCAAGGATGATAAAGAGCAATTCCGGCCTGTTCAGGAGATCGACTGCGACAACATCGCCTTCCTCTATTCCGTTATCAGCGAGAAATCTGGCAACCGATCTGTAGCGTTCAACGATAGTGGCAGATGAATACGCCTTTCCATAGAAAAAAACCACATCTTCTTTCCGTCGGATGAGGGCTCCCTCGATCATCCTGAGGATTTCAATTTCAGCCATTCAGGCTACTCCTTTACTTCGTACCAGAAATCGGAAACGACTCCAATGCGCTTCTCCTTGAATCTTGCTATTACCGGCGTTCCCGGTTCCACGAATTCCGAGGACTTAAGATCTATCCGCTGAAGCATTGCCGTATCCGCATCAAGTGGCTTTACGTATCCAACGGCATACGGTACCTTGTCAAAGAATTCCGAGGTCGCATACCAGGATGTTGTGCTGGAGACCACTGTCCCCTCGTCTTTCACCCGCACCCATTCCGTGTCGGAATAGCACTCTGAACACCTAGACCTCGGGGGGAAGTAAACCATTCCGCAACCCTTGCATTTGCTTCCGTAGAGAGCCTTGTTCTTCTGCAATTCCGAGAAAAATCTGGACTGCTGGCCGTAGCTGTACTTGTAAAACATCACCATCTTGTCCGGTATTTCAAAAAACCGTTCCCGTTCCACAGACTGCTTGGACCGATCATAATTTTCTGTGATCATTTTGTCGATTACGCTTTCCAGCGGCTCGGCCTTAAGCTCCCTCTTTGCTGTCTCCTTCGCCTTTTCGGTAGAACTCCTCATTCTAGTCCACCCCCAGGACGGAAACAGAGCAGTAGGAGGATCCGGGACCACCGATTGAGTGCGCCAGTCCCTTGCCATTCTTGATCTCCACCTGTCTCTTTCCGGCTCTCGATCTCAGCTGGTTTGCAACCTCCCCAATCTGCATGACTCCTGTCGCTCCGACCGCATGCCCCGCGCCAATCAGGCCTCCGGAAGGGGATACGGGAAGATCGCCTTTCATCAGAGGAACGCCATTTTCTATGAATTTTCCCCCTTCGCCCTTTCTACAGAATCCCATGGCCTCATATCCCTGTATCTCAGTAAAGCTGAAGGCATCGTGGAGTTCGGCCACGTCAATGCCTTTCCCTGGATCTGCAATGCCTGCCATCTCGTAGGCCCCATTTGCAGCAGCATAGTGGTTCCTGAGGTCTGCAATGTCCCCGTACATACCCAACCTGTCTTTTGCCGACCTCGAACCGGTAAACGACTTGTCGTTGGAAGATCCGATCCCGAGAACCCACACCGGGTCCTTCAGTCCTCTCCGGCGAACGGCGTTTTCGCTCATGAGAACCAGTGCATACGCGCCTTCTGTGTAGAGTGAACAATCGAGCATCTTGAACGGATAAGAGATCATCCTGGATGCCATCACGTCATCAACACTGATCTTCATGGGGCTCTGGGCATATGGATTGTTGAAAGCATTTCCGTGGTTCTTGACGCTCACCATTGCCGCCTGTTCCTCCGTAGTCCCGTATTTCCTCATGTGCGCTGAGGCAAGGATGGCGTACGAAGAAGCTGCGGATGTTCCCAGGGGAAATTCCCACGTCATGTCTGCACTGTACGCTATTGATTTCAGGACTTCGGGAGTGGATTTGCCTTGGGCCCAGTCGTAGCAATCCTGCGCTTTCTCTACCCCGATGACCAGGGTCACGTCTGCAAGCCCGGAAGCTATTTCTGCGAAGCCGGAACGGAAGGCATAACCGCCGGTGGCACCTCCAGTGGTGACTCTGGTTCCCGGTTTTCCGTATAAACCAAGATAGTCATGAACGTACGTGTCTGGCATGATCTGCCTCTCGAACAGATCGTTGTATATTCCATACACCACGGAATCCACTTCTGCAAAAGTTATCCCTGCATCTCTTACCGCTTCGGAAGAGGCCTCTAACGCAAGTTCGAAATACGTACTGAGCGGGGTCCTTGCCTCGAACCTTGTCTGGCCAGTACCGACCACAGCCACTCTTCCTTTTTCACTTTTCATCTTCTTATATGACTTCATTCTGCCACCTGCCTATTTCTCGTTTTCATAATGCATGGTTCTGAACTCAAGAACGACCTCATCCCTCTGGTTGGTCGTCCTTGCGTCAATGGTAACCCTAGCCCTGTTGGATTCACCCACTTGCCTGCTTGAACTGTACGCCACCTTCAGTGTGTCGCCTATCTTCACCGGCTTCAGGAATCTCACGTTCTCTATGCTCCTGAGGGCTATGAAATTGTTCGGGTTTATTGCACCGGAACGAATCGCAAGGCCCAGAGATACCGAAAGCGTAAGGTAGCCGTGAGCGACTCTTTCTCCGAAAACACTGGACCTGGATGCCTCCGCGTCCGTGTGCAGAAACGTCCAGTCGCCCGTAAAATATGAGAACATCACCAAATCCGTCTCGGTTATTGTTCTACCTTCGGTGATCCTTTCCATTCATTCTACGCTCCACGATTGTCCTGCGTGAAAATGTCCCCGTATTTCTCGCGAAGCGCCTTCTTCAGTATTTTCCCGCTGGCATTATGCGGCAGGCTTTCCAGCACGATTACCTTCTTGGGTACCTTGTAGTTTGCCATCTTTGGCTTCAGGTAATCGATGATCTCATCCCCCTTGGCATCATGACCCTTTTTCAGCGTCACGAAGGCTGTGACCGCCTCCAGCCAATATGGGTGCGGGATTCCGACTGCTGCAGCTTCTGCGACGCTTCCATGTGAAAGCAACTCCCGCTCAACCTCAACGGACGAGACGTTTTCTCCCCCGGTTCTTATGATGTCCTTCTTTCTGTCGACGAAAAACAGGAACCCGTCCTTATCCTTCCTTGCCAGGTCTCCGGTGTGCACCCAGCCATCAGCGAAAGTTTTCCTGGTTAGATCGTTGTTGCCGAAATACCCCTTTGCCACAGTAGGTCCTTTCATGAGGATTTCCCCAATCTCTCCCTCTGCAGCATTGCTTCCGTCGTCCCTCGCAAGCCTCAAGGAGATGTTGATGTGCGGAAGACCTATTGACTCCTTCCTTTCCTGGAAGTCCTCAGGCTGAAGCGTAGTGCCCATGGGGGTTGTCTCCGTCATACCGTAATAGTTTCGCCACCTCACTCCGGGGAATATTCTGGATACAACGTCGAACTGGGATTCACTTATGAATGCCCCAAAACTTATGCATTTCTTGACAGAACTTAACGCATCTTTCGTGAACTGTGACAGGGCAATGAATAATGTTGGAGGAAAGATCAGGTACGTCACCTTGTGTCTGGTGATAAGCGAGATTATCTCCGCAGGATTAGGAGTCCCTTCCAGGATGATGGTACCTCCAACATTCATAAATCCAAGGAAGGTGTACAGTCCTGCCACGTGATAGACGGGTATGCTTAGCAGGAACACGTCTTCGTGCTTCCACTCCAAATCGTGAATGGAGCTCACAAGGGCAGAATACCAGTTCAGGTGGGTATTCATCACACCTTTTGGCCTGGATTCCGTGCCAGAGGTGTACAGGAGGGTTGAAACGCTGTCCGGTTCGCTCTCGTGTAATTCATCGTCGGTTCCGCCAAGAACAACGCTGTCAAACGGCATAACCACCGTGCCCAAATCCCCGGAAATGGGCCGGTCGGTGAAGAGTAAAGAGGGCCTGCAATCGTCTATCAGCACTCTCAACTCCTCGTCTTTCAAGTTGAAATTATACGGGGAAAAAAGTCCTCCAATCCGGCTGGTGGCCATCCATAACTCCAGTACCTCAAGCCTGTTCCTTGAAAAAACGGATACTATGTCTCCAGGCTTGATGCCTCTTTTCCTGAGAAAAGCCACCCATGATCTCACCCTATCCTGAAATTCCCTGAACGTTAACTTTTCCTCGTTGAATACGATAAATATCTTGTCGGGCCATTTCTCAGCTGATCGGTCAAGAATCTCTGCGATATTCAACATTGCTGATTATATACACAACAACCGCATAAGAATGTTCTTGTTCCTTTCCTTTAATAATCTAGCCGGGGCGGCAAGAAAGATTACCTGAAATTGAAATATGCATCAGACACGGTAATTTGGACCATTCCTGGTGAACGCTTATGAAAGTTGTATGATCCCTATGGCGGCAAATTAGTCTTAGGGCATTTTCAAGAATTCCTATGTATCACACGTAACATTTCACCCAGTTTCTGTGCTCCTCGCATATTGCACGCAAAACTGTCCGGGCGAACGGTTGCCGCCATGTATCCAGTGTCAAGATTTTTAAGCGATGCACGATGGGCAGCAATGGAAGCCAGATTCTACAGGTTCCTGTCATCGCGGCTCATTGCTTCCATATCTGGACAAATTTTCCTCATCTATTACCTATGGTACGTGGTTGTAGCCTATGACTCGGTATTCCTTGTTGGAATGATTGTCACGATATTCCTGATAGTTGATCTGCTTCTTGCTTACCCCATAGGCCACATTATCGACCACACTAACTCCACCGCAGTGAACTTTGTGGGATCGATTCTCTATGGACTTGGCTTTATTATACCGTTTCTTGGCCTTGGACTGGAGGGCGTATACATAGGGGTGGCGGTGTATACGGTGGGATATACCTCAAAGGGAGACAGTTTTTCAGCGTTCATAAAGAGAGACGTCCCGACCGACCAGTTCCAGAAAGCCACCTCATACCAACAGGGAGCGGCTGGCCTTTCAACCCTTGTCGGCGTCGTCCTGGGAGGAATGACCATAATTCTCCTGGACAAGTATCTGCTGGTCATACTGCTTTCTTTCGCAGTTTCGTCCGCAATACTGGCCTTTCCGATCAAGGAAAAGGATATTGATCATAAGGAACTCACGACGGAGACGAAAGAAGTCCTGAAGTTCATGAGGAAAATAGCGGGATTCCTTGTCTTTGGGTTTGTGATCAACGGCCTTTTCATCTCCCTTGAAGTTTATTCTTCTGGTATATTTCACATAGTCCTCAAGGCAGGCCCGATGTATTATACAGCATTTTCTGCAGCACTCCCCCTGGGCATGGTGATCGGGTCTGCCTTGGCAGGGCTCAAGATCGAGAGGCTCGGCCAGAACATGTCGATCGCCCTGATGCTTGTCGGTTTCTCGCCGCTACTGATCGCAATTGGCTTGAGCAGGATTCCTTTGCTTGATGTCTTTTGCGCTTTCGGAATCGGATTTCTGCTTCCCCTGATAAACACTCCGTTGTTCGTCAAGCTGACAAAGATCGTACCTCAGGAAATATTCGGGAAGACCATGGCACTGCTCCGGGTCTTCGTAGCCGGTTCAACACCGGTAATGGCGACCATATTTTCAATGGTGGCAGCATTCTACGCCATCAATATCGTCATCCTGGTCGTGGGTATAATCGTCCTTCCCTTCTCCATATTCGGGTTGAGGACGGTAAAGCTCCTCATGGACATGCCAGAAGCGGGCATCTGAGTTTGCCCGTAATGGAACAGAAACGATCTTCCACGATTCATTACACGACATCCCATGCGGGCATAAGAGATGAGCCTCCCATACCGGTCCTGGAACAATCCTCAAACGCATGAGGAAGAGATAAAGAGGAGCATGGATTTCGATCGACGTTCACTGAAATTAACAGTCTTTTTCCGTCACACGATAATCCATGCGTATTAATAATGGGTTCAGTCTTCATGAATCAAGAGCGGGATAAACAAATGGCGAAGTTACACAACCCAGCAACGATGCACAGACCCAGCGGATATTCGCACGTTGCAGAGGTAACAGGAAAAAGGATTGTGTTCATAGCCGGGCAGGTCGCCATTAATTCTGACGGCAATCTTGTCGGGAGAGACGATTACGCGTCCCAGACAAGGCAGGTGTTCGAGAATCTCAAAGCTGCGGTTACTGCCGCAGGTGGAAACATGAAGAATCTCATAAAGTTGAACTACTATTTTCTGGATGTTACGCATTTGCCAGAAATCCGGTCCGTCCGGGACGAATACATAGACATGGATGCTCCCCCTGTCAGCACCGCCATCGAGGTCCGCAGGTTGTTCAGACCGGACATATTGATAGAGATCGATGCTGTGGCAGAAATATGACTGGGAATTGCCAACTGGACAAGATAGACTTTAACTAAAATCAACCTTTCGCGGGCATTCTGTTACTGTAGAGTGCCTTAAGAGGCTTAATATGTGTATGCATTTCGAGCCGGAGATTGTCGTGGCTCAACTGTACCGAAGACCATCTCCGGTTCCGCTGGAACGCCATGCCTGAATTCCATCCCGAATCGCCTGCGGCGTTTCTGAAGCACTTGTGGAAGGCACATTTTAGGAATGAAACGGGGAGAAGAATGCTCCGTTGTTCTTGAGATAACAGCATTGAGAAAGGGGTCTGAACGAGAATAAGATCTTACCGTGACAGTTTAGAACGAAATCACCTTTCCAGAGTTCAGTAGAACTGATTTATAATCACGTTCAATCCGCTAACCATGGACAAGATAGTTCGCAAAATCTACGATTACGCGATGAAGGTCAACAATAACGGTGTAGATTCCAAAGTGTCCGAGGAAATCAGGAAGCGAGTCGGAGATGCCATAATCGTTGCCTATGGTGCCAGGAACTCTGAACCCGTAAGAATTGAACGCAAGACACTGCTTCCTTCGAAGGGCCCCATGAACTCGTCGATCTTGTTCCAGAAGGAGAAAGCTCCCCTTGAGACCGCTTCCTTCATCAATGGATCCATGGTACGTTACCTGGATTACAACGATACTTACCTCTCCCTTGAAGCACTCCACCCGTCTGACAACATACCTCCAGTGCTAGCGGTCTGCGAATCGCTGGGTCTCTCTGGCAAGGAGGCAATAAAGGGGATAACCGTTGCATATCAGGTCGTATGCTCGCTTGCAGATGCGGTGTCGATCAGAAACAGGGGCTGGGACCACGTAACTTATGTCTCCGTTTCTTCCGCTGCAGGCATTGCGGCCGTGGCAGGCCTGAAGGAAGAGAAGTTCGAAAATACCCTTGCACTGGCCATCAACAATAACATAAGCATGAGGCAGACCCGGGCAGGGGAACTTTCCATGTGGAAGGGGTGTACTGCGGCCAACGCCGGAAGGAACAGCCTGTTTGCATATTCAATAGCGAATGGAGGGTTTACCGGACCGTCCGATATATTTCAGGGCGAAATGGGATTCTTCAAGCAGGTCTCAGGGCAATTCGATCTGGACCTGAATAAGGACAGAGTCCTGAAAACCATGATAAAGAACTATCCCGTGGAATACCATGCGATGAGCGCTGCGGAGAAGACGCTTGATCTGAAGCCAAAGGTCAATGCCCCCATCCAGAAGATCTCGGTTGAGACTTTCGACGTCGCCCACCGGATAATCATCAAGGATCCGGAAAAACTGAGGCCGAAGACCAAGGAGACCGCAGATCACAGCATGCCGTTTATCATTGCATACTGTCTCGCACACGGGGAGCCAACACCGGAGGCATATTCAGAGCAATACCTCCGCGACAGGAAGATTCTGGATCTCATAGACCTCATGGAGTTCACCGTTACTGACAGATACAACAAGATGTACCCTGAAAGTTTGCCCTTTGGCATCACCATTTCAACTTCAAAGGGAACAGTTCAGGGTGAAATGAACGCTCCGAAAGGGCACCACAAGAATCCCTATTCGTGGGAAGACCTCTCCAATAAGGGAAGAAAGGTTATGGGCCCGGACAAAGCAAAAGAGATAATCAACCTGGCAAGGTCACTTGAAAAGCTGGAGATATCAGACCTGATGGAGGCCACGTACAGTGTCACTGCTTAGGGACAATGCAAATCTTGGGGCCGGGTACCTGAGAAAGAAACTCTCCTCCGGCTTTGTGGTATGCCCAGGGGTTTTCAACGGCATTTCCGCGCTGCTTGCCCAGAATGCCGGCTTTGATTCTGCATACCTGTCAGGGTCATCGGTGGCAGCATCAATGGGATTGCCCGACCTGTCGTTGACGACTCTGGATGAAGTGGCCTCCGAGGTATGGAAAATTACCCGGATTAGCAGGCTTCCCCTCCTTGTGGACGTTGACACTGGCTTCGGTGAAACGGGCAACGTCGTCAGAACTGTGAAGGAAATGGAGCGGGCAGGAGCTTCGGCCATGCACATCGAGGACCAGGTCATGCCAAAGAAATGCGGACACCTGGCCGGCAAGCAGCTGGTCCCTCAGGATGAGATGGTCCGCAAGATCAGCGCTGCAGTGTCTGCCAGGAAGAATCCGGACTTTATCATCGTGGCAAGGACGGATGCCTACGGAGTCCTTGGTTATTCCGAGGCAGTGAAGAGATCGAAAGCGTACCTGAAAGCCGGGGCAGACATGATCTTTCCGGAGGCACTGGACAGCGAGGAAACGTTCAGAAAATTTGCCGGGGATGTTAGGGCCCCCCTGCTTGCGAACATGACAGAGTTTGGAAAGAGCCCGCTCCTGAGTGCAGGTGAACTGAAGTCCATGGGATACGCCATGGTCATATTCCCGCTCACCGCTTTCAGGTCGTCGCTCCTGAACATGAAGAACGTTTATCATAATCTGAAGGAATATGGTACGCAGAAGAATTTCGTCGATTCCATGATGACCAGGGACGAGTTCTATGACCTGATCGATTACCATTCCTACGAAACCGAGGATCAGGACCTGTATAAACAGAAGGTGAAATGAGAATATGGCGGATACCTTGGTACCGAAAGGCTTGGATGGAGTGGCTGTTGACGTAACTGCGATCGCGACAACGGACGAGAGTGGAAATCTCCTCTACAGGGGATACAGGGCCATTGACCTTGCGGCCCGAAAGAGTTTTGAGGAGGTTGCGCACCTGGTCCTCCTGGGATCTCTGCCCGACCAAAAGCAACTTGCTGACTTCCGGGCAAAAATCACCGGGAATCACTCCCTTTCCAATGAAATCATTGACACTATGAGGGAACTCAAGCAGGTGAACCTTATGGACGCAATGAGGTCCTTCGCGAGCATATATCCTTACGCAAGCAAGGAAACTGTTCCCCTGCTCTTGGAGATAGCTTCCAGGTTTCCCCAGATACTCTCTTCTTCCGCAAGAATTTCCGATGGAGAGGAACCACTTAAGCCAATCCGCGGAACGTACTCGGAGAACCTCTATTACCTTCTCACCGGAACGGAAAATAAGCAGCATTCCAGGGCACTGGAGAAGCTCCTCATCCTTTACATGGAACATGAATTCAACGCCTCCACCTTTGCCCTCAGGGTTGCAGCTTCAACGCTGACCGATCCAGTTTCTGCGATCGTCGCGGCTCTTTCGACTCTGAAGGGACCCCTCCACGGCGGAGCAAATTCTGAAGTCCTCACGTACCTTCTCAATTTCAAGTCCGAGGCAGATGCGATTAGGTTTGCGGAGCAGAAACTGGAGAAGAAGGAGAAGATAATGGGCTTTGGTCATAGAATCTACAAGACCAAGGATCCGAGGGCTCAGTTCGTGAAAGGGGAACTCAAGAAACTCATCGGGGATAGCATCGCGTACCACAGTGCTACTGCCATTGAGGAATACGTCTGGAACAGGAAGAGCCTCCCTGCAAACCTTGACTTCTATGCCGCACTCTATCTGCACACCATCGGCATCAAGGAGAAGTATTACCTGCCCATCTTTGCATGCTCAAGGGTATTCGGGTGGGGCGCGCATTACATTGAACAGACGGCAAACAACAAGATCATCCGGCCCACATCCGTTTACACAGGACCGAAGGGGCTGGAAGTTCCCTAGACTACCTTAATCTCTATGGGTTCTGCATCGCGGTTGAATGCGGCGTAGTTCTCCAAACCGTACGGGAAACCGACGATGATATGGACCGGCCCCCAGTGACCGAACATATTCACGTCATCGCCCGACGGGAACGTAATTCCTGAAGGATGGGAATGAACGCTGCCGACTACGGAGAAATCCATTGCCTTGTTGAACATGAAGAACATTGTATGCCTGTCACCCTGTATGGTTCCCGGCACAAGCGAAATCTCGTAGATTATGCCATCCTCCGCCCTCAGGAGCGCCCCGAATTCCTTGGGGTAGGAGTCCTTTGACGCCTCCATTATCATCTGGAGGGTTCTCTTCCTAATCGACCACATTCTTGATCAACTTGTCCCTCATCCTCTCAAAGAATGACCTTCCTATCATAACGAACTCCGCCTGGTTCTCTGAAATTGTCACCCTGATATCGTCGCTTGACGAAACTTCCTGCTGGTACTGCCCGTCAATAATCAGGATGCACCCCTGGTTCTCCCCTACAATCCTCACCCTGATTTCTTCCTCAGGGGGGATGACCATGGACCTCGATCTGGCAATGAACGGAGCAAGATACGAGATCACCATCGCCCGCAGAGTGGGGTAGATTATTGGCCCTCCTGCACTGAAAGAATATGAAGTGGATCCGACCGGGGTTGAAATCAGGACTCCGTCGGCAACTGCAAGGTCTATGAAGTTGTTTGAGGTGGAAACGCTGAATCTCCTTATCTTGGCTATCTTGTCGGAGTGAACCAGTATCTCGTTGGTGCTGTCAGGGAGCCTGACGCCGTTCACTATGACCTTAAGCTTGAGGCTCTTCTCAATGCTGTATTCTCCCCTCTCAAGCTTGAATATTGTGCTCTCCACCTCCCCGATTTCGACCTCGCTCAGAAAACCGAGTCCACCCATGTTGATCCCCAGAACCGGTCCCTTTGAAGCCTGGAGCGTCCTGAGGACCGTGCCGTCCCCACCTATGCAGATTATTATATCGGCCTGGATCTTCTCCAGGTCCTTTCCTCTAACGTTCAGAAATGTGGCAGATTCTTTGTCGTATACTATTTCCCACTCCGGCGGCAGAATCTCCCTAATGCGCTTTACAATGGTGGCACATCTCTGGCAGCCTTTTCGGATGACAAATGCGATTTTCATATGTAGCCTTCCAGAATTTCAGATGAATACGCTGCAATCATATTCTTCTTTTCTCTCGGATCAAGACCCAGGTTGAATTCTTTTCCTGACCCGTCTATTACCCTGCCGCCAACTTCCCGGACCATCATGACGCCAGCAGCCACGTCTATGTTCCTGAGCGGGGCTGCCCTGCCCAGATGAGCCGCAACATCCACAGATCCTGTTGCGACCAGGGCTAGCTCAAGCGCAGCACATCCCAGATATCGGTATTTTCTTGCCCTGGATATCAGCTTCAGCGATCTTCTGTCCAGCCCCTGTGACAGGTGCACCAGAAATGCGCCGCTTCTCTTTGGCGGTTGTGTCACTTTCCTGCCGTTCATGATCAACCCCTTTCCACGCACCGCGTAATACCAGTCTCTGGATGCAAGGTTCATCACAAAACCGATCTCGGCTGAGGAGATATCCCGTTCCACAACTGCCATTGAAATGGCATAGGCGGGGATTCCATGCACCACGTTGTAGGTACCATCTATCGGGTCTACAACGAGGCTTCGTTTCTTTCCCCTGTTGATTATGCCCTTATCCTCTGTAACAACGTTAAGATCAAAATCATTCTCTTCGACTGCCCTGAGCACAATCTCCTCTGCCCTCTTGTCTACCAGGCTTGTGGGAGAACCGTCAGCCGCTTTACCTATTTCCTCTCCCATTTTAAGCTTATCCTGCGGCGACATTATCATTTGAGAAATTTCTGCGCCTATTTGCAGGAAGTGCTTCAAAGGATCTTCCATTCAGTTTAGCTCATGTTCGGACACACTATATTATTGATCTATTATGGGAAAAGCGTCAAATCATGGGCCTAGAGTGAAGATCAAAACTGCAGTTCTATCAAGGATGCCTAATCTGGAGTTACCAGACTATCCAGAAGAGTGTTCAATCTCTGCGGGATTCTCTTAAGTGAATAGTCCAGCACTTCGATGGCTGGAAGCGATCCGTCTGTCTCGAACTTGAAAACGTACCTGTTCTGGTCCTCCGTGACTTCCACTCCCTTCTCACCGGACATGGATGTTATTTCGCCATCACCATTGTCATCGGTGAACGTTATCCTTTCCTTGTTCTCCGTAAGCACAGCATTGGGGTACTTTTCCTTAAGGCTGGTCCACCTGTGGAAAGCTGACTTCTGGAAAGTGAACTCCCTGTGCACCTTGTATGAAACTCCCGAGGAAACCTGCCACTTGCTGTGCAGACTGCCCCGTCCCATCATTGCGTCAGCAGTTACTAGCAACGCCTGATCCTTCCTCAGCTTCACTATTGGTATGTCAAGATCGGATGGCACAGCAGAAGGGTTATTCAAGGGCTGAAGGTCTGAAGACATTACTGTTCCGGGACCCAGTTTATTGATGGAGTACGTGACTGTACAGAGAGTACAGCCTTTGCCTTCACATGTGCACTCGTCCCTGAAATTCATCTTCAGGTCCGTTACAAGGGGTACCATTGCGAGCCTCTGCGCTATCATCTCATCGAAAAGTGCGAGGGATGATCCGAACACGTTTCCGTCCTTGTCCCTTATCTGGCCGTGGTGAATCGATACCTTGTCAATGGCTAGTTTTGGGATATCTCCTATAAGAGTTCTCCTCAGCGCATTTGCTTCCGACGTTGTAATGTCTGTGATTTCAAACCTGGCAAACCGCGGGGATGATTCAAGTATTTTCATTGCCATTGTTCAGACGCGCCTTCCCCTTTTTCCACCTTTCTTCTTTGTGCCGTCATGGGGAACGGGGGTCGCCTCTTCAATTCTGAGGATCTTAAACCCAGCACGAGAAAGGGCCCTGATTGCGGCCTGGGCACCGGGTCCTGGTATCTTGGACTTATTGCCTCCCGGAGCTCTCACTTTAATGATCAGGTCGGTTATTTCCTTCTCCCTGAGTTTTTCAGAAATCAGGTCAGCTGCCTTCATGGCAGCATAGGGACTTGATTCTTCCCTGTCGTTCTTAACAACCATTCCGCCAGACGCCTTGGCGAATGTTTCTGCACCGGTAACATCCGTGACAAGTATCAGAGTATTATTCTGCGAAGCAAATATGTGAGCGATCCCGGTCTTGTTCATTCCTTCACTTCCTTCTTCTCATCCCCGGATTTCTCTTCCATTGCGATCTCCTCTTCCTCTTTCTTGGCTGCGGCTTCCTCTGCGGGAGGTGTCTCCTCCTTGCCTGAAGCCAGCGATCTCCTTATGGGATGCATCTCGTCATTCACTGGACTGTCTGGGTTATACTGCACCGATTCTTCCTGCGACCTTTCGACGAGAACGCCGGGTATCGTGACCCTGCGGCCATTAAGAAGAACATGTCCATGAGTGATCAACTGCCTTGCCTGTCCCACTGTTCTGGATAGGCCCTTCTTATGCACAATCGTCTGAAGCCTCCTGTCCAGGACATTCTCCAGATTCAGGGATAGAACATCGTCCAGATTTGCCTTCTCTCCCAGGATACTCAGCCGGTTGAGCCTCCCAATAAGCAGGTCGAACTGGTGTCTTGCATACGGATTCTCCGTCCTCAGTTTTGCCTGAAGGTCTCTGGCCTGGGCCCTGAACGAAGCAAGGATGGCCTCTGACTTCCACAACTCCTTCTTGTTCTTAAGTCCAAACTTTTCAAGAATTTCTCGTTCATTATCTATTCGATTCTTTTCCCACGGGTGTCTCGGGGAGGAATATGTCTTCCTTGGAAACTTCTGGTCGCCCATTCGGATTACTCCTCCTTAGCCGGAGGTGCTTGCCCTTCCTTCTTCTTTATCACGCCGATTGCCAGACCTTTCCTTCCGTTTGACCTGGTCCTCTGCCCCCGAACCTTATGTCCAGTTTCGTGTCTTATTCCCTTGTACGACCTGATTTTCTTCAGCCTGTTGACATCCTCCAGTATCCGGATATCAAGATCATTTTGAACAAGGTTCAGATTCTTTCCTGAAGCGATATCTATCCTGTGATTCAGCATCCAGGGTGGGAAACTCCCATAGTCCCCATTCTCGATAAAGCTTTTTAACTTCTCGATGCGCTCTTCTCCCAGATCGCCTATTAGCACGTCCGAAGGGATATCAAGCTGCTTCAGAATCGAAGCTGCAAGCCTGTTTCCAATACCCTTTAGATCTGCCAGGGCCAGAATAACGTTCCTCTCGCCGTCAAGATCCTTCCCAGCCACCCTGACTATGTAAAGGAAATCCGGCTTATGTTCCTCCTTTGCCATTCAATCAACCGTTCTCAACTAAGATCAATATTTCATGTCGTCGTTGCGAGACCGCATATTTTAGCGATATTATTAAAGATTTCTTTGAAGTTCCTGGACTCTCTGGAAAGGTTCTGTGCACGGTCTGCGGGATTTTGGTAAACATGTCCCGTACCTGTGGATTTCAACGGTACAGGGTAAACAGCCTGTGATCTCCCCCCACATCGAACAATCCGATCCTTGCGCCTGCGTCTATCCAGCCATGTGCATAATTAAGGGCAGAGACTGCTTTAATCAGTTCGTTCTTTTCCTTGAAATGCGCGGCATCGTCTGAGTACGACTTTATCATCTGCATGAAATCCTTCGCCAGTGTGAACAAGTATGAATCCTCCGGAACTGAAATCCGCAACTTGCTTACCGCCTCGGCGTTGATTCTAAGATATCTGTCTACAGTTTCCAATAGGCCACTATCTCTCCCTTCCATTCTTGTTTCTCCCTGAGGCAATTGCACCCTCGGTTCATAAACTTCGCGTGCAAAGCTGAGTAGCGATCATCATGATGGAAGTGACGAAATCGAATTATCAGAACGCTACACCCAATCGAAATGAATTCATTGAATGCGCCTGAAACTTCAGGGGAGGTCTAGACCGATCTCAGTAGCTTCCGGGGAATCCCGGAAGAGACCGAAGAGGCGATACATTATTATTAGACGAGCAATGAACTAATACAAATGCAGGCTTATAGAAACAAAGGAAGAAAGCCCTTCTATTACGAAAGACCTGTTGATACGAATCAGCAAAGGCTGAGAATCAAGCGTCTTGACATGCGTCGGTCTGACGAGTTCAATTACCTCCTTTCTAGAGAGGTTCAGGCACTTCCGGAGAACGTCAGGGGGGCGATAAAGGGAAGCATTTATGCGATCGCTTCAAGAAAGGGGTCTAAGGAGGCAAAGGACTACGTACTCAAGAAGCATGAAGAGGGGATCATTGGGGAAAAGCTTCAGCATCGCCTAATAGACCTGATTTTTGATTACAGCAAGTATCGTTGAACCATGGAGTTCTTTTCCACAATCGGCAAATTTCACGAATCCACTGAGAATTATACGCTAGAGGATCTTGCCTCTGCCATTCAGGAAAAGTCTTTCAGGGAAGTCTATTCTGCCGTTTTACCCGGAATTTGGGAGAGTGCCATACGAACAGATGAAATTAAGAGGCGGATCACCGGTTCTGGCATGGGATTTCACGATCTTCTTTCAGAGAGCGAGATGGAAGATTATGGAAATGCAAAGGCGGCATTGTTTGAGGCTGAGAACAAGGACCCCGATCTGAAAGTTAAGGTGAAGCTGCTGGAGATCGTGGATGCCACAATCTACTCTTACATGAAGGGGTTCTGGAAAGATTCACAGAGTGTGAACTCGGAACTTACTGACGGGGTCTTCAGGGCAAAGCACCTGCTGATGTCTGCAGTTGTCACTCCGTTTGAAATCAGCGTTTGGAAGGAGTGGCACAGCCGCCTGAAAGATAGAATCCTGTCACTGGATGACAAGAAAATTGCAGTTATTGTTAACGTTGAAAGCAGGTACTGGTTCGTGGATAACCTCTCTTCGTAGCCGTGTTCTCTTTCTCCCTGAATAACTCGAACAATGGTGCATTTGGAGAACTAAGGTAATACAGCCCACGTCGAGGCGCCATATCGCGGAAAATGGCTTATATAGAACAATAGGATCAGGCGGGGCTATGACCATATTTCAGGGCAAGGCATCCAAGAAATTCACAGGTGGGAAAAGACGCGCCGCCAGGCTCAAGAAGAGGCACGAGTTGGGAAGGGAGCCAACACTCACCAAGATAGGGGAAGCATCGAGAAAGACACTGAGAGGAATGGGCGGAAGCCAGAAGACTGTCGTGCTCAGAGAGGAAAAGCTCAATGTTTACATTCCAAAAGACAAGAAAACAGTCGTTGCCAAGATTGTCACCGTGAAGGAAAATCCGGCCAACCCGCACTATGTCCAGAGAAACATTATGACGAAGGGGACAGTGGTGCAGACTGAACTCGGAATGGCCAGAATCACTTCCAGACCGGGACAGGATGGCACAATCAACGCAGTCCTGTTATGAGGTTCACGTTTTACTCCCAGTATTTTAATCCGGCCGTTTCAAGATCAAAGGGGAGAAGGATCAGGAAGGTTGAACCCAGGAAATTTTCCCACGATGGGATTGGTGAAATACTCCGTTCTTACGGGATAAGGTTTGAATCAAGGGACGGAAAACATCCGAGGTTGCCGTCCGAGAAATGCATCATCTACGTCGTTGAAACTAACCTGAAGAAGAGCACAATCCTGAAAATGGTCGAGAAAAAGCTAGTTTCCTGACTTTTGTCTTGGCTTTTTCTTGATGAGGTAGTACCTGAGCGGGTGCTTGAGCCATTCCTGAGCACAAAGGGGATCGTTTCCCTTATAACAGATGTGGTTTGACTGGAGGACCGCGCATTTAGGGGGTGAATATTGTGTACCCGATATCTCACCAGTTATGTGGTTGACCTGGTACTCTGTGATTTTCTCGTTGAAATCCGGAGCGGACTTGAATATTTCCATGATTTCTGGGTTTCCCATCCCGATTTTGTGCAGGAAGCTGACCATGGTAAATCTCGCCATGTGTGGCAGATTGACACCTTCCCTCACTTGGCGAATGTATTCAAGGATACAGGGCGGGAACTTGGCGGACTCAACGTTTCCGAGATCGACCTTACTCCTGCTCCTCAGGACTGCATATTCTCTCTTTGCTGTGCTTATGAATTCCGAGTAGGGTGTCAGGACCTTTCTTGCAGCCTGCGTCTCCATGGACTGGTAGAGCCGCATGAATTGCTCTGCGAAGAATTCCCGGGCAATGTGCGACGCAGTATCCTGACGAAGGATAACCTGTCCCTTGTATAGGACCTGGGATACCAGCCTGTACTGGAAACCGGAAATTCTTGAGCAGTATTTTACAAAAACTGGAATAGAAACAAGGAGTTCCTTGATCTCGGGATCGAAGGCCATATCAAGTCCCATCCTGGAACAATACGATTCCATATCCTCCGGCGTACCTATAGCGACAGACCTCTGGACTGTGTCCCTGAGCATGTTCGCGATTCTGACCGAAAGGAGGTTCTCGTCTATGGACCGGAGGATGTAAAGCAGGAGGAGAACAAAGTCCTGTGAAATGCTGATTCTGGGGCTGTCGTCACCCGTGATTACGGAAGAAACCAGCGAAATGCACCTGTCCCTCAATTCAGCGCTCGCGGAATCCTGCGATGAAATGATCTTGCTTACCCTGTACGGGTCGGTTGACTCAAGTTTCCCGAACCGAACTGCTTCCTGCGGTTCCCCGGGATTCATACCTCCATCAGGTCCCGAGGGGCTGTGGTGATGACCTCACAACCTTCCTTCTTCACGATGACGTCATCCTCGATCCTGACGCCGCCGATCTTTGGCACGTAGACCCCAGGCTCGTTGGTAATAACCATGTTCTCCTTCAGGGGAAAATCGTATTGTGGAGACAGGGCGGGGTGGTCGTGCACGTCCATTCCAAGACCATGTCCAAGAGAGTGAATGAACCTGCCCTTGAACCTGGTCGCGTCAATGACGTCCCTTGCCGTCTTGTCCACGTCCTTCCCGTTTACGTTTTCCCTGATTGTTTTCATTGCGGCATCCTGCGCCGTCCTGACGGTTTCGTACATCTCACGCTGTTCTTCAGATGCCTTTCCAAATACTACGGTTCTGGTCATGTCCGAGCAGTATCTGTCATACAGCGCGCCGAAATCCATCAGGACGAATTCGTTCTTCTTGAGCTTCCTGTTTCCTGGAGAATAGTGTGGCATTGAACTGTTCGCACCAAACGCGATGATGGTTTCGAATGAAGGTGCGGTGGCGCCTAGATTCATCATCTCATACACAAGTTGCGAGGCAAGCCCGTTCTCGGTGATTCCCTCCTTTATCCTTGGTACTATCCTGTCAAATGCCTCCGAGGCTATCTTGGCGGCTTCCCGCAGCTTTTTCAGTTCCGGGGACTGCTTGAACCTTCTCGATTCCTGAATTGATCCTGAAACGTCAATGAATCTTTTCTCAGGAATCACTTTCAGAAGATCCAGGTACAGCCGGACTGTCAGCGACGAGTAGTTCAGTCCTACGGTATCGACATCCTTCAGGTCTTCCCTCAGCTTATTCGTATAGTCCGCCCTGTTCTGAAACGTCTCAACTTCCAGGCCTGTGGAACGCGCAGACTCCTCCTCAAGCTGGGAAGTGATTATCTTGAGGCTGTTGGGTTTCACGACCAGCGCTGAATTTTCGAAGATCCCGGATCTGGTCTCGCTGAGATAGAAAAAAGTCTTATCTATCTCGTTTTCTGCTCCGTTGATTACGAGAATTGTGTCTACTTCCCTTGCATAATCAAAGATATGGCTGTATTCCATGGCTGCTAAGCCCTGTCCTCCATAAAATTGTTAGCAGGCGTTCAGTTACGATGTGATATCTGAATGCCTGAATTCCC
>JAMDBT010000028.1:27434-37110 GCA_023487205.1 Thermoplasmatota archaeon
CCAACATTGATCTGTGGAAGAAACTTGATTGCCTCATAGACAAGACCCGCAGAAAACAGGGAAAGGACGGCGACAAGAAGCACAATGGACGTGAAGCTCCCGGACATGACCGAGATATCCATGTCATCGTGCCCAGACTGCGCAAATGCAAGTTCCATTCGCCTGAGGCTTTCGAACCCAGAAAGGAGCAAAATGCCAACAATAGAAACTCCTATAACTGCAACAAAATCAGTTACGAATGCAGGCAATACAAGCGGAGGAACTGATGCAGCCGCCTCAAGGTATCCCCTTGAAAATATGAGAGCAACCAGCGATATCCCGGTCGGAAGGAACTTGGCCCAGTTCCTGGAAAAGGGGTTAAAGGAAAGGAAAGCGGCAACTATTCCTGTGACCACTATGAGAAGAACCGCAATCTCGCCATATGAGCTTGAGGCGGGTGAAAGAAACAGTCCTGGGGAAATGATTCCCAGGGTACCGAGCACAAGAAGCAGATATTTGTTCATTCTAGGCCATCAGCCTCCCCAGTTTCCCGATCGCAGACCCAACCTTCTCATCAACAGGCTCCCAGGAAACTATGGTGAAAAACCTGGAGATCATTGCGTAAATATCCTGCCTTTCCGCAATCGCGATCGGCTTCGACAGCATGATCTTGAACAGGGGTCCTTTGTACTTTGCGATTGTACCGTATGGAATGACGTCCACGAGCATCAGCTTCCTGGAAGCCCGGGACAACTGCCTTCCAAGCGCCATGATCTGGTCAACGTTCAAATCAGAAACGGACGTGAGAAAGATTACGGACGCCCTTGTCTCCTTGGCGATTCTCGTAAACTCATATGAGGAGGGGGCGCCCGACCTGACCGAGGGTTCGGGTTCTGCTCTCATGACAAAATTCCGTATCCTGGTGAAGTTCTCCATCCCCGAACCGGGAAGGACCATTCCAAATTTTTTGCCGTCATTCCCATGCGTCAGGTCCACTCCGGTGTTTATTCCTGCCTCAAGCAGCATCCTGGAATATGAGAGAACAAGCGCCAGCGAGAATTCAAAGGTATTCTCCTCTCCTACTCCCTTGACGGACGGTTTCCAGTGGTCGACGAGAAACATAACGGTCTTAGTTCCTTCCCTGATGAACTGGTTCACCGCGAGCTTCCCCGTGATCCCCAGCCTGGAGGACGCCTTCCAGTTGATGAACTTGTATGGGTCTCCATACCTGTATTCCCTGACGGAATCAAAATCTGTGGAAACCGGCCCCATTCGCGAAAAGGAGGTTGCAGACCTGACAACATCGGATCTCATTGTCCTGCTCATCCTGGGAACGATGGGTACATTCGGCATCACGTTAAGCGAATGTGGAGCATTCAGTGCCGATTTGATGCTATGCGTGATCCCCAGGGTCGGATAATATGAATACTTGAGGCTGCTGAAATCGAAGACGCCTCTCCTGAGGGACTTAAGCCGAAATGTGTAGCTTGTAGTGAAGTTGCCCAGACCCTTGAAAACCGCGTGAACGTTGTTCCCTGATACGAGATCAAATTGAGGCGGTATGGTCAATTCGATGTCCACGACTCCGAGCCCACGGGAAATGGTCACTGTGCCGGATACATCGAAATCTGTCCCCACTTTGGTCCTTTCAGGCATTTCCCAACTTGCGCTTACAATGGGAGGAGCAGAAAAACTGCGCAGGATTCCCACCAGAATTATAATCACCAACACATCGGCCAGCAATGACGGCGTGGTGGAAACAACAGCTGCCACAACCACTGCCCCTCCAAGGATCATCATGGAGACCAAAGTCCTTGTCCAGCTCGTTTCCAATGGATCACTTCGGGACAGGGAGTTTGGCTGTGAACTCCTCCAGGACCTTTTCCGCAGTCATGTCCTCCATTAGCAGTTCCTGCCTGAGCAGGATTCTGTGTGCAAGTACCGCTGCAGATACGGCCTTCACGTCATCTGGGATAACGTAGTCCCTGCCCTTAACAAGCGCCATTGCCCTGGACATCCTGAAAAGTGAGACGATAGCTCTCGGACTTGGCCCGGCCAGGATTCTTCCGTCCCTCCTGCACTTTGCAAACAACGCAATGTACTGCAGGATTTCATCGCTCACAGTGATCTGGGATTCCAGGTGATCCCTGATGCTTTCAATGGAGTCACCGTCCATGATTTTACTAGCTTCCCTGCTGGGGTCCTCCTTCTGCCAGGATATCCTTCTCTTCAGAACTTCAATGTCATCGTCAGGATATCCCAGGGAAGTCATGATCATGAACCTGTCAAGTTGAGCCTCCGGGAGTGGATATGTCCCCTCGAACTCAATAGGATTCTGGGTTGCAATTACGATGAACGGGGACGGCAGGGGAATTGTCTCTCCCTCTATGGTTGCCTGACGCTCTTCCATTGCCTCAAGGAGCGCTGCCTGAGTCTTCGGCGGAGCCCTGTTTATCTCATCGGCAAGGATGAGGTTTGCGAACAGCGGACCCTTGACAACCGTGAACTTGCCGGTGTTCGGCTGCCACACCTTGGTTCCTATAATGTCGCTGGGCAGAAGATCAGGAGTGAATTGTATCCTGCTGTACGAAAGCCCCAGCACGGACGACAGGATCTTTGCGAGGAAGGTCTTCCCGGTTCCCGGAAAATCCTGTAGCAATACGTGTCCCGATGCCATGATGCATGCCATGATCTTCTTCGTGGTTTCCTCGTTTCCTACAAGGAATTTCATCACCTCATCAACTGCAGCCTGGGGAAGGGACTGTATCTCGGAGGATGCGGTACCTGAACGGCTCATCCTATCGCAACTCCCAAGCGTGCATTAATGTTCTTGATCACAACGTCAAGCAATCTTTCCCGGACTTCTACCTCCTTGCTGATTCTCTGGACTGTCCTGAGCGGGGGAAAAAATAGAATTTCGGAGGATCGATAACTTATGATCGGGTCCAGCAATCGCTCAATTTCATCATATCCCGATCCCGTGTCTGTCAGGAGCATTGAAAGCAGCACGATGAGCTTCTCCTTTGCGCCATTGACAGTGAAATCGGTAATTGTTGAATCCAGAGAATCAACCAGGGGTTCGTGGGAGATTTCAACCTTATGCCTGTGTTTGGAGTAAACCGCCAGGGAAATCCCTTGAATGCGTTCCGTCTGGTAATTGTACGTTCTTATGAGAACTCTCATGAAAGCGAGCAGGAGGAGAAGAAACAGGAATATGATCAGATAACCTCTCGATCCCTGCAGGGACGGAAGGAAAATCAGCGAAGTCATTATGCCCAAAAAGAAAGCAAATGTGTACCATCTGTAGATTGACAGTACCATGTATTTCCCTATAAGCACGGTCCCCTCATCCTTGCTTTCGAGCATGGAAACCTTGGGAGAACAAAGGAATGTAACTATTCCTACGTATAGAACCGGATAAAACAGGTACCAGGTTGCGGGAAACGTCCAGAACACAACTGAGGCGACCATAATAACGCCTGCCCACGACGCACTCTGCAACGTCGCATAATATCCGGGAGAGTCGCTGGACAGTGCGAGTGATCTTCCGAGAAGGGAAACAGAAAATAGGCCGATGATCAGGGCAATCAAATCTGGAAATACGGGGGAAAATCCACCCGTTGCGGAGGTGATCCCCGCTAGGTATGAACCAGCCAGAATTCCATATAATATTCCGCTCAATGCAAACTTGATTGTCTTTCCTGAGACGGGACGCCCGTATGCTTGTACGACCGATCCTGCAAGGCTAACGAGAAGGGGAAACAGCAGCAGGGAGACAAATTCGGCAGCTATCACGACGCCGGAAGGCTGCCCTGACGTAAGGGTCGGTGCCAGGATGACAACTGCTATGAAAAACAGAAAAACGGGCAAAATTCTCCTGATACTTAGCCTGACTGGATTTCTTTGAGCCATCCGCAATCAATTTTCCCTGCATACTATGGCTCGCGCATTTGGAATGGAATCCCTGAGGCTGAACATGAATTCCTCATACGGCAAACGTGTCACCATTTTCTTGCCATAATAAGATTCTTCGAACGCCACAAGAATCCTGTCAAGCCTTGCCCTGGTTTCCTGTCCCCCGAATGAGAAGTTTTCTGCCATAATCTCCCTTGCCGTCAGTCCCGTGAGGCCCGCGCTGTTGTCCGAGAGAAGATTAAGCCTAAATAAGTTCACAATGTCCTGTGAGTAGTCAATGGCCCTTATGGTCTTGCTTTCAACTCCAAAAGGTCCCCTGCAGACCAGCAGGTTGCACCTCTTGTCCATGTTAATTACAACGTTTCCCTCCGCTGCCTTGGGTACTGCAGCCGAGTTCATGGTTAGGCTCGATTTCACTGGTACATCCACAAAGAGAGGATCTTTTCGGCCCCAAGTCAGCGGCAGTTCTCTATTGATTTGTGGCCTGATAGCGTCGTTTCCCGAGCTCCATCCACGAATTGGCGCAGTGGTCTCTTCCGCGCCGAATGCCTGGGCACTGGTTCCCGTTTCGTTCAGAATTGACGGATCATCGTCTGGTTCCTTTCCAAGCGGAAGCTCCTCATCCTTCTTGGGTTCCACCTTCTGCTTGCCCCGCCTGGATCTTGTTATGGAAAATATCGTGAGTGCCACAATTGCCACCAAAGCGGCAATAATAATCACCATGAAATTAAGTATGGGGACCTGCAGAATGGCATTCGATGTAGAACCCCCGCCGGATGAACCGCCCTTCGCACCGAAGAAGGACGAATTGGCCGGATTATAAGAACTCAAATTGCTGAGGTTGAACTTGGGAAAAGAGTAATTGAACAGCTTACCGAAATTGAAGCTATAATGTGGCAGGTTGAAACTCGGCATTTGCGGCATTTTCCATCCGAGGTTCAGATTTCCCAGGTTGGGAAAGAATCCCAGACCGTTTCCAAACGGCAGGCCCGATCCGCCCTGGCCGGAACCGGTTCCCTGTGAGCCAGAACTTCCACCGCCGTTGTAGCCTGAATTGCCTGCGAGAACCGGTTGTATCTGCGTGATCGCAGATGCCAGTATCCATACTGCCAGCACCATGGCGATCAGGGCTGGTGCAGTTGGAGAAGTTCGCATATCAAGTGTATCATGTAAAAGCACTATTTACCTTTGGTCTATGCTGAAATCAGACATTCCCGACTAAGTAAAATACTCTCCAAGCGATGGTGGGCAGAAATTGAGAATCACAGAGAAGTTCCACAGCATACAGGGCGAAGGACCCCTCACCGGTGTCCCGATGTACTTCGTGAGAACTAACAGATGCAATTTGCGGTGCTCCTGGTGCGATTCCGCGTACACGTTCACGGGAGGTCACGATGAGCCTCTTGGGGGGCTCATAGCGGAAGCTGCGAATGTCTGGGAGGACTGGATTTGCCTGACCGGAGGAGAGCCGCTGCTTCAGGCCGATGCACCAAGATTCGTAAAGTCTGTTACGGATTCCGGGAAGCACGTACTGATCGAGACGGGAGGTTCGCTTTCCGTTCAGCCCTATATTGGCATACCGCACACGGCCATAGACATGGACGTAAAGACCCCCTCATCCGGCGAAGCTGATTCCCTGCGCCGCGAGAACATAGACCTCCTGAGGGAGTCGGACTACCTTAAGTTCGTCATAAAGGACGTTACCGACTACAACTATTCCAGGAATTTCGTGATTAGCCTGAAAAGCGTGATTACCACGATTTTTCAACCCTGTTTTGGAATTGACGCCAGATGGATAGTTGAGGCCGTGATCCGTGACAGGCTTCCCGTCAGAGTCATGGGTCAATACCACAAGGCCATCTGGGGGGAAATTCCCGGAGTCTAGTATGCCGGATGCAATTTTCTCTGGCAACTTCTTCCGGAAAGGCAGGTTTGAGGAACTTTCTGTCGCCGTAGAAAATGGAATAATAGTCAAATTGGGCAAGTCGATGATTGGATCGAGAACTGTAAGACTGGAGGGTGCGATTTTTCCTGCTGGGACCGATGTGCACGTTCATTTTCGTGATCCGGGGGAAACAGAGAAGGAGGATTTCGGGACCGGTTCCCTGTCGGCGATTTATGGTGGCACAACGACGGTATTCGACATGCCCAACAACTTGACACCGGTTTCTGACTATGAAGTTTTCGAGAGCAAGCTTGCCGCTGTCAGGGGAAAGTCTTACTGTGACTTTGGCCTATATTCGATGTTCAACGGAAACAATGGGCCCGTCATCAGCAAACGGTCTTCCGGTATTAAGACGTTCCTTGGAGGTTCCACCAACGCACTGGGAATGGACCTGGGGGCCGGGGTGTTCCGACAGATACAGGAGTTTGACATTCCCAAGGCCTTCCATGCCGAGTCTGCCAGATGCCTCAGTCTGAGCCGGGGGCCTGACGTGACGGGCCTCAAAGAACACAACCTATCAAGGCCACTGGATTGCGAGGTGGGATCGCTTGAGGACATGAAGGAATTTCAGGTGGAAAGGAAGATTGCAGCTCATGTTACGTCCGTAAGATCCCTGGAGACCGTGGGAACAACAGCAATAAGGGAGGTCACTCCGCACCACCTGCTTCTCTCCGACTCCGACGAGTCCGGCCCGTGGGGAAAAGTTAACCCTCCGCTGAGGAGCGATGATATCCGTGAGGATCTCTTCAAAGCTTTCCTTTCAGGAAAGGTGGACATCCTCTCCTCGGATCATGCGCCGCACACCGAGGCTGACAAGGAAGAGTTTCAGTACGCAAAGTCAGGAATCATAGGAGTGGAGACGAGGATTCCGCTGATGCTTGCTCTCGTGAAAAAGAAAATACTCAGCCTTGAGACATTTTATGAAACCTGCATCCGCAACCCACCTAAGGTGTTCGGACTCAATAGGGGCGAAATCGAGGTAGGAAACCGCGCAGATTTCTTTGCTGTCAACCTCTCCGATATGTCACCACTGAAGGATCAAAAACTTCACTCAAAAGTTCCCATCAGCCCATTCAGGGGTTTTCAAACGGTCTTTCCCAGGGAGGTAGTTCTCGGAGGAATTCCTGTCCTCGAGAACGGTGAGGCAATTCTTGATCCCATGGGAATACACGTGAAGGAACAGGGGTGACCCAAAATGGGAAGGAAAGATGCAAGGATTCCGAAGTCGGAATTGAGGAAGATTGCGGTCGAAAGCATCAACGAACTTGCAGATCTTTCCTCCACTGCAGGGGACCAGAATCTGGCCAGGAGGTATAACGAAATGATTGACCTGATCGCGGAAAGAATGGACATAACCCTGCCCCAGGACATAAAGAGAAAATTCTGCAAGAAGTGTTTCACCCCCTATGATTCCAGTTCCCGGTTGCGCCTTAAGAAAGGTATTGCGGTGATCAGATGCGCGAAGTGCGGGGATGTAAGAAGAATTCCCTATGGCGCTGGAAAACAGGCTATTCGCTGACCGTCTCTATGTGAAACATGACCTTGAAGCCCTCCATGGTTGCCTGGATCTTGTCTGCGAACCAGATCGAATCCTCGGTGGTGGCGTTCTTGCCCCATTCATACACCATGTCGTGCTCCCCAATCATAGGCTTGAACCCTAGCGATCTGAGCCTGTTGATTACTTCACTGGGCTTTGCGCCCTCGCTTGAGAATGTTACGTCCAGATAGGTCTTCATTTCCCACGGAACCTGCGGCAGAATCTCTGGAAGTTATTTATTGTTTTGCTGGCCGTTAAGGGATGAAGAGATCAGGCTTTTTCGCCGTTTGCCAGAAAACCGGACGATTCATTCCTGTCCCGTTGCACTTCTTCCCATCCTCCAGAAAGGCGGGAAGAAGCACGATAGGAACGTCACTTGGCAACCAGCTTGGTTGGCCACCAGTTGTACTTCTTCAAATACATCATCACTACGGGAAGGAAAAAGGGCCAGCTTACGAATGTGTCAAAGAGCACTCCGAGAGCTAAACCGATGCCGATTTCCTGCAGTATTGGAATTCCTCCCAGGTATAACGCTCCAAACGTTACGAACAGGATTGCCCCTAAAGTGATGATCACCCCTCCGCTTTCCGTGATGCTCTTCACTATGGCCTCTTCGGTGGTGCTGCCTTTGGTTATCTCCTCCCTGACTCTGGTGATCATGAATATGTCATAGTCGACGCCTACTGCCAGCAAAGTGACAAATACGAACATGGGCAGGAAAACTATCAGGTAAGTGGAGAACAGGTAAAAGAACAGAATGAATGTCAGAGCCAGCGAAACAGCGGCAGCAGCCATCACCATGAGTATGAGTCGAATCGGGGTGAATGCTGATCCAAGTTGAATGAACAGGATTGCGAAAATAGAGATGGCGAGAACGGGGATCATGAAGTCGAAGCTGTTGACGACCGAGGTATACATATCATTGAAAGTCTGTGTCAGCCCTCCCACGTAGAAATTGAATGAGTTGCTGTGATCAACAGATGCAATCAAGGAATCGAGGTTCTTCACTTGAACTGAGGTCTGGGGCCGGTAAGCCAGGGCAGCAGTCTGGAAATATACCACTGCATACTTCGTGTTGTTGCCTATGTAACTGTTGATCTGTTTCTCAAATGTGATCTTCTCGGTCCCAGGCACTCCCGACAGATTTGTATAATAACCGTACGGAAAAGTCGGCCCATAAACCTGCGAGAAGTTCTTGTCCGCGAGTATTTTCTGCTCCACAGCGGTTATGATGGAAAGCTCCGTGTTGTTGTAGGAGTAATTCCCAGAATTGTTGGTCATAATTGGAGACTGCATTTCCATAACGACGTAACCTCTGTCAAAATAATCGCCGTGGAATGTCTGATTCACAGCCACCAGAGCCTGTATCTCGCTGTTGTTGGGCAGCAAATCGTAGATATCCATATTCGTGGGCGTGATTGCATATAGATATGTTCCGGCAAACGTTATTACTACCATCGCGGCCAGTATCTTTTTCTTGTTTTTCACGACTGCCCTGCCCAGCCTGTTCATGCCTTTCTCGAACGGCGCCTCTGCGTACTTTTCAGGGTGAGAGGGCCAGAACATCCGGTGGTTCAATAATGCCATGACTGCGCCGAGCATTGTAATCGCAAGCAATATTGACACCGATATCCCGATGGCGTTGGTGATTCCGGAATCACTGAAAAACGGTACGTTGGTGATCCAGAGCACCAGGTATGAAAGGCTCACCGTGGCGCCTGATGTAAAGACGGCGTGACCTGCCCATTTCGTCGTCTCCGCCACAGCATCAGGATTCTTCTTGACGAGCTCTTTCCTGAACCTGGCCATCATATATACCACATAGTCGGTTGTAAGTCCCAGGATCAGTATCAGGAGAAGTGTTGGCGTAAGAAACGATGCAGAAGCATGGAAAACGTAAGTGTAAAGGAGACCGTTAATCCCCATTCCGATTACTGCGGACATCAGGAAGAAAGCGAAAGGAATCAGTGCTGCAATTGGCGACCTGAAGAAGACCCCGACTATCAGGAATGACAACAAGACTCCCGCAACCAGTGCTACCACGAGTCCATTCACAATCTGGTTGCTAAGCTGGGAAGTGAATGCACTGTTTCCAGCCATGTAGTACTTGCTTCCGGAGATGGTTGAGAGTGCCGGGCTTATCAGGGAGGAGGTGTGCGTCACCAGACTATAATTGAAATTATTGCTGAACGAGGCAACGATGATCATGGAGTTCCATGAGTATCCAACAAACTGGTGGAAAACATAGGGACTGGGGAGAAGTGGATAGTGGCCAACGGAATTGTTCATTTCCTCGTTCA
>JAMDBT010000028.1:37732-57572 GCA_023487205.1 Thermoplasmatota archaeon
ATTTTGCAAATAAGTGGCAGGAAGTCCGAATTCAAAATATGCCGACGAATTCACCCCGGATATCAGAGCGTAGAGATTGGAATTTGTCGCGGAAAGAAGATAGAAAGTGGAATTTTCCAGGGTCTTGATACCGGCTGCGGAAGACTGGAGCATAGTCTTTTCCACGCTGAAAAAGTCTTCAAAGCCTGCGAAACGGAAACTGGTATTCGAATAATAGGCACTTAAGTTGTTTTCCATGGTTATTAGCTTGTTCACGTTAGAAGAATCGTTCAAGTTAACTCCAGTTACCACAATCACTATCTGCGCCTGGCCAGACGAATTGCCGGATCTTGATCCGAATTGCTGGGTCATCAGTTCATTGGCCTGGTAGGACTGCGAGTTGCTGGGAATCATGTTATTTCCAAAATTGTAATTTACGTTATTGAAGAATCCAAGCGCTGAAGGAGCCATTAAAACGAAAAGTGCAATCCAGAATGCGACAACAAGAATCTTATTCCGTTTCTTTGAAACTTTCTTTCCAAGGGCGTAAAATTTGCTCTCGAACATTTTCACGGCGTGATGCTAACCTCGGTTAAAATAATGCGGTTAATTGAGCGATTGCCGGACTCTCGCGGAACGTGAAGACGCTCTGATTATACTGGGATACCTGAGTGTTGGAGCCTCAGCTTGGAACCGGGCAAACGAATGCGAATACAGCCTGACACCGCGATTTCTGCACTGCAAAGTATTGAGCAGGCCCGTGTAAACGACAACGTGACGATTACCATCTCTCTGTTAGATTGGGGCATACGGCTGTCACTGGCTTGCGCACGCACACTCAACCTCAACCGCCGTGCACCGATTGCCTAATGTGATTTATGCACCATCAACACTTATATAGAAGTTTATTTTTACCTACTTCGATCATAATGATAGGTGGCCAACCGATTTTCATTCTAAAAGAAGGCACAAAGAGAGAAACTGGCAAGGATGCAATGCAGAATAACATTGAGGCAGCAAAAGCAATCGCTACGTCCGTTAGATCTACACTTGGACCGAGGGGAATGGACAAGATGCTTGTGGATTCCCTTGGAGACATAGTGATCACGAACGACGGAGTCACTATCCTCAAGGAGATGGATGTTGAGCACCCTGCAGCAAAGATGCTGGTTGAGGTTTCCAAGACGCAGGACAGTTTTGTCGGCGACGGGACCACGACGGCAGTCATCATAGCTGGGGGCCTCCTCGCAGAGGCTGAGGGGCTGATCAAGCAGAACGTCCACCCAACCGTAATTTCCGAAGGCTTCAGGATGGCTTCCGCCCATGCCAAGAAAGTCCTTCATGATATGGCAAAGCCGGTGAAGATTGAGAATAAGGAACTGCTGATCAAGATGGCTGAGACCTCGCTGAGCAGCAAGAGTGCCTCCGGAAGCAAGAAGAAGCTCTCCGATATCTCGTATGAGGCAATCAAGAGTGTCGCTGAGAAGGTGAATGGCAAGTTCAACGTTGACTTTGACAACCTTCAGATTGTAAAGAAGAAGGGCGGCGACATAGAGGATACCGAGCTTATTTACGGAATCATAGTTGATAAGGAAAAAGTCCACCCGGGAATGACGGACTTTGTCAAGGACGCCAAGGTTGCACTTCTCAATGCTGCGCTGGAGATCAAGAAGCCTGAATTCGACACCAACATAAGAATCGACGACCCCTCCATGATCCAGAAGTTCCTTTCACAGGAAGAGGAAATACTCAGGGACATGGTCAAGAAGGTCAAGAAGACCGGCGCTAATGTGCTGATAACGCAGAAAGGAATTGATGATCTTGCACAGCACTATCTTGCAAAGGAAGGAATATATGCCGTTAGAAGAGTAAAGAAAAGCGATGTTGAGAAACTGGCAAAGGCCACTGGGGCTGCCATCGTGTCCTCAATCGACGAGTTGACGAATGATGATCTTGGGTTCGCAGCGCTTGTGGAACAGAAGAAGATCGATGATGACTTCCTCACTTTCGTAACCGGCTGTAAGAATCCCAAGGCGCTGAGTGTCCTGGTAAGAGGCGGTACAGAGCACATTGTGGACGAGATCGAAAGATCGATCACTGATTCAGTTCACGTAGTCGCTGCCGCAGTTGAAGACGGAAAATATACGACTGGTGGTGGATCTACGGCAATCGAAATCGCCACGAAACTCAAGGAGTACGCCGCGAAAGTTGGCGGAAGACAGCAGCTTGCAATCGAGAGATTCGCAAATGCTATGGAGGAAATTCCAAGAGCATTGGCCGAAAACGCTGGCCTTGACCCGATAGACGTGCTCATAAAGATCAGAAAGAAGCACGCTGACGGTGACAAGTATGCAGGAATCAACCTATTCACGGGCGAAGTCGAGGATATGGGGAAGGCAGGCGTTCTGGAACCAATAAGGGTCGGAGAGCAGGCAATCGAATCCGCAACTGAAGCGGCTGTAATGATCCTGAGGATCGACGACGTCATAGCCACGAAGGCATCAAAGACACCTTCACCCCCAGGCGGCGGAGGAATGCCGGGCGGAGAAGGCGGAGAGGATTAAACTAATCCTCCATTTTTTTTGAAACATTCTTCAGCGACCCACTAAATTCCTTTTGCAATTCTTTAGGCATCAAGGGCTTTGTTATTTTTGACTCGAATAACGATTCAGACCAACGAGAAGATCTCCGAGATAACCAGAATGGTTCCGCGTATGAATTCGAAAATTGCTCTCCAACGAACATCTTACTGCTATACATAGCGACTTAATTTATTGCACATAATTGCCTGATCTCTGGACCAGCAAACAGGAAAATACTTTAATTTAGATGGTTTTATCGCAGGTATGGAAGAATACGAAGTCGTTGGCCACATAGTCAAGCACGTAGATGGAAAAACGGTGTACGAAACCATCGCAATTAGTTTTCCTGACCCTAAGTTGATCAAGTTCATGTCTCCTTCCGAAGTTACCAGAGGACATTTCCTGAATTCCGACGGATCATCGGTAACTGTGAATAAGAAGACGTTGAAGGTTGTGGAATCCAGGAGTTCCAAGGACGTCACTCTCAGTCACAAATACGACGTCAAGTACACCGGAGGGTACTCCATTGATGGCAAGACAATCTATCTCGATGAACATTTTCCGTCGTTACTGCCCGTGGAGGGGAAACAGATAGATGCGCGCCTGTCGATCGGAATGCATCACGAACTCCCGGAGAAGTGGATGTCAGATTTTGAGTACGAGTACCCATATGCCCACGAGGTTGCTACCGGGATTGAGAAGAAATATGTGGAGTCACAGGGAGTAACGTGGAAGGGATATTGCGATGAAGTGGACAAGAATTTGAGGAACGTCTACAAGCACACCCTCGGAAAGTCCCCTGTGGCGCTGGACCTTGCGCCCTATCTCTACTGCAGGGATAAGGAAGCACTGAAGGAAATAAGGGAAAGCCGGGAAGAATAGTCGCGGATTTATTTATGGACCTGGCAGGGAACTGCACCCGGCTATCCCTGTCCACCAAAATCCCTAAATCTAAAGTCATTTCAAGGAAATAGTAATATATCGTTCGCATCTGCGGTTTTGTGGAAAACAAGTACGGGGCAATTTACACCAAACAGCACTATGGCTTGGTTGGCAAGCATTCTGCAGTGAAAGTATGTCACTGGACAAAGAGCGAGCTGACAGGCGGAGAGGGCTGCTACAAGGGAACATTCTATGGAATTCACTCCCACCAGTGCATCCAGATGACCCCTGCTGTCAATTCCTGTACTGAAAACTGCTCCTTCTGCTGGAGATTCAACGGTTTCGAGTCCATGCATATTTCCTACGAGGATGACCCTGAATTCATCCTGGAAGAGTCAATTAAGGCTCATAAGAAGCTGCTTTCAGGTTTCAAGGGAAACCCAAAGGTTTCCAGGGAGAAGTGGGAAGAGTCCCAGGATCCAAAGCACATTGCGATTTCACTAACAGGCGAACCTACCCTGTATTCGAGGCTCGGGGAGTTTATCGAACTCGCCACAAGAAGGGGTTTCAGCACATTCCTCGTAACCAACGGAACTCTGCCGATGGTTCTGGAGAAACTTAGCCATTTACCGACGCAGCTTTACGTGACCGTTGCCGGACCAAACAAGAAGATCTTCAATGAACTCCTTAACCCGACTATCGGGAACGCATGGGAGAACTTCAACAGGACGCTTGAAATTCTGCCTTCTCTTGACACAAGGAAGGTTGTCCGTCATACGCTGGTTAAGGATGTGAACATGCCATATCTCGATGAATACGCACTAATGGACCGGACCGCCCAGCCCGACTTCATTGAATGCAAAGGTTATGTCCACGTAGGCCAGTCCATCAACCGCCTTTCTTCAGCGAACATGCCTCCTCATCCAATTATTCAGCAATTCTCGAAGGAACTATCGGAGAAACTTGGTTATTTCTACACCTCCGATAGGAAAGAGAGCAGGGTTGCACTAATCAGCAAGGATCCCACAAAGGCGAGGATCGATTTCTCATCCCTGAATGGTAATCTTGTGCAGTCCGCTTCAATCTAGACCCCTCGCCACCATTAAATTAACTCCCATGATACCGTGAAGATATCATGCTGGATTTTTCATTTTCCGAGGAACAGAACCTGATAAGGCAGTCAGCGAGAGAATTCTGCCAGAAAGAGATAGCACCAAAGATAAAGGAAATGATCTCCAAACGAAGGATTCCAGATTCTATATTTTCAGGGCTTGCTAGGATGGGTTATCTCGGTATGACTGTTCCCGAAAAATACGGGGGGATGGGCGCTGATGCGGTGACAACCGGTTTAGTCGCCGAGGAGATTGGGAGAGCCGATCCCACGGCCTCAATCCCGGTTCTCTTTCTGGTTGATAACGCATGGTCGTATCTGGTAAGCAAGTACGGAACGGATCATCTGAAGGAGTCGGTTCTTCCCGGAATTGCAAAGGGTTCATCCCTTATGGGGATTGCCTCCACAGAGCCAGATTTTGGTTCAGACATAGGGTCCATGAAGTCGCACGCTAGGGAGACCAAGTCAGGATTTGAGGTCCACGCAGACAAATCATTCATCAGCCTTGTACGGGATATCAAGGAGAGAGGGGGCGGCTACGTAACGGTGGTGAAGACAAAACCTGATGCGGGCACATCCGGCACTTCCCTGCTTTACCTGCCTCACTCTGAAAAGCTGGAAATATCGTATCTGGAGGAAATGGGAAGAGAAGGATCTTCCTGGGGCGCATTCAAGACCGATGGAGCTATCGTTCCGAAGGAGAATCTGATTGGGAAATTAAACGGTGGATTCAAGATAATACACGAAGGATTTGAGTTTGCGAGGGGACTCATTGCCGTAATAGCTGGCGGTTCGGCTCAAGCGTCCATCGAAAGAGGTATTTCCTACATGAAGACCAGAAAGGCATTCGGGAAGGAGATAGCCAGGTATCAGGGATTGCAGTTCGACCTTGCGTCAGACGTAGCCAGGATGGAGACTGCCCTTCTTATGGGTTACAAGTCGCTGTGGATGTACGATCAGGAGCAGAAATTCGGGAAATTCTCTCGCTTCGAGGTGAGCAAGAACATCGCAATAGCAAAGCTGGTCGCCACGACCTGGGGATTTGACGCGATCAACGATGCACTGCAGTGGCAGGGAGCCTATGGATACTCAAAGGAATGCCCTGAGGAATGGGCCCTTCGCGGAATAAGGTCCTTCATGCTGGCAGAGGGTTCCAGGGAAATCATGAAACTCATCATCGCCAGGGAAACGCTGGGAAAGGAATATACGCGCTAAGTATCATCCCGTCAATGCGGCAAACATCCTGAGCGCGTCCCTGTTCTCGGTAAGATCGTGCACTCGAAGAATATCCACCTTCTCCCGCAGGAGGTATAGAGATGTCGCAATCGTGCCAGGGAGCCTGTCCTCCACGTTCCTGCCTGTCAGGTCGCCAATGAAACGCTTCCTGGAATGTCCGATCAGGGTGCGAAATCCCAGATTGAAACAGTGGGCATTTCTCAAGAGTTGCAGATTGCCGGAGTAGTCTTTTCCGAATCCGATTCCGGGATCCAGAATTATTCGGGAAGGATTTATCCCTGCGCCAACCAGATCGTTCGCCCTTCCACTCAGAAATCCGGCAACTTCGGTTACAACGTCACTGTAGTGAGTGTCGTTCTGCATTGTTCCCGGGTCTCCCCTCATGTGCATAACCACACACTCCAGATCGTTGTCGGTGGCGATCCTCACCATTGCCGGGTCAGAAAAACCGGAAATGTCGTTGATCACGTTTACCCGATACTTCAGGAGCTTTTGTATGGTTGCGGGATGGCGGGAATCTATGGAAACCGGGATTGAGGAGGATCCGGAAATATACTCTACCACGGGCTGCACCCTCATTACCTCCACTTCCTGAGGCGTGGCAGCGCTTTCCGGCCTGGTGCTCTCACCGCCGACGTCTATGATGTCGGGTTCTTGGTCAAGGATCTGGTCTAAGCGTGAAATTGCCTTCCTGTCAATTCTTGAACCCGGAAAGAATGAATCCGGGGTAACATTCACCACCTGCATGAGCCTGGGTTGCTTTAGCCCGGACTTCAACTTCCGGAAGATATTTTCTGCAATGTCTTTCTCATAGCCGTGGAATAGTCCGTTCTTCTCCAGTATTTCAGCATATTCACCAGGCGTCAGGGTTCGTTCCTCTGAGTGCCCTGAATTGATATCGTGAATCTCAAAAACAGCGCCCTGATCCGGTACCGGAAGAAAATTATCCCCATGTCGTGAAGGAAAAGCCAGCATGTTTGTAACAAAAAATGGAACATGTTCATTTATAGCTTTCCTTGCATGTAGTTCATACAAGCCGCTACGAGAAAGGCTCTAAAACAGGCTCTGGAATCTCCATAACCTTATAAGCCAATTTTCGATATCGGTGACCGCATTGAGCAATGGAAACTAGATGAATAAATGGCTAACAATAACGGGTCCGACAGGGCTCCGAGAGAGAGAAACTATACTGACATAGACGAATTAGCGTTAGCCATAAGCGCGGGGCTTAGCCTGAAAGACAGGAGAATGAGCAAGGAAGAGGCTATGGACGCAGCTGAGCACCTGATTAATTTCTTCGGTTATAGCGACAGGGTCATTGACAACATGCTTGAGCCAGAGGACAGGGACGCATTCTACACCATGGAAGATATAGGAGTCCTCCAGACTGAGAGGGAGGAGACGACACTGTACGATGGCAGGGAGTGGAGAATCCACTACTGGATCCTCAATACCAGGAAGATCCGAGAATTATCAAGGATAAGCGTTGCGGAGATTGTGAGAAATACCAGTACGACCATCAACTTCTATGATGAAATTCCAGAAGAAGTCTGGCACAGATAGGCTGTGGTTTTGCCTTGCATGTAGCCGTTTTGAGAAAGGACAAATGCCATCCCAAGAAATGCAATCATGAATGCCAGTATTTCTGCCCTCCCGTCAGAAACGGAATCGCCACGATTGAATTTCCTGAGGATCAGGAAGTACCACTAATCACAGAGAAACTTTGCATAGGATGCGGAATTTGCGTCAAGCGATGTCCATTCGGCGCAATCACCATAGTGAACGTGCCAGACGAACTGAACCGCGACATGGTTCATCAGTTTTCGGAGAACTCTTTCCGCCTCTATTCGCTTCCCGTTCTTCAACGGGGAAAAGTGGTATCAATTCTTGGGAAAAACGGGCTCGGCAAGAGCACTGCACTGAATATCCTGTCTGGAGTTACTGTACCAAACTTTGGAAATTTTCGCGATGGCGGAGATAGGGACGCGGTCCTTGAAAAGTACGCCGGCACGCAGATGGGAAGGTATTTCTCCGATCTATACGACGGAAAGAACCGGGTTGCGCTCAAGAGCCAGTACGTCGACCAGATTCCCAGGGTCGCAAAAGGCACCGTAAAAGACCTCCTGAAGAAGGTCAACGAGAAGAAAGATCTCGATCTGGTAGCGGAGCAGCTGGGCATTGTGCCTGTTCTGGGACGGGACATAAGTGAATGCTCCGGAGGAGAGCTCCAGAAGGTTGCGGTCGCATCCACGCTGCTCAAGGACGCAGACACGTACCTTTTCGATGAAGTTTCATCCTACCTGGACGTGGGAGAGCGTATCAGGGTCGCAAGGCTGATCCAGGAACTTTCAAGAACAAAGAGCGTGATGGTTGTGGAGCATGATCTCGCAATTCTTGACTGGCTCGCCGACGAGATAGCACCCATTTACGGTGAGCCCGGGGCTTACGGCGTTGTCACGAAGCAACGCGCTTCCAACCGTGCTATTAACTCATTTCTGGCCGGATACCTAAGGGAAGAGAACGTTAGAATCAGGGAATATCCAATCGAATTCACAAACAGGACGGCAAACAGGTCATCAGCCGGTGCACCCGCTTTCAGCTGGGATAAGATGGAGAAGGCGTACAGTTCTTTTTCCCTGTCCGTAAATCCGGGAAGTGTACGCAAGGGGGAGATCGTCGGTTGCCTTGGTCGGAATGCGCTTGGAAAGACGACTTTCATGAAGATCCTGGCAGGGATCGTTAAACCCGATGCCGGAGCCTTGGAAAACAGCCTCAAGATATCGTACAAGCCGCAATACATCTCCTCGGAATTTGAAGGAACAGTGCGGGACCTGTTTTTTGCCACACTTAAAGAGAATATGGACAACCAGTTTTCCAAGGCGGAAATATTACATCCACTGAACATTACAGAGATCATGGATACCCATGTTGCTGATCTGTCCGGCGGGGAATTGCAGAGGGCATCCATCGCATTGAGCCTTGCGAATGATGCGGACTTTTATCTTCTAGACGAGCCTTCTGCCCACCTTGACAGCGAGTATCGAATGGTGGTGGGGAAGGTCCTCAGGAGAGTAATGGAAAATCATGGAAAGCCCGCGATGGTGATAGATCACGACGTCTACTTTATCGACCTGATTTCCGACAGGATGATGGTGTTCCGAGGAGAACCTGGAATACAGGCTTCCACCTTAGGTCCCACAAACATGAGGGAGGGGATGAACGTGTTCCTTGCAGATATGGGAATTACGTTCAGGCGTGACGAGAAGACTGACCGGCCGAGGATAAACAAGCCAGACAGCAGCTTGGACAGATCGCAGCGTGCTTCGGGCGAATACTACTATTCCTGATTCTGATGGGCAGCAAGTATTTTGAAATTGTCCACAGAGATGGCCTCGCACGCATCGGGAAACTTTCTACCGCCCACGGAACACTGACAACGCCTGCAATCCTTCCCGTGGTCAATCCAAACCTGCGATTGATCACCCCTTCAGAAATGAAATCCATGGGTGCGGAGGGGATCATCACCAATGGTTACATCATCAGGAGGAGCCCGGAACTGCGTGAGAAGGCGGAAAGATCCGGCCTGCACAGCATGCTCCAGTTTGACGGCCCAATTATGACTGATTCGGGAACCTTCCAGTCATACGTCTACGGGGACATGGAGTTTGACAACAGAGGAATGGTAGAATTCCAGAGGAAAATCGGCAGCGATGTTGTCACCATACTGGACATATTCTCAAGGCCGGATTTCAACAGGTCCGAAGCCAGTGATGCCGTCCGTGAAACTTACCGGAGGCTGGGCGAAATTGAACCCTCGGAGACGTCTTTCCTTGCGGGACCGATCCAGGGATCGCTCTTTCCCGACCTGAGAAGAAAGTCGTCAAGGCTGATGGGCTACTCGCACGCAGATTATCTTCCCGTTGGCGGAGTTGTTCCCCTCCTGGAACAGTACAGGTACGCCGATCTGGTGAACATCATCTGGAACGTGAAGAGGTACGGAAACAAGGGAAAGCCCCTCCACCTTTTTGGAGGCGGGCATCCCATGTTCTTGGCTCTCGCGGTTTACCTGGGAATTGATCTGTTCGATTCTGCTTCATATGCGAAATATGCAAGAGATTCCAGGCTGCTGTTCCCTGACGGAACACGCGATCTTGCAAGGATCGGCGATTTTCCAGCCTGGAGCCCGCTTCATGGCAGATACACCGTGAAGGAAGTGATTTCAGCGGAAGTGGAGGAGAAGACCCTTCTTCTCGCGAGACATAACCTCTTCGCAATTTTCCAGGAACTTTCGGAGGTCAGGGAAAGAATCCACGAGCAGAATCTCTGGGAATACGTGCAGCAGAAGACACACTCACACCCGTCGCTGCATGCTGCCCTGGAACAGATTCTTCGGATACAGGGCGGGCTGGAAGCATTCACCGAACTGTCGAGGAGGTCTCCGTACTTCCACTTCCAGGAACATAGCAGGGGTTCGCTCTTTCACAGACGGATAAAGCGGTTTGCTGAGAAGTTCGTTTCCCAACGGGAAACGGTGAGGATTCTGGACACCAACTACAGGCATGAGGGAATCAGGGAGAAGATTATCGAAGAGTACGAGAAGTCGTCCGTCGCGTTCATGATTCCCTGGAATGGTATCCACGTACCCCTGGAACTGGAGGATACCTATCCGGTACAGCAAGTCATCGGATCCGGGGAATCCAACAGCACGACCTGGATAAGGGGCGTAATGCGGCAATACTCACTTCAGCCTCATGACGGTGAGGTGGGATCTAAGGTCAGGAACTTCAACCTGCAGAAGCTGAGAACCATTGCCGAGTTTCAGTTTGGCCAGGGAATAAAACTATTTCCTGACAGCACTGAGATAAGGGTATCCCGTAACACTGGGAGAATCAGGACCGCATCCGTAGATGAAAAGATAATGGCGACTCTCAGGGCGTCGGATGGATTCCTTACCCTCACCATGGAAGGGGCCCAGGCAATGAGGGCCTCAATTACACCACCAAGGCTTTCTGTCGTGGTCTCAGAGGAGAGTGCCGGGTTCAACCGCAAGGGATACAGTGTCTTCTTCAAGTTTGTTGACAGGTTCGACCGCCACCTGGTTGCTGGAAACGAAACGCTTGTCCTGGACCCGGAGGAAAAGCTCATAGCCGTGGGGAGATCGAGAGTCAGCGGCATGGAGTTCGGAGACTACACCCGCGGGGTTGCTGTTGACGTGCACCACTCTGTTGAAGGAAGGGATGAGGATGAAACTGACTGAGAGACAGAAAGAAATAGTGGATTATGAAGGAGATACGGTAGTAATCGCGAACCCTGGAACCGGAAAAACGGCCATTCTCGCGGAAAAGTTCCTGAAACTCCTGCGGAGCGGGATCATGCCCTCCCAGATCTTATGCCTGACCTTCACCAGGAAGGCCATGGAGGAAATGGAAGATCGTATAGTAAGAGGAATCAGGGAAAACGGAATTTCGCTAAATTATGCAGATCTCCACATCCATACGTTCCACTCCTTCGCCATGGATCAGCTTGGACTGAATCAAATTGCACGGGAGAACCTGCTCAGGTATACCATATTGCGGTACTTCCGCGCCAATTCAGTGATGAGCTATGGGGAGGAGTACGTCATTGACACCATAGTTCCGAAGACGGAGGAGGCAATAAGGTACCTGAAGGCTTACGGAATTTCCCCGGACAGGATAGATGAGGAATCCCTGGTTTCGGCTATCCAGGAGTATCGGGCATTCACCAGGGAGGAGATGCAGGCTTTCTCCCGCGGTTTCATGGGCGCCTACAGGGAGTATGAAAAGATCAAGGGGGCTATGCCAGATTATGCAGACCTGCTGATGAAGTATCTTTCCCTGCCAAAGAAACCCAGATTCACGCACGTTCTGGTGGACGAACTTCAGGACGTCAACAGACTGGAAGCAAGGATTGCAATAGAGAGCGGTGATACCATATTTGCAGTCGGGGACCGGAAGCAGGCAATCTTCGGTTTTCAGGGTGGGTCAGTCGGAAACTTCGACCTCTTCGGGAAGGCTAAGGTCTTCAAGCTGGAAGAGAGCTTCAGGAGTACCGACCAGGTTCTCGGGTACGCCAGGGATCATTACGCCAGCCATACTTCAAGAAAGGATCACCTGGATGAACTCGCAGACCTTCGCAGTTACGGTGGGAGAAACGGCCCGGTTCCAGAGGTTGTTTCCGTTGCGAACGGGAGCGTTGAGCAGGCCATACTTCAGTTGATCCGGAGAATGCCACAGGATTCCGGGAAGACGGCCATTATCGCAAGAACAAACGGGATGGTCACCGCCATAGCGAGGACACTGGAAAACGAGTCAGGGGAGATCGTCGCCCACAACGTTGGATCCGGCAGGGCAAGAAAAGAGATCATCTGGTTCCTAGTTTCCCTCCTCTCGCAGGATGTCGAGCTTGTAAAAAAGGCACTTCTCGGACCTTTTTCTCCCACTCCGATCGCCCAGACGTTGTCATTCCTGACAGAGAACGGATACAGGGTCACGCTGGATTCACTGCTCACAAGATTCCCTGAGTATGCATCCAGTCGGAACAATATCAGGGGACAGACCGATCTCCTTGCTGCCCTGGATAACATCGTTATTCCAATAGCAGCACCCAGGGGAAGGGAATGGTTCAATGCCGCAATCTCCCTCCGTTCCACACTGGAAGAAGCGATTGATACCGTGCAGGATCTTACACCGGAAGAACTCCTTAGATACCTTATGGTGTCGGGAGAACCGGACGCGCTTCCGGATCCGGAAGGGAAGATCGTCCTTTCCACCGTGCACAAGGCGAAGGGTCGCGAATTTCAGAATGTCATCTACGTGCCGTCCTCGGGAAGGAAGAACCGGCTCTTCATTGATAGCGTGACTGAGGCAATTCTTGCCCAGAACGGTATTTCCGCTACAGGAGAACTGGAGGAGGAAACCCTCAGGGTGGATTTCGTCGCAATGACAAGAGCTGCTGAGAGGCTGTTTATCGTAGTCTCCGATGACGCACAAAACTACCTCAACAGCCACTGCGAAATAGAGGAATTGTCTTTCGATGCAAAATCCATTTCCAACGCGTATGGCAGGTATCTGAATGCTTATTCCAGCTTTGTCTCCGGAAGACCGGAGGATGCGAACCGGATCCTGAAGGCTACGGAAAAATGGACCCTCCCTCTGGTCAGGGGGCACTTTTCGTCCCTCAAGCGGCTATCGTATTCGAATCTGGGAGATTCTGCGTGCGAGTACCTGCGCGGAGTAATGCTGAGGCTCAGGGATTACGCAGGGTCCCTGGAAACGGGAAAGGAGATCCATTCCTACGCGGAGAAGATATCTATGGGACAGGACGTACTTGTTGATGAGAAATATTCCAAGCCGGCTTCAAACATAAAGAGCATTCTGAAATCGCTGAATGGATTCAAATGCGAAGCCACGGAATATCCCGTCGTCATTCCGCTGTCCGACCTGATGCCGGAATACGACGACATAATGTTCAAGGGTGTTATCGATGCAGTCTTCACCGACGGTTCAAAGTATTTTATCCTTGACTGGAAGACGGACAGGACAGAAAATTATTCCTCTGATCACGACGTGCAGCTTGAAGTCTACAGGAGAGTTTACTCGCTGCAGAAGAAGGTCCAGCTCTCCTCCATATCCGCAGGTATTGGTTATGTCTATTTGCGTGGCAATGTAAACATGGGTGTGAGGCCGCCCAAGCTTCATTACCTCATGAAGCCCGACAAGGCTTTCGAGAAATTCAGGATAAAGGTAGCGACCCTCATGCAATGGAGGAAGGATCCAGAGTCTTTCCTGAAGGATCTGGTATCCGGGGATTGCGATCACGAGGTCTGCCGGGCGATCAGGGATCGTTACGTCCTGGAATCTTCCTCGCAGTAGGTCCCTGGATCACGTTTTTCCCGCAGGCAGGATTTCTCTTTCCTGTATTTGTCGTATGCCACCAAGAACATGCTCAGGACCATGATCACGCCGCCTGCCACAGTGTAAATGGTGAGAGCCTCACCCAGCATGATCACGGACGCAATCGCCGCGAAAATCGGTTCGCCGACAAAAATGATCCCGGCCGCGGACGCCTCCACGTGAATTAGCGCGACATTCGAGATATAAACCGCGAAGACACCCGCGAAAACCGCAGTGAAGATAAGCGTGAAGATCACGATCTCCGGAAAAGATAGCGTTCCCGGACCGGAGAACGGAATTGCCGATCCCGAAAGAATTGCGACAACCAGGAGCTGGTAGAAAGTGAAGGCATAGGTCTCGACTTCCTTCGAGTATCTTGAAACATAGATGATCTGCAGGGCGTAGGCCACCGCACAGAAAATTGTGAGTATGTCGCCGTACTGTATACTTTGGCTCCCGATAGAACCGGCGGACATAATCAGGAGGCCGAGGAAGGAAAAGACACATGCCAAGGATACAGGAACCCCGGGCCTGGTCCTCAACAGGACTAGGGAAAAGAGGGGAACAAGGACGACGTAGAGGCCGGTGATGATTCCGGATCTGGCTGAAGTGGTATATTCGAGCCCAACCGTCTGGAAATAGTACCCGATGAAGAGAAGCACCCCCGCAGCGATCCCATGCATAATTGGTCCTTTCATCAGCACGCCCTTGCTTCTGGCAATCAGGGGAATCATCAGGGCGGAGGATAGGGCGAACCTGAGAAACAAAAAATTCAGCGGTGAAATGTAGTAGAGTGATTCCTTGATCATGGGAAAAGTGATTCCCCAGAAGACCGTTACCAGCAGGAGCAGAAGCAGGTAGGTAATTTTCCTGGTCATGCTTTTCTAGGAGGAATAAGGTATCTCAGGAGCCAGGGCTTGGTAACCAGGACCGAGACGACGACCTTGGAAGGGTAGTCGATGTCCCCGGTCTTGTTTATCAGGCTAATCACTTCCGGTCTTGACAGGACGGAATGTATGGCGTTGAACGACGAGTCCCCTATGGTGGAATAGATTCTCTGGAACATCCCGTCGAACCACAGTTCAAGGCCAAGGTCGCGCTTCCACGCCTTCTGGTACCAGGCAAGCTGACGTATCCCGAAATCTTCCCTTTCATAAGCACGGTCAAACGCATCGGCTGCATGCGATCCGGAAACCATGCCTGTGTAGATCCCGCCCCCGCTGAGAGGCTTTACAATTCCCGCTGCGTCTCCAACGAGCATGGCCCGGTTTGCATACGTCTTCCTGAGATAGGAAATTGGTATTGCCCCTCCGTTGATCCCTAGGATCTTATTGTCCCCAAACTTTGAGTTCAGGTTCCTGAAGTACTTCAGTGAAGCTCCACCGCGGGCTCCCACTCCAATCCTGGTGATGTTGCCCGCCGGGGTAGCCCACCCGAAGAATCCCCTGCTTACTCTTGATCCCACATAAACTTCCACACTGTCCTGATCTTCAAGCCTGTGCGCGGAATCAACCTGGTATCCTGAGACAATTCTCGAAGTCCTCGAAGGAAACAGGTCTCTCCTGACCCTGCTATTAATGCCGTCCGCCCCTATGACGGCAAGTGTCCTTTCCTCCTTGAGGTCGCCATTTTCCCTGTAAGTAACCGATGCGTACTGATCGGTAACCTTCACGCTCTTCACTCTGGAACCTATGCACAGGTCTGTCCCTGCCCCGATAGACTGGGCGGCGCAGTCCTTATCGAATGAATCCCTGTCTAGAACTATGGTTTTCTCCCTCTTCTTGACATGGATCCTCTCTCCGTTGGGAAATATTACGTGAGCCCCGGTCACGGTATTCACCTCGGACTTTGTCCTCACCATATGGGTTACGCGCTCGGAGACCAGTCCGGTGCATTCAACGGGCTTACCCACCTCCAGATGTTCCTCGAGATTGAGGACGTCATAACCCCGCCTCGACAACGAATAGGAGGCATAAGATCCCGATGGACCTGCCCCGACTACGATTACGTCCCGCACACACTCCGATGCACAGTTATGATAAAAATGTGACATAAGGACTGCCGTGTGCCGCTTGAACTTTTGCCATGTGTTCTTCAAAGCACTCCGGAATCAAAGGGCTCTTTTGGCTTCGGGACAATATTATTCTGAATGGATTTCCCTGTAATCCCTGATGAGTTCCGGGTTTGTGTGTGTCAGGTAGTTGTACTGTCTGAGATTGTGCATGTTTATCTTCAGCGTTTCCTCCGTCCTCTTCCTCTGCGGAAGCTTCTTCCTTATCTTTGCGGGCATCCTTCTCTTCATCATGGAGTTCACGCATTCCGAGATCGATCGCATGTGGTAGTGTTCCAGCCAGGATTGCGGATCGTCCATGAGGCCGTAGAGCATCAGCTTCCATGACGGAACCCCCTTCGCCCTGAGGGTTGCATTGGTCTTTGGAAGGAAATATGGGACTATGCCGTATGCGTCCATGATGGAGCAGGCATTCCTGTTCGAATACAGGGCATTACCCAGCATCTCGTCGATGCCGGGGCAGAGTTCCATCGTCTGTGACATTACGTGCGGGAAATGAGACAGCTCCCGATCGAGTGATCGTCCGCCGTGGAAAATCCTGCAATGATCTTCGAGTGCACTCCCGCCGCTAAGACGGAATACTGGAAGTCATGCCTTCCCCTTGTCGACGGGAAGGCATCGGATTCCTTCTGGGTCTTGTCTTTCTCCCTCCCTAAACGCTGCCGACTCCTCCTGGACTCGTAGTTGGCCTTCATGGTGCTGGGATCGCCCGTGCCGTCGGTGGAGAATATTCTCTCTCCCCGGTTTCCGGCAACGTTCATGATCCTGTGGACCCCGTCCAGGAGATTCTTCGTTCTTTCCGGATCGTATCCGCGCTCTATGGTCTTGTACGAAAAGATGGAGGATATGCCAAGCTTCTCGCCGAACAGCCTCAAGAATCCCTCCGCTATGCGGTTGGGCATCCCGAAGTATGCCTGCATCAGCATGACCTTCACTATGTCGGACGCGGGAACGGAAGACTCGATGCCGCCATGTCCACCACTTCCCTTATCGTTTCCAGAATATCCGCAATCTCGTTGACCTGCGCGCTGTCGTAGGAAGACCAGTTCCTCCTTGCCAGTTCCCTCCCGTCGTATGGAAAGGATCTGCCGCGGACGGACTTCACAAGATCCTTCAGGTCTTCGGCGGTCCTCCTGGCCACGCATGTATATGAGGACGAAGTTTAATAGAGTGTGGCTATCTACTATACATAATGAAGGGCGTAGCCGTGATCTTCAGGCTTCCGGAAAATACCGATCTGAACACCATGAACAAGTTCACCAGGGGCCTTTATGGACAGGACTCAACCTCATGGAAGGGGAGATACAAGCATCACAGGCATGGCATACTGGAGGACATACCACACAGGAAGTTCCTGAGGGGGGTTCTGTTCTTGAATAAGAACGACGCTGAAAGGGTTGTGGAATATCTCAGGGAATTCTCCGCGGATTTCTACATCGGATCCCTGGAACTCACTCCCGATGACGAGAAGATCCTAAGAAGGGCCCATGAATAATTTCGTCCCAAAGCCCAAATCGATTTATCTTGGGGATCAACGCGTGGGTTTGCTGTGTCACCTACATCCGCCTTCAGAACACAGCGATAAAGGCCACAGCGATCATCATGACTGCGACAACCGCCCCTGTGGAGATAAGTGTGATCAACGGGTCTGCTGCGCCGTGGGGGAAGTTATGGCTTCGTTGCTGTTCGATCCCTTGACATTCACGCTTTTGGATACTGGACTGGCAACGTGATTGTCCACTTTTCCAACGGTTAAGGTTTGTATTTACTGTCGGCTTCCTAGAACAAGATTGTAATGATTGTGTACGATGCGTTAGTGTCGTTCAAGACGGAGGGCCCGTTGCTGAAAATGCTCACCGGTCAAAACATCCGTTCTCTCGTCATCACACTGGAACCAGATGGAAAGTGGATGTTATGGTTATTACCGCCTGAGTTCCAGCATAAAACCCGATGTAGTAAAGTTGGCCAGCTTTCAAATATTCAGATACAGTTCCGTTCATGGAAAGGTGCGTTAGAGGCGTTGCCTCCACAGGGAGTGTCACAATAAATCCGGCACCCGCGGTTGATGTCCAACTCCCCTCAAGCATTGAGGGAGAAGTGAGATTGACTGCTATGGTCAGTTGGTCTGAATGGGGGAAGTAGCCGAGGTAAATCTTGTCACCAGACTTTATTGGCAGGGTTGTAGGGTTTCCTGAAACTAAAGCCTGCATTGAAGGAATAAACACAAAGGAGGTTGTTATCACCAGTAAGACAGCCGCAACAACCCCGACCTTCATGGTTCTCATCATCAGTAGAACTCCACCCAATCGCTATAATTTACATTGAAATAATCTATAAGAGTATTGTCCAAGTATGGAGTGAGGTACTGTTGGAGATTGCCGGTGCCCCACCAGTAGTTATTCGCATCAACCCATACGCTCCACAGAGGTGAATAAATGTAAGGATAGACCTGGTTACCGTTCATCGTACCCGACATCTGGGAAAACGCCGCGGAATTAAAGGTGGGCATAATGAATCCATTGCCAGAGGGGTCCTCGCTAATCCACTCAGAATAATATTGTCCCGAAGCCGACTCTTTTGGTATCAATATATATTCCATTGCATTAGCCCGTCATGGATCCGGTTCTCACGCTGGATCGGGTGGGCATGCAGTATTCTTATGCGAAGAAAGACATTGTCAGCATAAGCCAGGTATCTTTCTCGGTATATCCAAACGAATTCGTGAGCCTGATCGGACCCTCCGGGTGCGGAAAATCCACCATTTTGAAGATGATTCTTGGTCTCGTTAACCCCACTTCTGGAAACATCATGTTCTTTCCGGGACATTCTAACGGCTTCGGCGGCATCTCTGTGGTATTCCAGAATCCCGCGTTATTTCCTTGGCTCACCGTGCAGGAGAATGTGGAGCTTGTCATTGCCTCCGTGGAGAAGGATAGATCCGAGAGAACTGACCGGGCGCTGAAATACATCAGGATGGTCGGTTTGGACGGCTTCGAGGAAGCATATCCCCGGGAGTTGTCCGGAGGCATGAAGCAAAGGGTCTCAATTGCCAGAGCGCTTTCTGTGGCCCCTGATCTGCTTCTGCTGGACGAGCCGTTTTCCAGCCTTGACGTTTTTGCGGCTCAGGCGCTGAGGGAGGAACTCCTTGATCTGTGGGAGAATCCGGAACTCCCCCCAAGAACCATTATTATGGTGACCCACAACGTCGACGAGGCGGTCCAGATGTCGGACCGGATAGTGGTGCTTAGCGCCAGGCCGAGCACCGTGAAGACAATAATCAAAGTTCCGTTGCCGAGACCGAGAAATACCAGGAATGAGGAATTTTATCTGACAGTTGATGGCGTGCTGACTGAAATGTCCAGGTGAATTCCGCTTTCAGGATAGCCTGATTGCAGTCATGCCGTTTTGGTTCAATTCATTCTTGTACACGGTTGTGATAAAGGTTCGCAATGGACGCGCCGTCTAAAACGCCTTCAGCAATACTGTTTGACCTCGATGACACAATAATTGCCTTCGATGTGCTGAGAGACGAGTGCTGGAAGAACACACTGAACGAATTCTCCGGCAGCTTCCAACCAGATACCATCGAGGAAGTTCTTTCCGCCATACTTAAAGAATCAGACTTTTTCTGGTCCGATCCACAGAGGCATGCTCTCTGGAGAATGGATCTCCCGAAGGGAAGAAGGCGCGTTGTGGAACTGGCTTTCGAAAGCATCGGGCTTAAGGATCTGGCTCTTTCGAGGAGAGTTGCCGACAGGTTCTCGGAACTTAAGGATGCTACCATTAGGCTATTCCCGCAAGCTCTCGACACCCTGAAACTGCTGAGATCGAAAGGCATAAGGCTCGCTCTGGTGACTAACGGAAGCGCGCAGTCGCAGCGTGCCAAGATAGAAAGATTTGGGCTTGGGGATTATTTTGATGCGATACTGATAGAGGGAGAAATGGGATTTGGGAAACCCGATAACAGAATTTATCTGACTGCCTTATCGATGCTTGGAGTTGACTGCAAGGACGCGTGGATGGTTGGCGACAATCTCCTGTTTGACGTACTGCAGCCACAGTCATT
>JAMDBT010000013.1:0-4224 GCA_023487205.1 Thermoplasmatota archaeon
TGAACAAGAACGCTTCCTCTTTTCAAAGCGCACTTTCATCAAAGCTGGATGCTGACGGCATCAAACTGGAAGAGTTGAATTTCGATTACGTTGGAATCCCTAACGCACAGACCATGTTTTCCGGGATCGGCCAGGGGTTTCCCGGTGGTATGTTCAACGTAGAACAGATGAAGAAGATGGCTGAGACTATGAGATCTCAGGCAGGAATGCGCCCTACAAAAGGTCCAGGCGTAACCGCTCAGGGCGCCGGAACAACGGTCCCGTGTCCCGCTTGTGGAAACCAGAATCCTTCCGGAGTAAAATTCTGCGGAACCTGCGGCAAGCCAATGGCTGCAGCAAAGTGCCCGTCATGCGGGGCTCCCGTTTCCCCCGGCATAAAGTTCTGTGGATCCTGTGGTAAGAAAATAGTATAAGAAAACTGAGTGCTCCGCAGAATAATGATCTGCCGGAGCACCGGAATAGCCCTAGACCTTGCCACCGCAGTTGCTGCAGAAATTGACGCCCGGGTTGTTCTCAGCACCGCATCCGGGACATTTCTTCATTCCAAGTGGCGCGCCACAGTTGTTGCAGAACTTACCTGATCCGGCCGTCTTTCCACAACTGGGGCAGATGGTTTGCTCGACTTTCAGGTCACCCTGCTGAACCTGAGGCTGGGCTCGAACATTTTCCCATACCTGTTCCTTGGACACCTGGGCCTTGGCTGCCCCAACTTCGGATGCCAGTTTAGGAGCACAATCTGAGCAAAGTCCGCCGGCTTCCTCATTCCAGTCAAGATCACAGGCATACTTGTGGCACCTGGGGCACCTCTTGAAATGTGACAGAGCTTCATTGGACGCCTTCTGGAACGCTGCTTCGTGCTCTTTTTCCCACGCTGGCGTTCTGTATGCCTGCCCGCCAAGTGCACCGCCCGCGGCCCACATCCCTTCGCTAACCATGCCTCCGAATCTGGACACCTTGTTGAAAAAGTTCTTCTTCTTTGCGGTAGCGGATGCAACAAAGTTAGACTGGTAACCATCTCCACAGACATCGCACTTAAACACGAACTGGAATCCCTCTTCTGTCGACTTATCGTCATAGTTCCTTGTAAAGGACTGAAGCATGCGGAGGCAACGTGTCTGCATTAATTAAATATTTTGATCAACAGAGAGTCTCTTGGACAATCCATTTCTGCGACTCCAACCCTCACATTCGCAACCTTAAATTAGCCAATGTTTCATTCGCTATCAATGCTCCCGGTTGCAACAGAGGACGAAAAGCTAGAATCCGTGAAACGTACGTGGAGCGAGATATTCAAGAAGTATGGATATGAGGAAAAGATCAACAAGCTGAGGGAGTTCTACCCGGGAATAAAGTCTCTGTATATCTCATTCCTCCATATCTCTGAATTCAATAACGAATTCGCCAGCTACCTCCTTGCGGAACCTGAGTTTTATCTTCACGCTGCTGAGGAGCTAATCAAGCAAGATATACCCCTGATAAGGCTGTCGGACAGCAGGCGAGTTAATGTCAGACTGGTGGATGTTCCCGCAAGGGGGGCCCTTGTTGAGATTTCTGATATAAGGGCAGATCACATCAGCAAACTATTGACTGTGGTCGGAATCATAAGAAAGAACACCGAAGTTCTTCCCAGGCTTCAGAATGCGGTGTTTCAGTGCCAGAACGGCCACACTGTAATCGTTCCTCAGGCAAGAGGGAGGGTTGAGGAACCTGCCCTTTGCGACAGGTGCGCGGAAGAGGGTTTCCAGAAGACTAAATTCAAACTGCTTCCGAACGAGTCAGAGTTTGTGGACGTTCAGAAACTTGAAATCCAGGAAAACCCGGAAACGATGCAGGGAGGGACACAGCCACAGAGACTTATCGTGATCGTGGAGGATGATAGAACTGGAGAACTTTTCCCCGGCGACAGGGTGGTTGTTGATGGTACCCTTGTTGCAGAGCAGAAGCGAGCAGGGAACGTACCGCTTACTGAATTCAACATATACCTCTACGTCAATAACTTTGCAAAGGAAACCAAAGAAGCGGCAAGCCTCGATATAACTCCTGAAGAGGAGGCGGAAATCAAGAGGCTCGCAAGGTCTCCGGACATTCTGGACATTTTTGTACAGTCTATCGCCCCAACGATCTATGGCTACGAGATGATCAAGAAGGCGATGGCTCTGCAGATGTTTGGCGGAGTCCGCAAGACCATGAAGGACGGTACTATCATAAGGGGCGATATACACGTACTGCTTGTCGGAGACCCGGGTACGGCCAAGTCCCAGCTTCTCCGCTATATGACAGAGATATCCCCCAGGGGAGTAATGGCTCTGGGAAAGGGGTCCAGCGCTGCCGGCTTAACTGCTGCCGCTGTCAGGGACGATTTCGGCGAGGGGAGATGGACTCTCGAAGCTGGTGTCCTCGTTCTTGCCAATCGCGGACTGGCATCCATCGACGAACTGGACAAGATGTCGCAGGAAGACACATCCGCCATGCACGAAGCAATGGAACAGCAGAGCATCACAATATCAAAGGCGGGAATCATGGCTACTCTCAAGAGCCAGTGTTCTGTGCTTGCAGCCGCTAATCCTATTTTCGGCAGATACGACGTGAACAAGGACCTTACGGCCCAGATAACCCTCTCGCCTCCGCTGATTTCCAGATTCGACGTAATTTTCAAAGTGCTCGACCGGCCAAACACAAACCGGGACACGAGCCTTGCTGAGCATGTCCTCGAGGCCCATCTTATGGGGGAGACCTATAAGGCTATGGAAAGGTCAGAATCCCCCTCTGTCGTCACAGATGAGGAGATCAAGTACGTACCCAGGATTCCCAAAGAGCTCGTTCGGAAGTACGTGGCATATGCAAAGGAAAAGATCGTGCCGCTACTATCCCGCGAAGCAACCGACGTGATCAGGGACTACTACGTGCAGGTCAGGAACAGGACCAAAGACTCAATCCAGATCACACCCAGACAACTGGAATCAATAATCAGGCTGTCCGAGGCGTCGGCCAAAATGAGGCTTTCAACAACTGTTAGTTACTCTGATGCGATTCTTGCCAAGAGTATTTTCGAGTATTTCCTTTCGGATGTCGCGACCCACGAGGGAAAGATTGATTTTGATGTGATAAACACCGGCATGTCAAAAAGCCAGAGAAGCGAGATGAGCGTTGTCCTTGACGTGATAAGGGAACTCAGCAAGAGCTCAGGATTTGCAGATGAAAATGAAGTGGTTGAAAGGTGCTCAGCGGTCGGAATGACTCCCGAAAAGGTGAACGAGATCATAGCCAAGATGAAGAAGGAAGGACAGCTCTATGAACCCGGAAGGGGGAAAGTGAAAACTTCTTGAGCATTGTAATGAAAATGATCTCTGTACGGGGTGAAATACTTCTTTCCGCAGCCGATCAGAACTTGATTGGCAAAGAGTTCAGGGACGGAAGGGTCCATATCCTTGTTGATCCAGAATTCTATGGAAAAACGAGGGTTTCAAAGAAAACGTATGTTTCGTCCCTTCGGATGTGCTCGATTGCAAACCTCGTAGGCAAGGAAGCGGTTGGCGTCGCAGTCGATGAGGGATTGGTGGATCCGGGTAACATAATCACAATCAGCGGCGTTCCCCACGCCCAGTTCGCGAGCATGATATCTTGACCGAGATCAGGGAGGTTTTCGACAGCATCCACGAGAAATATGATCTCCTTGATACTTTGATCAGTTTTGGAAGGGACCAACGGTGGAGGCGAAGATGCATTGATCTTATTGAGGGGCTCGACTGCAAGGTTGCGCTTGACAACGGGTCAGGCACCGGGAAACTTGCACAGATGCTCAGGGACAGGTTCCCGGAGGCAAGAATTTACATGCTGGACCTAACTGCGTCGATGATGGGACTGAATCGCGTTCAGAATGCAGAGAAACTGATTGCTTCGGCTGACAGAGTGCCTCTGGAGGACGGAAGCGTTGATCTGATAACCGGTGCATTCCTAACCAGGAATGTCCCCTATCTTCACCTCTACCTGAAAGAATCGTACAGATTGCTAAGGCCGGGCGGCATTTTTCTCAACCTGGATATCTTCATGCCTTCTCCCCCGGGTTCATTCCTGTTCAAGCCGTACTTTTTCCACATTATGCCGGTCTTCGGAAACCTCGTGACGGGTTCAAAATCATACACGTACCTGGCTGATTCGGTGCGCAAATTCGTTTCCTCTGATGGGTTCACCGATCTGATGAAGAAAACGGGATTTGGTTGGATT
>JAMDBT010000013.1:4809-16471 GCA_023487205.1 Thermoplasmatota archaeon
AGGGTATCTTACGATCAGAAGCCTGCGAGGAGGACAGTAATGGCTGCATATGGCAGCAAGGTCATTCCGAGCCCTTCAAATGTCACTGAATTTGGGAGAAAGACGCTATCTGCAGACCCGGATCATCCCGGATCTCTCGGCATAGCCATTAGCGAGTCCGTCGAGTTTGCACTGTCCAAGGGTTACCGATACATGCTTGGCAGTGTAATGAACTCCGTACTGACCCATCAGAGTGTCATAGGCCAGGAAACAATCTCACAGCTCGAACTGATGGGAGAGAGCGCAGACGTCCTGATCGGATGCGTTGGAGGCGGGAGCAATTTTGGCGGTTTCACCTTTCCTTTCCTTCCCAGGAATGATGAAGTGGAGATGATTGCGTCCACGGCCCTGGAAATTCCAAAATTCAGCAAGGGAGAGTACAAGTACGATTTCATCGACAGTGCGGGGATTCTTCCCATGCTGAGGATGTACAGCCTGGGATCTGATTATGTTCCGGAACGAATTTATTCCGGAGGGCTGCGATACCACGGCAGTGCGCCATCTCTCGCCCTATTGATCCACAGTGGTCGCATCAAGGCTGACGAAGTAGGCGAGCAGGAAGTCGTGGAAGCCTTGAAACAGTTCGCCCAAACACAGGGCATAATAGCCGCTCCTGAGTCAGGCCATGCAATAGCATCTCTCATAAGGTACGTGAAGAAGAACCGCAACGAGAAGAAGACTCTGGTCGTAAACGTGAGCGGTCACGGATACCTTGATCTGAAGATATTCGAGGGAAGGCTGTGAAACTGATCCTGTACTTTACGCTTGGATACCCGAACACGGAAGTATTGCAGAACTTCCTTTCGCTGATTCCGGAAGATACGGCCGAGTACATCGAGTTGGGTTTTCCATCCGCTGACCCAAAGTATGACGGCCCCGCAATAAGGAAGACTCATGGCGTGGCGATCAGCCAGTACGACAGCAAGTCGCTGCCCGAGATTGTGGAATTGTGCTTGAGAAAAGTCTCAAAGGTCTATGCCCTAAGGTACTATTCGGACTTTGAATCGGATGGATCATTTATTCCTTCTCTGAAAGACGCAGGATTTTCCGGCATAATAGCGCCGGATTTGATGACAGATTACTTTCATTCCAGAACCGCGATAGTCAATTCCATTCAAGGTCGGGGATTAGAGTTCATCCCGTTCATCAATCCTTCTACCCCGGACAGCGTTGCAGGGGAGGCGTGCGGGAATGCCAGATCATGGATTTATTACGGTCTCCTGCCGAGTACTGGAATTGGAGTCCCCTACGATCTCAGATCCATAATTGAACGAATTAGCTTATTGGCGCCATCGAAGAGGGTCGTCCTTGGCTTCGGCATACGAAGTTCCGGGGATCTCCATGGAATCTCAGGTGCAGTGGTATACGGTATAGCAGTGGGAACAGTGCTGATCGATTTCCTGGAAAGAAATGACGCACCAGGCTTTGTGTCCAAGATAGAGGAATTGGCAGGGGTGATCCGTGGCGTCGGAACTTGAGTCACTATTGCGAGGGAATAATCTCTCGTCCACCGAAGCCGAAAGGCTGATGGACTATCTTTGCTCACCGGGTGCTACGGAAAATGAAAGGATTTCGTTCCTGGCATCAATGATTTCCAAGGGCGTGGAATCCGGGGAAATCGCCGGGTTTGCCAGATCCCTGCGAAGCAAGTCTTTACTGAGCAGGATCCCGGGCTGCACAGATGTTGTTGGAACGGGTGGGGACATGCAGAATACAATCAATGTGAGTACCTGCTCAGCACTGGTTGCGGCGGCATTCGGAATCAAGGTATCAAAGCATGGAAACCATGCAATCACAGGCGTGGCAGGAAGCGCAGACTTCCTCGGAAGACTTGGATATGAATTCAGGTATAACATGGACGAGGCCAACCTCAGGCTACGGAGATCGGGCTTCCTTTTCGTTCTAGCCCCGATGTATAACGGCGCATTTTCCATGTTTTCCAGGGTCAGGAAATTGATTGGATCGAAAACAGTATTCAACCTGCTTGGGCCGGTCACCAATCCCACAGACCCTGACAGGATTATCATCGGATGCATTCCTGAACTTGCTGATCTATACGCTGATTCTCTAAGAAGCATGGGTAAGAGGGGGTGCGTGGTCTCTTCTCAGGATGGAATGGACGAGATTTCCCCTTTTGATCAGGGGAAGTTAATCCTGGTAAATGGCAATGTCAAGCAGGTGAAAGTCGACGGACCAGGATTGTCAAATAATACCGACAGGGAAAATATTTGCTCAAACGATCCGGGGAAGCTCTTTACGCTGGCGCTGGAAGGGCTTTCAGGAAGAAACAAGGATTCCGCATCTTTCATCGCTCTGAATACTGCACCAGCGTTAATGGCCAATGGACTTGTGGAAACGTTTGATGAGGGGTACTATAAATCCCTCGATCTGATTACGTACGGGGGCATATCCTCAACGATCAACCTGATTGGAGGGGGAGTCATCCATGCGTAACGATTCTGACTACAGGCCAATAGTCAAGGTTTGCGGGCTTACAAACATTGAGGATGCTAGGCTAGCCAGCGACCTGAGTGCGGACCTCCTGGGCGTAGTTCTTGACCCGGAGGTAGCAAGGCACGGAGACGAAGATCTGGTTGGGAGAATGCGATCCCTTGGGAAAGACGTAGTGGGGGTCTACACCAGCATGGACTCTGTAAGGTCCTCTGAACTCAAGGAGGATATTGTGCAACTTCATTTTGCCCATGGAAAGCAGGAGATAGAAGAGGTCCGCTTTTCTTTGGGGAAGAAGGTTATCTCAGTCATTCAGGTCCACGAAATCAGCAAGGCTTTCGCAGAAGCAATTGAAGCGCACGATGCTGGTGCTGATTTCATTCTGCTGGAGAAGAAGGACGGGATTGCAGAGATTCTGCCCCGCATTGAAATATTGCTGAGAGGCTACGACGTAGGCGTCTCCGGAAAGATAGATGCGGATTCCCTCGACGTGCTGATGCCTCTTAAGCCATCGTTCATAGACCTGAGCAGTTCGCTTGAGTCTGCCCCCGGAAAGAAAGACCCGGCAAAGATGCGGGAATTCTTTTTGAAGTTAGGGAGGCTGCGAGTTGGATCCTGATTTCGTGGTGGATTCCATCAGGAGCCATGAGTGCGGGGCGTATTTCTGCCGGTTTGACGACGAGACCCGAACGTTCGGCGCTGAAACCCTTGTGCTTGGTTCCGAAACAGTTTCAATGGAGGAAGGTAACCGTGATTTCATCGAAAGATCTGTCAACAGCATCCTGTCCATTAATCCCGAATTTTCTGGTTCAATTCCCATTTTCATCTCGTACGACTATGTCAGCGAAGTGTTCTCAGGCATCTCTGTGAAGAGATCAAGCTGGCCGATGGCTGTCACATTTGTGCCTGAAAGTGTGTCTCACGGAACGATTGAAAGACAGAAACAGGTTCTTCCGGAATTGCCTGACTCGATCATGCTTCCGGTCTCTCTTGGTGAGGCAATCCGATCCGTCAGGGACCGAATCAGGAGTGGCGAGCTGTTGCAGTGCGTCCTGTCGCAGCAATTCCCGGTTGGAAGCATTGACAGGGTTGCCACGCTGAGGAGGTATCTGTTGGGTGACGGTTCTGCTTATGTCTTTTACTTCAAGTTCGGCAATCGCGAGTTAATCGGGACTTCGCCTGAGAATCTTGTCTCCATGCAGGGCTTAACCCTGAGAATGAAGCCCATTGCAGGCACAAGGAACCGTGGCAGGAGCGAGGAAGAAGACCGGATTCTGGAGGATACTCTGAGATATGATAGCAAAGAACTTCTGGAACACAGGATGCTCGTTGACCTGGCAAGGAATGATATCGGCAAGGTGAGCGTGCCGGGCAGTGTGCACGTTACCAGATCCATGGAAGTCCAGAAATTCTCAACCGTGCAGCACCTTGTAAGCACAGTTGAGTCGGCCAGGGATGCCAGGTATACCCGGGATGACATACTCCGGGCAGTATTTCCTGCGGGCACGGTCACCGGGGCTCCAAAGAAAAGGGCCGTCCAGACCATTGACCTGTATGAAGATACAGCCAGGGGGCCATATGCCGGTTGCGTTGGAATGGCGGGAAAGGATTCCATGGACCTTGCTCTCACAATCAGGACACTCTTTTCTTCCGGAAATGAATTCTTCGCACGAGCGGGTGCAGGAATAGTCAAGGACTCGGTTGAAGAGAATGAAATCCGTGAGATAGCGGCAAAGGCCAGATCGGCGGCGGGGGTCGCAGTTTGAGGCTGCTTCTGGTCGATAACTACGATTCGTTTGTTCACAACCTGGGAAACCTGATCCGAACACTTGGTGCACAGGTGGACGTGATCGAAAACGATCGCCTTCATTCCGTTACGGAATACTACCCTGCTGTCGTTATTTCACCCGGGCCAGGGAACCCGGAGAATCCAAGTGACTGTGGAGAGTTGTTTGAGTACCTAGAGAAAGGCAATTACGGCAAGATACTTGGGGTATGCTTTGGACATCAGGCACTGGGAAAATACCTGGGATCACGCGTTGTGCCAGCTCCCACGCTGATGCACGGTGAAATTGACAGCATAAGGCATTTCGGAGGACACCTTTTCCGTGGCGTGCCGGACATATTCAGATCAGTGCGGTATCACTCCCTGATCATTACTGAGCGAGATGGTATTCTTACGGACGCAGTGTCAGAAACCGACGGCAGTGTGATGGCATTCCATTCTCCAGATTTCCGTTATTCAGGATTGCAGTTCCATCCCGAAAGTTTCTATTCAGAATACGGAGATGTAATTATGCGCAATTTCATAGGGGGAATAGCGAAGTGAATGTGGAAACGCTTTATATGAAGGCGCTCAGCAGAAAACGGACAATTGAGAGCAGGAGAATCCGCGGAGTCCTTAGCCTTGCGGAATCCATAAGGAGTGCGAACAGGAAGGGAAGCAAGGGAATAATTGCCGAATTCAAGAGGCGATCGCTGAGCGGTTTTGTGAATCGTGAGAATCCAGACCTGGACGCATACCTGAAGAGAGTGAAGGAAGCTGGCGTATCCGCATTCAGCATCCTGACGGAACCTGTTCGTTTTGGGGGAACCTATGAAGACCTGAGGGCGGCACAGCCATACGGGCTTCCCGTTCTAGCCAAGGACTTTATTTCGTCGGTGTTTCTTATAAAGGATGCCTATAACATGGGTGCGGACTGTATCCTTCTTATTGCCGATTTCCTGTCCAGAAAAGGCATTTCTGACCTGCAGTCCTATGCCCAAAGCCTGGGAATGGAAACGCTGGTGGAATTTCATGATCCTGAGTCCTATGACAGAATACCTGATACATCCGGCCTGTTAATCGGATACAACCGGAGAAATCTGCGGTCGCTGCGAATCGAACCAGATGAGAAGTCGGCAATAAGGGCCATGACTGGAGATGACCGCCTGAAAGTTCTTGAAAGTGGACTGGCCTCGCTGCCCGGGCCGGAAATAGACAATTTCAACGCAGTTCTAGTGGGAGAAGCGATGCTGAATGGAACATTTGAGACGGTGAGAGCCTGATGGATCGAGATGCTGTTTTTGAGGGAATATTCCACGAAAGAAAGCCATTCATCATAGCAGGTCCCTGTTCTGTGGAGTCAGAAGACCAGATCGTCTCAACGGCAAAGTTTCTGCATTCTTCGGGGGTCATTATTCTCAGGGGGGGTGCCTTCAAGCCCAGAACATCACCAGCCTCTTTCCAGGGTCTTGCCGAGGAGGGGTTGCGGCTTCTGAGAAAGGCCAAGGAAGAGACCGGTATGCTGGTTGTCACAGAAGTCATGGACGTAGAGCACATCCCGCTGGTTTCAAAGTACGCCGACATACTCCAGATCGGGTCGCGGAATTGCCAGAATTTCTCCCTTTTAAAGGCAGCGGGCGCCACAGGAATTCCCATACTACTCAAGCGGGGATTCGGAAACACCATAGAGGAGTTCGTGCAAGCTTCGTCCTATATTTCGAGACAGGGCAACGACCGAATAATTCTGGTTGAGCGGGGGATCAGAACCTTCGAGAATTCAATGCGGTTCACGTTGGATGTTGGTGCTGTCCCGGTACTGAAGGAACGGACCAATTATCCGGTTGTCGTTGATCCGAGCCATCCTGCGGGCAAAGCCAAGTATGTTAAGCCGCTGGCCCTGGCTGCAGTGGCAGCCGGCGCGGATGGACTGATGATAGAGGTCCACCCCTCACCCGCTGACGCCCTCAGTGACGCTGATCAGCAGCTCACTTTCCAGCAATTCTCGGATCTGATCCGCGAGGTGAACGCTGTTTTAACGACCTTAGGAAAGGTTCATGTTGCTGTGGAAAATCGCTGATCAGCGCATCTGCAGCCTGCCTGGCACCCGACGTTACATATAAATAGAGTCTTTTACTTTCCCGCTGCTCACAGCATCCGGTGGAAATTCAATGAATGACGGGGATTTTATTAAGATAAGTTATGAGATGGCTCTAGGCGACGACAAGAAAGTTATTGCAACCAGCGACAAGAAAATTGCTGAGGACAGTGGGATTTATGACGAGCATTTCAGGTATGACGATTTCGTGACCATTGTGGGATCAGACACTTTCTTCAAAGCCATCAACGAGTCTTTCCTTAAAGCCAAGCAAGGGGAGGAATACTCTGTTGAGGTAGAGCCAATAGATGCATTTGGCGTAAGGGACCCCAAGAACATAAGAGTCCACACCACGAGAGAATTGCAGAGACAGAACATAGACCCTGAGGTTGGCAAGGAGATCACACTTAACCAGAGAAATGGGAGGATCATATCTGTCACGCCAGGGAGAATAATGGTTGATTATAACCACAGATATGCTGGCAAGGCAGTCCATTTCAAGTACAAGGTGTTAGAGTCCATCGCTGACGAAACAGAGAAAGTGAAGGCAATAGTGACCATGAATTACATTCCAAACCTGAGTGAATTCTCATTCAATCTGGCCAAAGATACTATCAGCATTCAGATCCCGGATAACGCGAAGTTCGATCCTGTCTGGTTTGAAGCGAAGTTCAGGATAGTGAACCAGGTCAGGAAATATATCCCGGAACTGGCCGTTCAGATCCAGGAATTATACCCCAAACAGGAAAAGCCCGCTGAAGAGCCCACGGAATCCGACAAGGACAAACAAACTGAAGTTAAGGGAGAAAAGACGGAAGCCTGATGGACTGGCCAGAAGTCAAGAAATTGCTTTCTGAAAGATTTACGGTAGCACTTGTCGAGCCGAAATATCAGGGCAATGTTGGAGCAGTTGCCCGAATAATGCATAATTTTGGTTTTGACCGTCTCATAATGGTTAATTCCAATCCTGTTGACCAGGAAGCACTGCAGAGAGCCGTTAATTCAGAATACATCCTGCAAAATGCTGTCCTGATGCAGGGATTCTCTGATCTCAGGGAATCAAGTGGGATCATTGCCGCAACTTCCAGCGTACAGACCCTGTCCCATAAGAAATTCAGGAGGCGCTCCATGACGCCTGACGAATTCTGGGACCGGATGGCAGGCAAGAAAGATCAGGTCACCCTGGTATTTGGCAGGGAAGGCGATGGACTGTACAATACAGAGATCGAGGTTTGTGATTACTTTATTCACATACCCGCAAATCCGGAATACCCGGTGCTGAACCTTTCACACGCCGTGGGAGTCGTGTTGCAAAAAGGCTTCCAGAAATTTTTTGACGGCCAGAAGGTGGAAACGGAAGACATAAGTGATGATAACCTGGCGAGGCTTGTAGATGGATTTTCGCGCATTTTGAATGTTATCCAGTATCCGGAGTATAAGCGAAAGAACACGGAAGTCATGATCAGGAGAATGCTGGCGCGCGCCTCGCTTACGCAGACCGAATTCTTCAAACTGATGGGTATACTCAGGAAGACCGGGGAAGATTTGGAAAAAGGCAGAAACAACGCGTTTTGATGCCAGAACGTTGCTTATGTTCTTCACGTTGGTTAGCCTCTGCTAATAGTTATATAACGCTAACTAATTCCTGCCGAATGAAAGAGACCGGGAGGCGCATTTAGCATGACGAAGAATATGCATGGTGAAAAGACCGAGGTGGTAAACGACATCTTCTGTGCATGGCAGGAAGTTGTCAACGACCTGGTGTCTTATCATGGAATGCTCCTGAAGAGTCAGCACCTGGGAAGAACCGGCTTTCTGCTGATGAACCATGTTTTCAGGGACGGCCCTCAAGATCTCTCCACCCTTGCAGAATGCACTTCCGTTTCAAAACCCACAATCACTAACATAGTGGGAAAGCTGGTCGAACATGGGATGGTGACTCGTGTACACGATCCAGAAGACAGGCGCAGGCTCACCGTGGACTTGACCCCCACGTCCCGTGAGAGTATGGAACGAATTTACTTCAGCAGGGATGAGGTTCGCAAGGAACTTGCAAAGCGGCTGTCCAGTGAACAACTGGTTGCATTTAAAAAGGCTATACAGGTGTTGGCTGACGTAGTCAGGATGGTATCCAGGCAACACGTGGAAACGTTAGAGGAGGAAAATAGATTTGAGTGAAATGGACGAACACGGATACGTGACAAGTTTTGACCGGAAATATGCTACAACGGTAATGCTGATCCTTGCTTCTCTGGTGATGATCGTGATGTACGTTGAGGGAATGCTAACTCCCTCCCTGCCAGCGATCCAGGCTGATTTCGGGGTCACTCAGGCACAGGTGAGCCTTGTCCTTGCATCTTACATGATTGGAGGGGTCGCGCTGACACCGGTTGCAGGAAAACTGGGTGATATCTACGGAAAGAAGAAGATACTCACTGTTGTGATACTTATATACGCGATAGCAGTGGCAACTACAGGATTCTCTCCCAATTTCACTTTCATGGTAATATCGAGGGGAATACAGGGAATTGGAATGGCCATAATGCCGCTCGGTATGAGCCTTGTGAGGGAAGAGTTTCCAAAGGACATGATACCAAAGGCGCAGTCCATCATAAGTGCAATGTTCGGGGCAGGCTTTGCCGTGAGTCTTCCTCTTGGGTCATTCGTTTCAAACGATCTTGGATGGAGATGGACCTACCATTCTGCTGTGCCAGTTGTGTTTGTGCTGGCAATAGTTTCCGTATTATACATCAGAGAGTCGAGATTTAACAAACCGGAAGCAAAGGTCGACATTATGGGGGCAACCATCCTGGCGTTGCTGCTCACATTGCTCGTACTCTCCCTATCTGAGGGGTCTTACTGGGGCTGGACGTCTCTGGGAACAATCGCATTCGCCTTAGGGGGTCTGGCCCTGATCGCGCCGCTAATTTACTATGAACTTGATTATTCGAAAAGGGGGGGAGATGCTATCATCAATTTCAAGCTCCTTGCCAGAAGGAATGTTCTTGTTGCTAACGTGGCACTCTCAATCACGGGCTTGGCGATGTTCCTTGCAATGCAGGCTCTGACTTACAGGTTCATTTACCCGGTTCCTGCTGGATTTGGTTTGTCGATCCTGGATACCGGCCTTTCCCTGATCCCGTTTGCAATTGGAATGATCATCTTTGGACCAATCACCGGTATTCTGGTAAACAGAACGGGAGTAAAGAAGATCTCCTTTGTCGGTGCCCTGGTAACCGCCTTTGGTTTCTTGCTTCAGGCCACGCTTCCAGACTATGTGGGAGTCCTGGTTTGTGAATTTGTTACCGGTGCTGGGATGGCCATACTAAACGCTTCGGTGATAAATCTGATCGTGCTCACGGTTAATCCACGGGAGATGGGGATTGCCACTGCTCTCAACGGAACATTCAGAAGCCTGGGCAGCAGCATCGGTGCTCCGGTTGCAGGATCGATGCTATCAACATTCACCGCAATCTTCCTGATTTCCGGTTCAATCCATGGTAGCGTGGTTTCCTTTCCAGTTGTATTTCCCGCAAGCATTGCGTACGAGTATATTTTCGCAGCAGCGGCGGTATTGTTCCTGATAGTTGCCGTTGCCACCGTGTTTGCCCAGGAAGTGCTCGGCAAATCTGAGCTAAAGGAGAAGCTTAAATCAATGAGAGCGGCTGGAATGGGCTCCCATTCAGACAGCGTAGAGGTAAAGGATATTGCGGAGCCCTGACAGGTTTGACCCTGCAAATGTTTATAGTGACGGCATAAATGCCGTTCGTTGAAGGATTGGAGATCGGATTCGATCGTGCGCCTTCAGGAATAGGAATTAGATGTCTATTGATGTTTCGAGAAAAGCAAGCGATCCATTGAGGAACACCATTGCTGCCCTTAATACCATTTCCAGGGAGAACAATGGTAAGCTCTGGAGAGATGTTGCCGAAAGGTTATCCGGCGGTCGGAGAAGATATGCTTCTGTTGATCTTGGAAAAATCCAGAGGTTCAGTTCCGAAGGCGATCACGTGGTTGTTGTGGGGACCGTCCTGGGTGGAGGAGGCTTGAGCAAGAAGGTCACTATCTCCGCACTGAGGATATCGAAGCAGGCTGAGGCTAAGCTTGCAGAGAGCGGATCCACATTCAAGACCCTACTTGAGGCTGCAAGCGAGAATCCAAAGGGGACTGGAATCAAGGTGATCCGATGAACGACACTGTCTACCTTGATGGAAATGGATGCATATACGGCAAGATTTCCGCGTATGTTGCAAGAAAACTTCTCAATGGAAATAACGTTGTGATAGTTAACGCAAACCGCGTTGTGATTACTGGAAGCAGAGATTTCATCCTCGACAAGTTCCTTTCCAGGAGGGACATCGGAAGCGTCAGAAAGGGACCATATTATCCGAGGACAGCTGATCAGATATTGAGGCGAAGCATTCGCGGAATGCTTCCCATGAGGAACACTAAGGGAAGGGATGCGTTAAAGAACTGCATGGTATATACGGGTGTTCCCAAAGATCTTAAGGGTGGGAAGTTCGAGAGGATCGACTCCATAATTACAGATAAGGTTACTGGATTCATCACTCTGGCTGAAATCTCAAGACATCTCGGAGCTAAGGTGAAAGAATGAAAGGCGTATTTCTTACTTCAGGGAAAAGAAAGACCGCAGTGGCAAGAGCGGTCACCAGAAAGGGAAAAGGGATCGTCACGATTAACGAGTTGCCCGTAGAATTCTTCCCGGTTGAAGTTCTCAGGGAAAAGATCATGGAGCCGCTGAAGATCGTGGGTGACAAAGCATCGAACGTCGATATTGAAGTTACAGTACGGGGAGGAGGGGTAACAGGCCAGGCAGATGCCTCCAGAACTGCAATTGCGAAAGGATTAGTCAGTTACTTTAAGGACGAATCGATAACGGACGCGTTCAAGCAATACGACCGGACGCTGCTCGTAAATGACATCAGGAGAAAGCTCCCCAAGAAGCCTTACGGTCGTGGCGCAAGAGCCAAGAGACAGAAATCGTACAGGTGAGTTGAGTGATTATACCGGTGAGATGCTTCAGTTGCGGCAAAGTGATCGCTTCCGATTACAGAAAATTCGTTGCCAAAATAGGCGAGTCAAAGACAGCGGACGGAAAAGTCGACCAGAAGATTGTCGAGAAGACACTCGACGAACTTGGAATTAAGCGATACTGCTGTAGGAGAATGATTCTGTCCCAAGCCGACCTCATCGACGAAATCATTCCGTTCTCATGAGGGGACCGTGGGGTAGTTTGGTATCCTACCAGCTTGGGGTGTTGGTAACTTGAGTTCAAATCTCAACGGTCCCAT
>JAMDBT010000026.1:0-36748 GCA_023487205.1 Thermoplasmatota archaeon
CCGTCTTTCTCCTCAAGGGAGTGCCTTCCCGTTTCAGGGGTGGACAGATATTCATCCCTTGAGAAAATAAGAAGGTTTCCTTTGAGGGAAGTCCGTGTATCCCACGGCTGAAGCCTGTGGGTTTTACTGCTTCCCTCAAACTCCTAACAATATTGATAACTATGGACTGGAGGGGATTTGAACCCCTGGCCTCTTCCATGCCAAGGAAGCGATCTACCTCTGATCTACCAGCCCTTTTCCGTGCAGGAACCTATCGGGAATGGTCGATTTCTATAAACATTTTTATCACGGGTCAAGGTTTTCACGATATTCCACGTCCAAGCCTGTTGGTGTAAAAATAACTGATAGCAACGATAATTAATGTTGTGGAGAACTAAGTAAATTAGGCAGTAGGTGCAACTCACCTGCAATAAGTGTATATATCTCAATCTCAATTTGAGATGGCAATGGCTGAAGTCGCACTAAGGAGAAGGACGAGGGCAAGAAGACCCGTTGTCAAGACTGTCGAAGCTGAGAATTTCGACCTGATAGAGAGATATGAAATAGTGAAAGGATTCGGTTCAGTGGAAATTCTGTGGAACCGAAATTCCCTTGAAAACGTGTATACTGTTGTTGAACCAAATCTCACTGATTATGAGAAAATGCAGACAGGAATACTTCCCCACGAGATGGAAATGGTAATACCCAATCTGAAAAAGTTCAAGATTGGATCCAAGGAGATTGACATCGGAAATCTTCTAGACGCGTATGTGGATGCGTACAATGTCAAACTGACGAAGGACTCCAAGGAAAAGATCAAGTATTACCTGAAAAGAGACTTCGAGGGGCTTGGCCCCATTGAAATTATCATCAAGGATCCGTACGTAGAGGATATCTCCTGCAACGGATACCAGACGCCAATCTTCGTGTATCACCGAAAATATGGATCGGTCAAGACCAATGTGCGATTTTCCTCAAGGGCCATGCTTGACTCCTATGTGATCAAGCTTGCCCAGATTTGTGGGAAAGAGGTGTCAGTGAGTGAGCCCATCCTGGACGGTGCTACTCCACAGGGACACAGGGTCCAGGCCATATATGGTGAAGAGATTTCTACAAAAGGTTCTACGTTTACAATCAGGTTGTTCAGGGAAAAGCCGTTCACTCCTGTGGAACTGATCAAATTTGGAACCGCGAGTGCGGAAATGGTCACGTATTTTTGGTATATGCTGGAAAATCTGAGCTCTGCACTCATAGCGGGCGTTCCTGCCGTGGGAAAGACCTCGACGATGAACGCCATATTGATGCTTGTGCCACCGAGAACGAAAATTTTCAGCATTGAGGAAACGCGCGAGATAAACATTCTTCACCAGAACTGGGTCGCCACCTCCACCAGGGAAGGCGAGTTCGACATTCAGGACACGGGAGAAGCCAGCAACCTCAGGATTGATATGTTTGAGTTGGTGAAAATGGCTATGAGGCAGCGACCTACCTACATTGTGGTGGGAGAGGTCAGGGGCCGAGAAGCTTCGGCACTGTTTCAGGCAATGTCCACGGGCCATACCACTTATTCGACGATCCACGCGGATTCAATGGAGGCGACCGTAAACAGGCTCGAATCCAACCCTCTCAACATCCCAAGAATCATGATAACTTACCTTAACACCGTAATATTTAACAAATTCGTAAGAAGCGGTGACTCTGTGATCAGGAGAATCACCGAAGTTGATGAGATGTCCGGATTCAATACCGAAACCGGAGAGGTGGTTTACAATAAGGTATTCACGTACGATGCCTATAAGGGCAAACACTCCTTCATGGGCTACAGCAATCTCTACAAGAAAGTCCAGTTTCTTAAGGGCCTTACCGCTTCTCAATTCAAGCAGGAATTTGAGTTCAGGAGAAAGCTTCTGGAGGAGATGGCCAGATCAGACATAACAAACTATATTGAGATCAATAAGATCATAAGTACCTATTACAAAGACCCCGATCAAGCAATGTCTATGGCTTCTGGAGAATTAGAATGACAGAGGATGAAAAACCAAGGTTTACGCAGAGAAGAAGGCCACGGAAGGGGCCACTTCTTGACTCTTCAACTTCAGAAAAGGGAACCGTTGTCGAAAACCCTCCTTCATTGGCAAATCAAGGGGAGAAAGAGAACATCGAACCGACCAAACCGATAATCCCATCCAGGCCGATTGTTGATACTTCCAGTGTGGTGGTAGACGCTGGAACAATTGAATCTACGACCAGGCAAACGGGTCAGACGGAAAATGAAACCTCCCAGAAAGCAATAGCCGGATCTTTTCCCACCGGTTACACGCGCCGCGAGACCAGACGAAAGCTCAAGCTGGAATCGAAGGAGAAGAAGGGCCTCGCGAAAGGATTTACCGCTCCCGTACAAACTGAGTTAGCTCTTCGAGAACGTACTCCAGGAAAAAAGAAGCGTTCCGAGGTCAAGATGGAGTCTGATCTCTCGGCTTCGCTTGTTGGAGAAGTGAGCAGGGCCAAACCACGCCAGGTAACTGCTTCCAGGCTTTCTTCCCTATTTGGAAAGCCTAAACAGGACCAGGACGAATTCGCACAGATGATGAAGCTGTTCAAGCAGTCGTCCGCCCTGACGCGCTTGTCCCTCAGATTCTTCAGGAATTTTCTTTCACACAGAGCCGAGAAATATGAGAAGCTTGAGTCGAATCTAAAGAAGTCCAAGCTGCCATATTCCGCAATTCAGTATCTTTCCACGGTTATGTTCATCTCCGTGGTAGTTGCGATTGTGGTTGGAGTGTTTGTCATCGTGTTTGCTTCCCTATTGGGACCGTTCTGGATACTCCCCGTGGTGTTTGGAGTTGTTTCTATATTGGCATTTGCAGGCATCTACCTTAACCGACCCTCCTCAATTGCCAAGAAAAGAAAGAAGGATATCGATGCAAAGATACCGATGGCCATAGGTTATATCGCGACAATGGCGTCTGCGGATATGCCAATCGACAACATAATGTACGAACTTGGGCAGAGCGCGGAATACGGGGAGGTTAGCAGGGAAGCCAAGAGCATATCCATGGCTTCCAGATTCTTTGGGAGGGACATAATTTCCGCCATGAGAGAGGGGGCAAAAAACTCCCCCTCGCCGAAGTTCGCTGAATTCCTTCAGGGGATTGTGACCACCGTGACATCAGGGGGAAACCTGAAGGAATATTTCAAGACAAAAGCCGTTCAATACCAGAGCGAATTGAGTACCCTCCTGAGAACCAACGCGGAATCGATAGGCATACTTGCAGAATCCTACGTAACGGTCGGCGTTGCATTTCCCCTCATGCTAATTGTGATTCTCGGAGTGGTTGCCTCGCTCCAGTCCGGTTCCAGTGGTATGATAATAGTGCTATACCTTATTGATCTGATGATTATTCCCCTGATTACTGTGACGTTTGCGTTTCTTGTATCAAGCACAATCAAGGAGGTTAACCTTTGAAGCTGAAATTCAAGGCTCTGGTTGCGGGCTACTTTGCCTCGCTTGTATTCATCATAATGTATGTGATCATATCGATTTCGTACGGCATTGCGTTCAACTATCTCCTGTCCTTTTCCGTTTTCTTTATCATAATATTCATCCCTTATGGTTTCTTCGACAGCATAGAGATGAAGAAATTCTATGAGTCTGAACGGCGCGTTCCTGACTTCCTCCGGGATCTGGCTGAATATACCACCTTCGGAATGCCAATTTCTCAGGCCATTGTCAGGACGTCCAATGCCGATTATGGCCCGCTTTCCGACGAAATAAAGAGAGTGGCGTCACTTATTTCGTGGGGACTGCCGGTGGAAGATGCACTTGCGGACTTTGGAAAGAGCATGGGATCGGATAACGTCATTAGGGCAGGTAAAGTGATAGTCAAGGCGAGCGAGTCTGGAAGCAACATATCCGATGTCATGACCATGGTTTCCGACTTCAATACGCAGATGCAGCTCCTCAGGAATCAGCGATTCTCTGAGATGAAGAACTACACTATGGTCATGCTGATCTCCTTTGGAGTATTCCTGTTTGTTATTCTTGCTCTTGATGTTGATTTTCTGCCGCATCTTGGTGCGGGTGGTTTCTCCCTGGGCGGTGGCTCTGGTGGACCTACAAACGTGAGTACCATCGAGCAGATATTCAACATAGGACTGCTCGTGCAAGGTGGCGGAACGGGCATACTATCTGGAGTCCTGAGAGATGGCAGGATAAGCTCGGGTGCATTTCTGGCCGGAATAATGCTGGCAGTAAGCGTAGTAATACTTGCGATGATTAGCGTGGTCTAAAATGCTGCGGAGAACTCGTAGGAAGCAGGATCAGTTAGTAGAAATCCGCATGAACGAGAGTTCTGAGCCGGACGACCTGTCTTTTGATGAAATAGTTCAGGGGCTCGTATATTCCAGGGTATTTATGAGCAAGGAAGACCGGAGCGTAAAGTACCACCTTATCGAGCCCTATATCGACGACGAACTTTCAGACATAATCGAGGAAGTTAAGCAGAGAGTCATAGACAGGGCTAGCTTTGACAGACTCGCCACGGACGACAGGGAGAAGGATTTCGAGAAGGTATATTCCGGGATCATCAGTGAGCTTGCGCTGGACTTCACCCCTGCCGAGAATACCGTGATGAAGTACTATGTGAGAAGGGACGTAGTGGAACTGGGGAGGATCCAGGGGCTGATGTACGACCAGAGCATTGAGGATGTTTCCTGCGATGGACAAAACGTCCCTGTTTTCGTGTTCCACAGGGCGCACGGATTTATTCCGTCCAACGTTATTTTCAAGGATGAGGGGGAGCTCAATACCTATGTCAAAAAGATTGTCCAGGACTCAGGGAAGCACATCTCCATATCCGTTCCCATTATCGATGCAACGCTTCCTGACGGTTCCAGGCTGCAGGCATCCTATGGGAGATACATTACCAGCAACGGACCTGCATTCACCATTAGGAAATTCAGGTCGAATCCTCTCAGTCCTGTCAGCCTGATAATGACTGGATCGGTATCCGCGAGAATAATGTCATATCTGTGGATCCTTACGGAGTACGGCGCAAACATGATGGTTGCCGGCGGAACAGGATCCGGCAAGACCACTCTCCTCAATGCCATACTGCTCTTCATTCCCCCGCAGATGAAGGTTGTAAGCATCGAGGATACGAGGGAAATCAACATTCCGCATGAAAACTGGATCGCCACTGTCACAAGGTCCGGGTTCGGTGCACTCAACAAGTCAACCGGTAAGAGGGCAGGAGAGATCGACATGTTCGATCTTCTGGCCGCATCCCTCAGGCAGAGGCCTAACTACATCATCATAGGAGAAGTCAGGGGAAAGGAAGCTTTCACCGTTTTCCAGGCGATGTCCGCTGGAAGGTATGGATTTGGGACGTTTCACGCAGAAGATCCCAAGACGCTGATCCACAGGCTCGAGTCCCCTCCAATCAATATTCCAAGGACTCTGATTACTGCACTTGACGTCATAATAATGCAGTCGCAATTGAGCTATAACAACAAGATGGTCAGGAGGGCCACCAGCATCTCCGAAATCACTGGTCTCGACCAGGCCACAAATGACATCATCGTGAACAATATCTTCAAGTGGACACCTGCCAACGACGTCTTCACCTTCTCGGGATTCAGCTATGTAATGAACAGGATCGCAGAAAGGATAGGAAAGACAGAAAGCGACCTTGAGCACGAGGCGGAGAACAGGGAACGAATTCTCAATAAGATGATTGAGAAGAAATTCTACACTTACAGGGACGTTACCAGGATGATCACCATGTTCTACAAGGACAAAGAGGAACTCCTGAAAGAACTGGAATTGAACCTGGAAACTTAGATTTCCTGTTTCGGAAGCAGCTTCTTAGCAAGATAAGGTGCATATATGGTTTGCATCACGATCGAGAATATGACCACGTACGAAACAGTGACATAGATCATCTGCCCCCAATGCATCAGCAAGGCGTTATTGTTAGCCAGACCAACGGTGTAAGGAATAAGGGACATAACGACAGAAACCACGCCTCTTGGACCAACGAGCCCCATGAAGGATGCGATCTTCTTGTCTATCCTGTACCTGGAGGGGTACTTGCTGACCAGTCCCAGGGATGCAAAGACTGCAACTGGTCTGGCAACGAACATCACGGCCATTGCAAGGAGAATTCCAGGCACCATGTAAAGATACATGTCCCCGAGGGTGAGCACTCCACCAAGCAGGATAAAAATGATCGCCCTGGAAAGGAACGAAAGGTTCTGCTGAAAACTTGCCTCCCTCTCCCAGAATATTCCCTTGTCCGAGTAATTGCCGACCACCGCCCCTGTTGCTATCAACGCAGGGAAAGGCGTTATCCCGGCAGCCTCAAACAGGGTGAATTCCATAATTATAATGCCAAGCATGAATCCCACCAGCAGATTGTCAAAGTTGAACAGCTTGTTCAGGTAGATAACCAGGAAACCGATCGCAACCCCGGTCACCGACGGAATTGCGAGCTGGAGGATCAGGTAGAACACGGGCGCAAGTACGGTCCCAACCTGGGTCGCAACCAGGCTGAACAGAGAAACGTAGGATGCTCCTGGCACTATGACTGCTACTCCCAGTGAAACCAGCAATATCCCCAGGGGATCGTTAAAAAGACTCTCTCCCACCATTATCCCGGAGATTTCCTCCTCGACCCTGACTTTTCTGAATACGGGTATCAGGCTTGCTGGATCAGTTGGCGCAATGATTGCTCCAAAAATGAATCCGATAACGAGCGGAGCGCCTGACAATAGTGAAAACAGCAACGCTGCGATCACCGCGGTCATTATGAGGCCGATCGTATCCAGCGCAGCTATCCTCACAAGTTCCCTGTTTATGATCCTGAAATTGATTGTGTGGCTTTCCGCATAGAGTATGATCGTGATTCCCAGAAGTCCCAGTCCCACAGATTGGAAGTTTGACAGAAGGCCGATGGAAAAGGAGTTGCCGATAATTCCCAGCACAGGTCCCACAAGAAAACCTATCCCGATAAGGACGGGAAGATCGACAACTGAGATCTTCCTTGATATTGGGATGGCAAACGCTGCCAGGATCAGGATGAGGCTTATCTCAAGAAAACCCGGATAAACTCCCAGGGAAAATGTCATTCAGGTTTTCCCGCGGAGAAGATTTTCCGGTGCCTTTCGTTTGTGCCAGGAATCTCTGTACAACTTTTCTACCACTCGATTATCGGTTTCTATTCCAGATAGGATCTTCCCTAGCTCAACATCAAGTTCTTCATATTTTATTCCCAACTCCTTTTCATCTGTCTGGTTTTCCCACAGGCCTGCGGAAGGTGGCCTCGCGAGTATGCTTTCCGGCACACCGCACTGTGCTGCAAGTCTCCTTACATCACTCTTAAAAAGGTGCATGATGGGTTCGATGTCACACGCACCATCACCGAACTTCGTGAAATAACCTGTCAAGTATTCAGAAAGGTTCGTAGTGCCAAGGACAATTCCTCCCAGCAGGTTGGAATAGTAATAGAGCGCCGTCATCCTGATCCTGGCTTTTATATTCCCGAGAAGTTTCACATCTTTCACGCCGAGGGTGGAGGAAAATGATTCTGTCAACCTTGAAATATTGACCACCTCAATCGCCGGACCGTTTTCTGAAAGCTTGGCTATATCCTGGTAATCCTGCCGGGGGGTGTTGCCGTCAGGCATGAAGTATGCGTGCAGTCTTGTGGCATCGAGGGCGGAAGCCAGCTTGTAGACAAGTGCACTGTCTATTCCCCCGCTGACCGCAAGCACCATAGGCTTGCCATCGGTAAATTTTCTGAGGAATTCGATGATTTCGTTCATCGTTGTATTTGTTTTCGACAGCAGCACGATATTCCAGATAACATATAAAATAAATAATTTTGATGTCAGGTGCGGTCTCTTGCTTCGGTTGCACTTTCGATCGCGTTGGCACATGTCAGGAGGTTCCTGAACAGCATAAGTGACGTGATTGGACCGACACCTCCCGGCACTGGGGTGATTGTGATGTCCTTATCCCGGAGAGAATCCGCGTTTACGTCCCCCACAATCTTCCCTTCCAGTGAATTTATTCCCACGTCTATTACCGTCTGGCCCCCAGAAACCCATGATTCGTCAATTATCCGTGCCCTGCCCGCCGCAGTCACTAAAACTTCGGAAGATCTCGTCACTTCCTTTATGCTTGTTGTTCTGGTATGGCATACTGCAGGAGAGTAATGCCTGTTCAACAGCATCATTGCCAGCGGCCTTCCTATAATGGGTGACCTGTTTACGATAGCAATTCTGCTGCCCTCCGGAATCTTCCGTGATATCATGACCTCAATGACCGCAGAAGCGGTTGCAGGGGTTACGAATTCCCTGTTCTGCATTATAAGTCCCTGATTCCACGGCGTAATGCAATCCACGTCCTTCTCCGGGGGAATAATGCTTCCGAAGCTGACTTCTGAAAAAGATTTCGGGACCGGGAGAGAAACCATGACCCCCTGCACTTCACTATCATGACTCACTTCGTTGAGGGCAGCCAGAATCTCCTCCTTTCCCGTTCCGGATTGGAATTCGATCTCCTTTATTTCTGCGCCAAGCTTTGCGGCAGCAGTCCTTCTTGATTTCATGTAGGACATTGCCTCCGAAGCGTCCCGGTTCATCAGAACAGCCATTACCGGCTTTCTTGAATATGCCTCGTAGAATTGATTAAACCTGAACTGCAGGTCTGATCTCAGAGAGTCGGCAATTGCCTTGCAGTCGATGATCTGCAGGCGCATCAGCTCCAGTCAAGGGCAATCTTGATGGACTCGGGATTCCTTTCCGTGAACACCGACACATCAGACGGCTTCTTCTCGTCGGTGATCATGGAGGAAAGCGCCCCGGCATTCATTGAATTCCATCTGGATAGATAGGAGAGAGCCCTCGAATAGTGGACCTTCGCAGCGTCAACTGATCCGACTAGCGAGATATTCCGTTCAACTATGTGGTCAATATCCTTTCCGGTGAAATCTGCCGGTGGTGCCTTTCCGTTGGTCCCGAACATTACGGCTATGGAGTTATAGTTCATCCTCCTGATGAAGTTCAGGAGCGTGGCGGGATCTCCGCTCGTATCAATCAGCAGGTCAACATTCTCATCCGGAATCCCCTTGGAAGAGTCCACAAAATCCATTCCAAATGCATCACAGATTTTCAACCTGTTTTCGTCAATGGGATGCCTGTTCAATATGGAAGTGTTGAATCCGTATTCAGATGCCATCATGGAAAAAAGGAAACCTTCGGCGCCGGTTCCGATCACGTACGCATTTTTTCCCTCATAGGTGGAGTCTTCGGAGAAATAGATTGACCTCCTGGAAACGGTCTCAAACACTTCGAATACCTTGACGACGTTCTTCAGCGGTTCCGTGAGAATTCCCACCCTGGCGAGCGCAGGGTCCTTCACTTTCACAAGGAATTCCGGGGAATCGGTGAACGATTCTCTCATGAATCCATTCATTCCGGTAATGCCGGCCTCGTGCTTTTTTCCATCCGAACAGTTATCCTGTCTTCCGGTTCTGCAATTTATACACCCTCCTGGACGCCTGACCACCGGAACCACAATATCTCCTTCCCTGAATCCTGTCTTGCTGTCCGCCGAAGTGACCCTGCATATTGACTCGTGGCCCATGACTATGAAGTCCTGCTTGTCAGGATTATAGGAAAAATCGAGGTGCCCAAGGACCATTCCCCTGTCCGTGCCGCAGATTCCAGTGTAAATTGGGGAGAGCCCCACCGGACCATCTTCCCTCACGGTGACTCTTTCGTACCTAACTCCGCCTTTTGGGGCGTTTGTGGTTACCGCGTTTATTCCCGACATACGGTTGATTAAGCCTCGAGCAACATAACTTTTTGCTTGTGCTTCCGGTACCACCATCCGAAGATTCGCCTTACCGCGGGACAAGTGCTGAAATCTGACGGCGATCAAAACTTATATCGATCATACAAATACGGTCTGGCATTAGCCTCTGTGATCTTCTGCAGTAATGCCATGTGAGAACGGGATCATGAGGAGATGGTGATCAGGTTTGAAGTTGCCCAAAGTAGTGAAAATGTACTGTCCCCACTGTGGGAAACACACCGACCACGAGGTGGAAAGGGTCAGGAAGAGGAAGGCCAGCGAACTCAAGAAGGGCCAGAGGAGGTTCAGGCGCGTTACCAGTGGGTTTGGAGGATTCCCGAGACCAAGATATGAAGGCAGGGAGAAGCCCACAAAGAGGGTTTCCATAAAGTTCAGGTGCGTAGTCTGCAAGAGTGCAATTACCCCTCCTACGCAGAGAGCAAAGAAATTCGAGCTTGTGGAGGTTGAACAATGACAGAGGAAAAGACGCTTGAGAAAATTAAGGGAACTCCAAAGAAATTCGTTAAGATACGCTGCAAAGACTGCAGTAATGAACAGGTCGTATTCTCGAGGATATCAACTAAGGTCGCATGCAATGTTTGCGGATCGACCCTGGCTGAGCCAACCGGCGGATTATTGAGTACGTACGGAGAATTTGTTGGAGAAGCGTGATGGGTAAGGATATCCCCCAGGTTGGGGACCTAGTGGTAGTTACCGTCACTAACGTGAAGAACTTTGGGGCAATATGCAAGCTCGAAGAATACCCCGAAGTGGAGGGATTTATCCACATTGCTGAAGTCGCCACTGGATGGGTCAAGCACATAAGGGACCACATAAGAGAAGGCCAGAGAACAGTCTGCAAGGTTATCGGCATCAATAACGAAAGAGGAAACGTCGATCTTTCCCTGAAGAAGGTAAATGCACACCAGAAGAGGGAGAGGATAACTGAGTGGAAGGGTGAGCAGAAGGCAGAGAAGCTACTGGAAATAGTCGGAAAGGCCTTGAAAAAACCTGTGGATGACTGCTGGAAAGAGTTCGCAAACGATCTTGTTGAGAAATATGGAACCCTGTATGCTGCATTCGAGGATGCATCCTCTGAAAACGAGTGGCTTCCCGAAGTCAAGGGAAAGTGGAAAAACGCATTTGTCAAGGTTGCCAAGGAGAACGTCACTTCTCCAATGGTGTCCATAAGCGGCAATATGGATATTTATTGCCTCGCTTCTGACGGCATTGACAGGATAAGGAGCGTCCTTGCAACCGGGGACGCGGAAGGGGTCACTATCAGATATGGCGGGTCTCCCAGGTATCGGATGACAGCGATTGGCCCGGATTTCAAGATGACTGAAGAATTGCTGAAGACCTCGGTTCAGAAGATATTGGACGCAAGCAAGAAGAATTCCGTTGTGGCTGAGTTCACGAGGGATTAGTTTGAGGTCTCTAATAATGAAGTGCAGCGCATGCGGAAAATATACGCTGAAGGGGACCTGCGGAGTATGCGGAAAGAGCACGGTAATGGCTCTTCCCCCGAGGTACAGCCCAATTGACAGATTCCAGAAATACAGGCTAAAGGAGAGATTGTAATGGAGAAAATCCTTATCAAACAATATAAGAAACCGAAACTTAACAAAACGGTGCTGATTGGAGGACTTCCCGGAATCGGGAACGTCGGAAAAATCGCTGCAGATTACCTCATCGAGAAGCTAAAGATGCAAAAACTGGCCGAGGTCTTTTCCCAGTATCTTCCTCCCCAGGTTTTTATATCTGAAGAAGGGGTAACGTATCTCGTAAGGAATTCGGTTTATTACAAGAAGTTCCAGGGAAGGCCTGATCTCCTGATCCTGGTCGGAGACTTTCAGGGGACCACCCAGGAAGGCCAGTACGAGATGTCCTACAGCCTTCTGGAAATGTTGAGGGAGTTTGATCTTGCCCGGGTCTATACTCTTGGTGGCTACAGCACTGGAAGAATGGTCGAGACCCCCAGGGTACTTGGCGCAGTCACCGATCCCGGCATGATAGACGATTTGCGCGGGAGCGGTGTCGTTTTCCCAAAGGGAGAGCCTGGTGGCGGAATTGTCGGCTCGGCTGGAATACTCCTGGGTCTGGCGAAAGAACTGTTCGATATTGACGGAGCCTGCCTTATGGGCGAAACGTCCGGCTATTTTGCCGATCCCAGGGGAGCTATGGAAGTGCTGAAGGTTATCATAAGCATCCTGGGATTCAAGGTGGACCTCAGAGACATAGAGGAAAGAAGCAAGCAGATGGAGCAATTAACCGGAAAAGTTCAGGAAGACATACAGAATAAGGCTCAGAAGAAGGAAGATCTGGGATACTTCGGATGAACGAACCCTCTGCGCGCTGCTTGGATAACTCATTATATTAGATTTCCAATAACGTCCGAGAATGCCGAAGAAAACAAACGAGATTTCACGTAACAGAGAAATCTCTATATCTGAATTCTTTGAGAAGAACCGGCACATCCTTGGCTTTGATTCTCCTACAAAAGCACTTTACATGACTGTGAAAGAGGCGATCGACAATTCCATTGATGCATGCGAGGAACATTCGATTCTCCCGGATATTTCAGTGTCCATTGACAAAGTGGATCAGGATGACTTGAGGATCACCGTGGAGGACAACGGCCCGGGCATAGATCCGCTTGAAGTGGCAAGCGTGTTTGGCAAGTTGCTATATGGTTCCAGGTTTCATGCAATGCGCCAGTCCAGGGGGCAGCAAGGCATTGGAATAACTGCTGCAGTCCTGTATGGCCAGATCTCCACTGGATCCCACGCCGTCGTTAAGACGAAACAGGCTGCCGACGACGTTGCTTACTCGTTCGAAATTTCAATCGACATCACGAGAAACGAAGGAATAGTCCACGAGAGGAAGTCATTCATCTGGGACCGCCAACACGGCACAAGCGTTTCCATTGCGATGAAAGGAAAATACCAGGTGGGAAGGCAGAGTGCGTTTGAGTATCTTAAGGAAACCGCAGTGGTGAACCCACACATGGACCTTCGATTCACTGACCCGAGCGGAAAGAACTTTCATTTTCCCAGATCTGTGGAAGTTCCTCCCAGTCCGTCCATTTCCATGAAACCTTACCCGCTGGGCCTTGAACTTGGGGAAATACAGCAGATGGCCCATCAGACGCAAAGCGAGAAGATGAAGTCATTCCTCACATCCAGCTTTAACAGGGTAAGCTCCAATGTCGCGGATGAAATTCTCCAGAAAACCGGCATTTCTCCCGATTCTGATCCGAGAGAACTCACTGCCTCCCAGGCAAGATCCCTGATGAACGCGTTCAAGGAGGTCAAGCTCATGGCTCCTCCAACCGAAGCCCTGTCCCCTGTCGGCCCGGAATTCATCAGGAAGGGCCTGAAGAGCGTTTATGAGGATCAGCACCCGTCTTTCTATTCCAGACCCGTCCTGAGACCGCCAGGCGTTTACAACGGGAACCCGTTCCAGGTTGAAGCCGGAATAGTGTTTGGCGGAGATCTGCCCGTAGAGGAAAATGTCAGGATTGTACGGTTTGTCAACAAGGTCCCGCTCCTTTTTCAGCAGGGAGCCTGCGCCATAACACAGGCCGTATCAACAATCGACTGGAGGCCGTTTGGCCTGGACCAGAAGCAGGGAACCGGCATACCCTTCGGGCCAATGATAGTCATGGTTCACGTTTGCGGAACCAAGATACCGTACACCTCGGAATCCAAGGAAGCCATAGCTTCCGTGGAATCCATTTCGGAAGAAATTGTTCTGGCACTCCGGCAGGTTGGAAGAGACGTGCGGAGATTCCTCAACAAGCGGGAGAGAAGGAGCCAAATCAACGAAAAGTTCAGGCTGATCAGGGAACTGATTCCGGCAATATCTGAGAAAGCATCTGTGCTGCTTGAAAAACCCGCTCCACCGATTGATCCGGTGATCGCAAAGGTTGCAAACGTAATCCTCATTGCCGAGGAATTCAAGACAACGGACGATTCGGTGAGTGTCAAGTGCACGGTGTGCAATTATACGAGATCAAGCAGATCTCTCAAGATATATCCGGACCCGCCCGCAGGCGAACTTTTGGGCCAGAAATTCTATGAAATCACAGACCTTGCTCCATCGCTTTCTTATGACTTTGCCTTCTCCATCAAGGGGATCTCGAAGAATTATGACGGCACCGATTATTACTTCACCGGAATAGATCCCGTATTTGTGCAGGGTGCGGAACCGCTGCCGGCAGATTGGGAACTTGGGGGAATGAAGATTGAGGAGGAGGTTGAAGAATGACTGATACTGCGGAAGTGCTGAAGGAGAAGCTTATCAGGAGGATTTACGGATATCTGAGCGAGGGAGAGGTGCCCTTTCTCTCCATGCCGTCGAGAAACAAGGAGAACATTGTTCTTGACGAGAAGTACATGGTGTGGAAGTACGGGGACAAATCCCTCACCCGAAGTGCCAAGACTGTGGATGGCGCAGAATACATCCTGAAGAGCCTGTACGTTGCCGGCTTCATAGACGAGATGCTGAAAGGTAAAAAGACTTCCACCCTCAGGGAAATGTACTACATCTCAGAGGGCTGGGGCCCTGGCAAGTTCCATTCTCAGGACGAATCGGATATGCAGGCAGAGGATCTGGAAGTCCTGACCGCGCTGCTCAGGGAAGACTTTGGACTGAGGCCTGAGGAAAACGGTGCAAGCATCATCGGAGACGTCACCATTGAGGAGAGAAACAGGAAAGGGGAGTTCAAGAAGATCAACTGCAAGGACGATGTTGGAGACGGCGGATATACCATTCCATACAGCGTGGAAAATAACAAGCTGAGGTTGAAGGAGACGGGTGCAAAACTTGTCCTTGCCATCGAAACCGGAGGTATGTTTGACCGGCTCGTGGAGAACGGGTTCGACGAAAGGTACAACTGCGTGCTGGTCCACCTGAAGGGACAGCCGGCCAGAAGCACAAGAAGGCTCCTCAAGAGAATGAATGAGGAGCTTAAGCTCCCCGTTTACGTTTTTACAGACGGCGATCCATGGTCATTCAGGATATTTGCCTCCGTTGCCTATGGAGCCATAAAGACGGCCCACATTTCCGATTATCTGGCAGTCCCCACAGCGGAATTCATAGGCATCACTGCATCTGACATTCTTTCCTATGATCTGCCCACCGACGTGCTGACCGATAAGGACGTACAGGCGCTGAACGCCGAATTGAAAGACCCACGGTTCCAGACTGAATTCTGGAAGAACGAGATCGGGACAATGCTGGGAATGAACAAGAAGGCAGAACAGCAGGCACTGGCCAAGTATGGACTGGATTACGTTACCGACAAGTACCTGCCGGACAAGCTCTTTTCGCCGGGAGACATGATGTGAGGATTCTCGTAAGCATAGCGCAGATGCAATCCTTCTCGAATCCCGAGGAAAACGTACACAAGTCGCTGGAATTCCTCCGTCACGTTCCTGGGGAAACGGGACTGGTTATTTTTCCGGAGTACCAGCTTTATCTTCCCGATTTTACCTCGGTTCCTCCTGCTTTCCAGGATGAACGGATCGTCACGCTTTTCTCCGATCATTCTGCGTACAGGTTCCTCATGGTCAATTATCCTCAACAATCCGGCCGTGCCAGGCCATATAACTGCAGTTCCACCATATACAACGGGAAGATTGTCTCCCAGTACAGGAAAATTCATCTCTATGACGCCGCAAGGAGCAGGGAAAGCAATTCCTTCGAACCCGGGACTGGACTGTCTGAACCGTATGGGATAGGAGAGTTCTTTTTCGGAAACCAGGTCTGCTATGATATCCGGTTTCCCGAAGCGAGCAGGAATCTCAGGATTGGTGGATCACGCGCAATTGTCTACCAAGCAGGATGGTTCTCGGGAGAAGGTAAGCTGGAACAGTGGAGAAGCCTCCTTATAGCCAGAGCTGTCGAGAACGGCTGCTACGTTCTTGGTTCGGCACAATGCGGCCCGCAATTTACCGGTCACAGCATGATTGTGAGCCCCTATGGCAGCATAGTCGCTGAGGCGGAGAATTCAGAAACCATAATCAGCGGGATTCTTGATTCCGACGTTCTGGAAAGATACGATGTGGATTACCCACTCCTTTCTCAGAGAAATCGCTTATCAGATATCGTCGATCATTAATCTCATCAAATTCCTCATTGCCCTGTAATCGGGAATGGAGTACCTGGCGCTGCTTTCGTTGTTGCCAACATGAATCGTGATTGCTTCAGGATTGGCGACGAAGGCTTCCTCGTCTGTCGCGTCATCTCCAGCTATCATGGCAGGATGGCCATTCCTGACTTTTCGGATCGCAGTTCCCTTGTCAATTCCGGGTATTCGAACCTCCATTACGTTTTTCCCCCGGTAAAAGGACATCCCATATTCCCTGGCCAGTCCCTGTATCTCCTGCTGCAAATCCGGTATCAGGGCAGGATTCATGGCAATATGGTGGAATAGTACCCCGCCGTGCTTGTCGTACATCACCATGCCCGGGAATCGTTTCTCCAGAAACTTGCAGCTGCCAAAGATGGTCGACGTGATCCTGGAGTATTCCTGTATTCGACCGCTCAGATCCTCGATACTCCCGTCGTGGTAGTACAGGGAACCATGGAGCGCTATGCAGGAATAGGCATCGCCCAGAAAGTCACGAATATCCTCCAGGGTCCTTCCCGTAACAATAACTGTCGTGAATTTGCCCGAGAATTCAGCAAGAAGCGATTTCAGGTCCCCGTCGGGAGTGGCAAGCGAAGGCTTCGGCATAATCTGGGTGAGTGTGCCATCATAGTCCAGGAAAACCATCAGGTCTCGGTGATCCATTCTTCTGGTCGCATCAAGAATCTCAGCGGTCACAGGGTCGGCCACCTATTCTGCCACCCTGATAACTTCCTTTCTTGACAGCTCCCTGATTCTTCTCACCCACCAGGACGAGTTGTGCCTGGAAACTTCCCTCTTCATTATTTCAAGCCGGGTTCGCCTTTCTTCCGGGGACATCCTGAAAGCTGAGTAAATTGCTTCTGCAAGATCCTCCCTGGAATTTGGGTTGACCTTAACTGCGCCATCCAGATATTCCGAGGAGCCAGCGAACTTGGAAATTATCAAGACTCCATCCCTGGAACTGGCAACAAACTCCTTTGCAACGAGATTGAGCCCGTCAAACAGTGGAGTGATCAGGGCCACCTGGCTAAACCTGTAGAACGCCATCAGAGACTGATCGCTGATCCGCTTATTCATGTAGACTATCGGAACCCAGGAAACGGTGGAGAACCTGCCGTTCAGTCTTCCGATCCGCATTTCCAGTTCCCTTCGATAAACCCTGTATTCCCATACCTGAGTCCTGCTGGGGCTGACCACCAGGTAGTAAACGAACTTCCCTGCGAGATCCGGGTGTTCCTGGAGAAGGTATTCAATGGCGTTGACTCTCGACAGTAAACCCTTGGTATAATCCATCCTGTCAATCGAAAAAAGCACCATTTGCTGAGACTCAAACGGTGATTTATGGACATCTTCTGACTTCTTGTGATAATAGGAGTAATCGATGCCCAATGGGACGGAGTGGACTTTGGGCCTCACTGTATCTGACTCGCCGGTCAGCTGTTCCACTGAGTCCAAGAAGTTTCTCACATACAGGCTCGTATGGAACGTGATTATGTCTGCGGAAGAGATTGACCTGACGATCTGTTCAGACTCCGGGAGTGAGGAAAAAAATTCCCCGCTAACCCAGGGAATGTGCCACGTAAACACAACCGTGCTTTCGGGAATAGCCTCCCGTATCATTCCCGGCAACAGGGAAAGTTGGTAATCATGAACCCAGATTGTATCGCCTGGAGAGTAAGCCCTTATGATCGAGTCGAGGAATTGGCGATTTACGCGTTGATATGATTCAAAAGTGGATGAGTTGTAGACAATGCGCTCCCGGAAGTAGTGGAACAGGGGCCACAGGGTGGAGTTTGAATACCCTTCATAAAATCCTTTCCTGTCGTTTCCGCTGACCAGAACCCTGACAATCCTGAAATTCTCAAGCCTTTCTTCTAAGTAATTCCGGTCGTTGTTGCCGTCACCCCAGCAAATCCAAGTCCCGCCTTCTTTTTCCATCAATAAGCGGAGGCTCGTGGAAACACCACCAGTGCTTTGCTTGATGGTTTCCTTGGACCCCACCTTCTCATGCGAGAATGGAGACCTGGTGGTCACGACAATATAACTCATCACATTCTTATGGATTCATATTATAAAAAGTAGGGGAATTTCAACATGGGCGTAACGATCGACAGAGTTTCCGTCCGTGGTTTTCGTGCAATAGTTGTCATTTAGAGATTTGACCGGTCAATAGGACCGGGAAAACCAAGCGCCGATTACAGCGCGGTTGTGTTGTCGAGAGATTCGACCTCGGTCAACGTCAAGTGCCATTCCGGGAATAGTCTTGACGCTTTGGAAAGCATCTCGATGTAATCATCCTTGTATAAAGATGGAAGTACCTCAACCAGGGTAAAATCCTCATTTATCAGGGTCTGAAACCTGCTTATTGCTGGGATAATAAGTTCGTCTTGTTTTGAAGACAGATACTTGAGCACAGGGTTATCTGTATCCGCTTCGTAGATTCCATCCGAGATTTTCAATACATCCTCGGCTTTTATTTCCTTGGCACCATAGTAGACTCCCCTGATCCGTCCTTCGCTATCATTCGCCTTGACTTCCCTGCTCCAGTTAGAACCCATAGGATTCTTGTCTTCCGTGAATTCTTCCTTGGGGGGTATACTCCTTGCGACCACAACCGATAGTCCGGCATTCTTGTGGAATGTTTCTAGAGACTGTTTCAGTCCCCTTGACATTGAAATGCTTTCCACTTGCACGCTTGACGGCTTGTTTTCAGAAAGCAGGAGGTTCGATACCTCCTTCAGGGAACTGCTGTGAAATCTGTAGTTGAAGAAGTGCCTGCCACCGGAAACATAGACGTAATTCATCACCACAGATGGAATCTTTATTAAATCGCCAATAAATCTATACTCCACAAATGACTTGCTCGTCGCATACAGGGTAATGACTCCTCCACGTTTCCTGGCGTTATAAGTCCTGAGAAAAATGTCCACATCCCTTTTCCCTTCCACGTCCGAAGCTTTGAAATAATAGAGGGCTCCAATGTCCTGATCCCGGATGAACAGGACGGTCGGGATGAATATATTCTGCTGTACTGAAAACTTCTCCACCGGAAAGCCCTGGTTTGTCGTGAGCGTGAATTCCATATCTAGTTTGGAGGAAAACATAAGCGACCAGTGTACCGAATGGTATTAGCATTGCTACGTGACATCCTCCCACGACTAAAGCCGTGGGCTTCCTGCTTCAGCGACCATACTCGGTCCCTCACCACCCCAGGAGTTGCTCCCCCTGCCTCCGGGCAGGCCGGTTACGGAGGTATCGATCTCCACAGGCGTAACTTCCACACTGTCCGTGTGTAGATCACCTTTGTTTTTGACGACAAAAACAGATACCGATACCAGCATTAGTCGTATTGTCGAGGGAAGTCCGTGTATCCTCCTGAAGCTGGTGGGTTTTACTGCTTCCCTCAAACTCCTAACTGGATCATAAATAGGTGTCATTCTTGGTCATGTATTGAAAGTGCTGTGATCTGGAAATAGAGGTGACCAGGCAAACGCATTGGAAGAACTAACAAGAACACTCGAAACGACAAAGGGGAAGGAAAGAAGCAACCTGTGGAGTGGTTCCTGAACTACGCCATGGATCAGGAAGCTACGGAACAGATCCTGGCGACAAAGTACCAGAACTCCGGCGACAGGAAGGCACACAGAAGCTGAAAGACAGATCGCCCCCTGTTCTGCGCCGATGTATCCATGCAAGGGAGGGACATAGTGAAAACGTACTTCCAGGAGGATCGGGTTGAGATGGCGTACAGGCACCCGAGGGGTGACATTTCCCTCTCACCAGTCCTGTACCGGCTTCCCGGAAGGGTGGAATCACACCCATCGGTGTTGAAATTCTTCGCCTGCGAGATCATTGCTTTGGTCCTCTGGAATATAGAATCCGGTAATATGGGCATAGGATACGAAGATTTCATGGATGAATAGCCAGAGATAAGCGAGGCCGTTCCAGTAAGGAAGGACAACGGTTTCCCAGGAAATGCAGAAACTCCCGAGACCCTTTGATGTCCCGTCGCCTCAGGCATAGTTACTGAAATTGCCGATAGACAGGTTAAAGTAATACCTGAAAATCCAGAATTCCGGTGATGACGTCCACCCATAACCGCTGAAGCAGCTGATGACGTCTGTTTCACAGTGAGAATATGACGCTGTTATGGGTAGAGACATTGATACAGATCGTCGGAGTCTTGGCTCTGGCACCTTTTGTCACAGGCATACTGAACAGGGCGAGAGCTAGGTTTGAGGCCAGAAAGGGACCTCCTATTTTCCAGCCATACTACGACCTGGCCAAGTACATCCGGAAGGAAATCCTGCTCCCTGCCAACTCTACCAGGGTATTCTATCTGGTACCATTCTTCGTTTTCGGCATATACCTCCTCATATCATTCGTTATTCCCGTGATCCTCCCGTTTCCTGATTACCTTTCAGTGTCCGTGGACTTTCTCGGAGGGGGACTTCTGTTTGCGCTGACGTCTGTACTACTGATCCTCGGGGCACTGAATTCAGGAAACAACATTTCTGCCATGGGGGCTAGCCGGTCTGCCACTTTTTCGGCTTATGGAGAGCCAACACTCATAATGGTTTTCTTCGCAGTAGCGCTGATTTCCGGAACCAATAATCCTTACGTCACAAATGCAGTCCTTTCTACGTCCATAACGGGCTACCTCGGGCTATATCATCTCTTTGCAATGGTCGCATTCTTCATGCTTCTGCTGTTCGAAACCGGCCAATTGCCGCTTGAGAGCAGCTCCAACATGGAACTTGGCATGATAGACGAGGCTCGTGTCTACGAATATTCCGGACCCCATCTTTTCATGATAAAGTACTCTTCCATGATTAAGCTCTACCTGCTTGGATCCGTCTTTCTCAACGTTTTCGCCTTCCCATGGTTCATGCAGACAGGCATTTTCGGCTCGATTCTTGACATCCCCATAATGCTGGGGAAATGGTTGGTTCTCATTGTAATTCTTGTTTTGGTGAACGAGAGCCTAGGAAAGGTGCGGCTTTTCAAGATCCAGGACTTCCTCTCTATCTCGTTTGCCCTTTCCGTGTTCTCGGTAATTACACTCACGCTGGGGGGAATCCAGTGATATTCTCTGAAATAGAAGGAATACTTGGTGCCCTGATCCTTGGGTCCACCCTTGTCGTCCAGACGAGATTATACATCAGGCCGATGATAAACACCGTAGTGACTCAGTCAGTCATCCTTGCAATTACGGCAGCCATTATTGGAATCACCACCTCTGATCTTGACCTCATCATCCTGGCCGCATTGATAGTTGTAATCAGGGGAGTTCTGGTAAGGCACTTCCTGAGCCTGAGGCTTCCAAAGACCAGGATGTTCGTCAAGGAAACCTCACATGGAGTCTCCTCTGTGACCATGTACAGCGTCGTAGTGTTGATCTTGTCGTTTCTCATATACAGATACACGTTCTTTCCAATCATCCAGTCCCCCCTTGGTGCAATTGGATTTTCGATGATAGTCCAGGGGCTTCTCCTCATCATCACCAGACGCAACAGCTTCGCTCATTTCATTGGATATGTCGAGGAGGAGAACGGCATAATATTCATGAGCCTCACAATCGTGACATTGCCGTTCCTGATTGAGATTAGCGTTCTCCTGGACGTGCTTGCGCTAATAATCGTTGGAACGGGCCTTGTGACAGAGAATGTAGAGCATATGCGCGAAGAGGAGTTGATGGGATGAATCTGACCATCCTCTTACTGATTGCATTACCGGCAGTATTCTCGCTGGGCTATTTCTCCAGGCAGTTCAAGCATATCGCAGTAATCTCGGCAGGGCTGACTCTGGCCATGGCCCTATACATAATGGTCACGCAGCTGGATCTTTCTGGCTATTTCCTGGTGGATTATCTCTCCAGGTACTTCATCATGGCCATATCATCCATCTACCTGCTTTCAGTGGTCTTTGGAGTGGGATACCACCACAAGATGGGAGAGTCCAGAAACATGAGGCTCCACCTGTCCCTTATCGATCTCTTTGCCTCCAGCATGCTCTTCTCCATAGCTGTCAATAACTTTGGACTCCTCTGGTTCGGCATAGAAGCCACAACGGTGTCAAGCACGCTTCTCCTGGTCATCGAGAAAGAGCCGTTGAAGATAGAGGCCGCCTGGAGATATGTGATAATCGTTTCTGCCGGGTTAACCATCAGCCTGCTTTCCGTACTGGTGCTGTACTACGACTTCAACAATCTCACTATCAGTTACCTCCTTTCCCATCATCCGGCTTACCCGGAACTCACCGCCATCGCGGCAGGCACTGCCCTGATAGGATACGGTACCAAGATAGGCCTGTTTCCCATGCACACATGGCTTCCGGATGCCCACAGTGAAGCTCCATCCGAGATAAGCGCAATGTTCTCAGGAGTACTCCTGCCGGTCGCAATATATGCCCTGTACAGGGTTTACGAGGTAACTGCAGCCCCCCGCATAACTGACCTTTTTATTTTCTTTGGAGTGGTAACAATCCTGTTCTCCACCATTATGCTGCCTTCCCAGCGCTTCTACAAGAGAATGTTTGCATATTCGACCATGGAGAACATGGGTCTGATCCTCATCGGCTTCACCATTGGTGGAATTGCGCTCACAGGGGCCTTGATTCTGCTGGTAACCCATGCATTCGGGAAGGGTGCTGCCTTCTACTCCTCCGGAAACATACTTGAGAACTATGAGTCAAAGAAGATTTCTGACGTTACGGGGCTCAGGCAGAGAATGCCCTTCACATCCGTGTCACTCATACTATCCTCTCTGGCAGTGACGGGGGCGCCTCCATTCGGCACTTTCCTCGGCGAGTTCTTCATACTGACAGAGCTCTACCTAAACGGATATTTCCTGGCAGTAGCGCTAATCGTTGTATCTCTCCTGATTGCATTTGCAAGTGTCAACTTCCATGTCTCAAGGATGGTGTTTTCTGGACATGACGAACCAGTCTCTGAGTCTTCCAGGTCGCAAGTGGCGGTGGCGCTCAGTGCTTGTGCGATCACTCTACTGATTCCATTTCTATTCCTTGCATACGGGGTGATCTGATGGTCGGGGAGGACGTGATAACAGGAGTCCTGGAATCCGGTGGAGGGGAATGCGAAATCACCTCGGGATTTGGTATCCCATCTTGGAAGAAAGCTGCTGGCAGCGACATTGATGGGCGCGAGGATTTCAAGGCGTGCGTAGGCAGGTTTGATGAAAAAGCAGAGGGTACGGACGTTTTCAATTTCACATACGGTCCGTCGGCCGGAGGATTGAACGAATCGTGCAAATTCAACATATACACCTACGGTGAACGAATCCTTTCGCTCAGGCCGGAACCCGCATACAAGGACAGGAGGCTGGAGGTTTCTGGTTCGGGGCTGGTAATGGCAATCCTCAGGCTTGAACGCTACTGCGGGCCATTGAGTCCCTTCTATTCCGGCATGTTTGCTGCTGCAGTGGAAGCAATCATGGGAAATGGCGAGAACAATGATCTCCGGCTTGCAAGGGTAATCATGAACGAGGTGGGCAGGATCTCCGACCACCTGTACGTGATTGCAAAGCTTGCGGAAGGTGCCTCGCAGAACGTGGCGTACAACCTGCTCTTTGGCCTGAGGGAAAAGCTTCTCAGGCTGGTCTCAAGAAGGTTTGGCCACCGCTATTTCTTTGGGATCAATGGATTCGGGGGCCTCGCGAGGAGCGCAGACTTTGGGGGCATCTCCTCAGAGGTTGGAGCGATAGCGGAGGAGTTCCGGCAGTTATGGATCAGGCTGGAGAATTCTGGAATATTCATAGACAGGATCCAGGGGACGGCCACCCTCAGGAGGCCATGGATGGTCGGTCCGGCGGCGAGGGCTGCAGGTTTGCGCACGGACACAAGGATTGATGGTTCATGCCTGCGGTATGATGATCTTGATCTTGAAGTTGCCAGCGCGGCCAGCGCGGACACCCTGGCCAGGAGCCTGGTGCGGAAGGACGAGATCTTTGCATCCGCACGCATCATAGAAAAAGCAGAAAGCATGATTCGTGAAGTCCCGGCAGCAGTCCGAATGAACTTAGGGGAAATCAGCGGCGAGATTTCAGTGAGAACAGAAACCCCGGGAGGAGATTCCCTTATGCGGGTCTCACTGGCAAACGGGGTTGTGAAGAAGATATACATCAGGCCATCGTCACTGCAGAATCTTGCCGTTTTCACTTACGCCATAAAGGAAAACCTGCTCACCGACTTCACTTTCGGGTACGAAGGGCTGGGCATCCATGTTTCAGAACTGGGAGGCGTCCTATGAAATCGTGGCTCACGTATGGCCTGATGAGGAAGCGCCTGACCACCGGGTTCCCTTCAATGGAAGCCGAGGAGGTACCTCTCTGGACCACGACCCCGGTCAGTACCGGAACCGGAGAGGCACACTGCCCCGCCAATGCAATCAAAGGCACCACAGTTGAGATGGGGAGATGCATATCATGCGGCTATTGCAGTCCAGCCTTCCAGCCGGACGGAGTCCCGGGAACATCGATCGTTAGGTCAACAGAGAAGGCATTCAGGAAATCGTTCCACATCTATCTGTTCGATGCTGGGTCCTGCGGGTCCTGCAATCTTGAGGTGAAAGCACTGGGAAATCCTTACTATGATATGAGCCGCCTTGGAATATCATTCTGTGCAACTCCCAAACATGCGGATGCACTCATTGTCGTGGGAGTACTTGCCGACGGGATGAGCGATCCTCTGAAGAGGGCGGTCGAAGCACTTCCTTCACCCAAGCTGATCTTTGCCCTTGGAGCGTGTGCGATCTCAGGTGGTATCATCGGAAAATCCATATCCGGGATAGTTGACGCGGACATTGTTGTGCCGGGATGCCCGCCAAACCCGTTCACCATCCTGGATGCCCTGCAGAGATCCAGGGGAGTCAGGTTATGATTCTTCCTCTGTTTCTGGTTGCAGCATTAATTCCTGTTGTGATCTCAACGTTGAGCGTTAAAAACTCATACCGGGCAGGTACCGTACTCTATTCCCTCATAGCCGCGACTTCGTTGTACGCCCTGATGACCGGAACTACACATCATGTGGTCGTCAGCAGCTACCTTGCATTCTCCATAGATCCGCTGTTCTCTGCATTCCTGCTCATGATATCTGCTGTGTGGGCAATAACCTCATTCTTCTCCATTGAATATGACCGAAAGTCTAGGCCAAACGCGTTTTCCTTCCACCTTGCGATACTGTCCATGATGGTCGTGATGACCTCCGAATCATTTCCCCTGTTCCTTTCCGGATGGGAAGGAATGACAATATCCGGGTACTTCCTCATTGGCTTCAGGAAGGGCATGAACAGCATTCCACCCTATGTATTCCTTGTTTACGGCGAGTTGAGCACGCTTCTCATCATGGTGATGGGTGTGGGCATGTACTTCCAGTCAAGCACCATGCTGTTCATCGCAGACTCCTACAACCAGATCATCGTTTTCCTGGGAGTAATGGGCTTTTTTATCAAGATGGGTGTCATGCCATTTCAGATTACAGAATGGTTACCCATTGCTCACGGGAACGCCAGCACCAACGGTTCCATACTGTTCAGTGCAGCGATGACGACCGTGGCTCTTTACTCTATCTTGAGATTCATAACCATTTCAGATCCGGGTGAGGTGTTTGGCCTGCTCATAATGGGAATAGGCGCATTTTCACTTCTTTTCGGGTCAATTTACTCCGCCTCCGCTGAGCACGTTAAGATGCTGCCTGCCTACAGCACCATAGAGAACAGCGGTGCAATGCTCATCTTCACCGGGGCCTTCATTGTTCTGGGCGCACTTGGTCAGATGCAGATCGCAACATTTGCGCTTGCCGGCCTGTTGATATTTGCCTTTTCTCATGCGCTTTCAAAGAGCGGGCTCTTCATGTTCTCCGGGATCATGGAGCAAAGCACCGGAACAACGGAGATCAAGAGTTACCGCGGAGGCAACAATTCAACATTCTACGGGGCCGGAGGATTCCTGAGTTCCGTCTCTCTTGCCGGCATGCTGCCTCTTGGAGGTGGCGTGGGGGAGTGGATGCTCCTTGAGACTATCTTCGTCATGTCGATTCTTGGGAACTCCATCACAAGTCTCGTATCCATAATCGTGGGCGCCACCGCTGCCCTTGGCGGGGGGATATCCATAATTTCCATGACCAAGATCTTCGGGTTTGGGTCAAGAGGAGCCCATGAGAAGGGCAGAAAAGAGGGACCGATGAGGATCTCCCTGCTGGCCATGGGTGCAGGCGTAATTCTCATCGGGGCATTCTCGACACTGTACGTTGCCTTGGTCAGCAACATGATAGGCAGGTATACCGGCATGGCTGCGACCACCATAATCAGTGGGGCACTCATTGTGCCGAATGGCTTCCTTCTGGCTTCATCCAGCAGCACTGGTTCATTCGGCGGGATATCCCCGTTTTTCACCGCACTATTCATAGCATTGTTCACCGGAGTCTTGCTCCTTTCATTCAGGGAGGCAAGATCCAGAACAGTCGTGAATTGGAATGGGGGGATAGAGGAGGAGGACAAACTGCACTCCTTCGCCTATGCCAACTCACTTCGTCTTACAATGAAGAGATTCTACCTCACCACTGAGGAAAGGAGGGGCAGCAAATACTCCGAGAGGACCTTCGATGCCTTCTGGTTGGTCATCATTTTCCTGGCAAGAAAGACGGTGGCCTTTTCAAGAATTGTGGGGATGAGGGTAATGAACAGCAGCCTGACGGCTTATGTGCTCTACATAATGGTGGCGTTCTTTGCCGTCATGATTTACATTGCGATCTAGACTCACACAGTCGCTGACTGCATCCGCAGCGTCTCACTTGCAAGACTTTGACGAAGAGTCCCCATGTCCTTGCAGCATCCTTCGGCAAATCAGACATCCATCGATTCTCCCGCTTTTCTTTGCTTCAGTGCAACCCATCTCAAGGGGTTTCAGTAATGCTTTTCCTTTCCACCTGCGTATATGCCATGTCCCATAAATTCAAACAGGTTGCCTGGAAACAAGAAGAGAATGACGTGGACATACCGCCTGAAAACTGAGCACCATATGTGATCATACGCAAACCTGATTGAAAACAGGTCAGTGATATCCTGATCCTAGCCTGTTGAAGTTTCAGCGCCCATATCGTTTCAAGAGACCATAGAATGCTGGGTCCGTGAATTTTACACGGTCTCGACAGACCTGCCAAGGGAATTGAACGATGATATCAGAATGATCGGTTCTGATGGTCAGCAATACCGGTCTCCTGTTTCTCCCTTCCAAAGGAATGCACTCCGGCCATCCGCCCAGAGTTCAGTTTGTTCTGTTTAGTGTTTCTCCCAATGCCTTCAGTACACCAAACATGGCTTTGATACCCCTTGAAGTGTCTGGGTCTTTCATCATCTTGGACATCTTCAGCAACGAAAGCGACTTGTGGTCCGGATCCTGCTCCAGGAATGCGTCCGCCACCCCACGAAGATTGAACATGATCAACTTTAACATATCGGATACCTGTTCATCCGCAAGCGCGTACATGACGCTGACAAGCAGGTTTGCGCTCTTAAGGGCTGCATAGGTAAATTCCCTGGAAGTAAAGAAATGGCCCAGGAATTCAACATCGGTGGGAAGGTAATCCTTGGTGATCTCGGCGATCAGGTTCAGTATTCCCGCCTCCTTGAGTCTCCTCACAAGAGGGATGAAAGCCAACACCACATCAGTATTTTCCTTCAACTCATTTAACAGGATTTCAACGGCGTCCTTATCTTTGTCATTTTCCATTTTTCCACCTACATTATTCCCCTTATCATTCCCGTAAAGTAAGTGTCTGAGGATGTCCACTTCAGAAAGTAGTCTGACTTGCTCTCATAGTTGACCCTTGGAGGCTTGTTATAGCTGAAGAACAGTGTTATTGCCCTGGACCCGCTTGTGATCGTGGTACATGCCACTTCACCGCCGTATGACTCAAAGAACGCATTTCCGTTAACTTCGTTTGCCAGCCTGTTCGCCAGATATTCCGTCTCAAAGTGCGCCGTGGCACCAGCTTTTGAAATTGGAAGGTTGGTGGCATCCCCGATCACGAAAACGTTGTCATAGTCAGCGTAGTTCAGGCGGTTCCTATCAACGTCAATATACCCGCTCTCGTCTGCCAGGCCTGATTCGGTGATGACCTTCTGCCCCCTGTGCGGAGGGACCAAAACGAGCAAATCATAGTCCAGGGTTTCCCCTTCTATCGAATTCAGTCTCCTGATCTCCGGTTCCACTGAATCCACGTTAAACATCTTGTGGATTATGATGCCTTTATCGTCCATCAATTTCTCTACGAAGGGCGCAACATTCGGGATCGTAAATACCCTGTTCAGAGGGTAGATGTAGTGAAGCTCGGTCTGTTTGCGGATTCCCCGCAGGTTGAGATACTGCTCCAGTTGGAAAGTGAATTCGTACGGAGCAGGAGGACACTGGATCGGGATGCTTGCCTGCCCTATTACGATCTTTCCGCCGTTGAAATGGTTGAGCTTTTCCCTCAGAGCCAGAGAGGCTTCAAGGCTGTAAAAATGGGAAGCAGCCTTCTCGTATCCGGGCAGGTCCTCGTAAGCGAAGCGATCTCCCGTTGCGATAATCAGGTAGTCATAAAAGTACGATTTTCCCGAGCTTGCGATGACAGTGGAATTCTTCACGTCGATTGAGGCAACGGTTTCACGCACATAGTTTACGCCGAAGTTGAACAGTGACCTCGTGGGTTTCACACTGTTCCTGTAATCCTTGAATCCGAATGGTATGCTTACGCCATCCGGCTTGAAATAGTGCTTCTCAGAATTTCCCAGTACGGTTATCTGAATATCGGAAGGATCGGAATGGAAACGCAGCTTGTTGCCCATCATGGTTCCGGCGGCGCCGTCGCCCAGGATCAGGACTTTCTTCGCTGAGGGGCTCATCAAGACTCACTTGACTTTTTTCATGACAATCTCGTAGTAGCCATCCCTTGTGTACACTCCAACCAGTTCGTTCCCTGACTTCTGTATCCAGGCGGGAGCATCCTTCCTGGTCCCTTCGTCCGAGGAGTATACTGAGATTACGTCCCCAACCTTTCCCTGTTTGTAGGCCTTGATCAATTCCATCAGCGGTCCCGGACAATAGCTACCTCTCGCATCAATTACCTTGGTCGGTTTCACGTCTTCCATCTTATCTACCTCCTCACAGGAACAGGGTCATCTTTGATTCCCTGGCCATGTCTACGAACTGGGAAACGCCGATTATGTCCTTCACTATAGGATCAAGGTCATTTTTCTTGATTCCCATCAGGTCTGCAAACATTGCGCAGGCATAAACGTTCACAGTGCCTATTTCCTGCAACTTCTTAAGAGTGTCAAGCCAGGATGGGATCTTCTTTTCGGCCATCACCTGCATAATCTGCCCTGCCATATTCCCGGCATCAGGGCTGAGGGTGGGGGCCGGTCTGCCATTCTTTTTGAGCTGCAGAAGTGCCCAAAAGGTCACGAATATGTCCACGTCCATCCCGTTGGCTACAGCTCCAGAAGAGATTATAGATCCTGCCATTAGCTTATCCATTGCTCCCGAAAACAATATTATGGATGTTTTTTCAGCCATAGGCTATCCACTCGTTATCTCGGATCTGCTGATAATTAACTGTCCTTACAGGTTAGGTAAATATGCTGCATGATCAGCATTTTTTGGAGTCTATATCGAACAATATGCGGAATCCAGACATAATTGAGACTGGGAGATCTGTTCTCCCGGCTCATTTCATCCACGTCCTAAATCTCACTGGCCAATACGCGTCTCCAGGCGAACTCTCTCGTACAACTTACGTGGCTTATTGGTGGAATCTCCTGCCTCATTTGATCCAGGCCCAGTTCGCGGAATATTCTGTTCTAATGGTGTCTTTCTTGTTCATGATTTTTACCTTATTTTTTTGTATCTCACATTCACCCCGTACCTGTTCCAGAACGCTGGAATGAAGAGAATTGCAAATATTTCTGTAATTTTACTCGTTTCATCGATTTTCCTATTTTCCTCCCGCATGGTGCCAGTCTGGTTCTGGGCGGGTGTGCATGGCATTTCATACGGATCAGTGTTTTCGGCCTGCGATGGGGCGATCATGGAATTGTTCGTTACTGTAAAAACGGGCTATTTAATCGCCCTGAGAGTCACCGCAGAGGTCAGATTCCGTAATTCTACTGACCCTGCATAAACCTGATCGCAACTCCAGTTGGCTTAATGTCAAGGGTGCAGACCGGAATTTTATGTGTCTAGAACGAAAGAATGTTTTAAATTATGCTGAGTTCTTTCCCCTCTATGGCTTCCGAACAGTCGTTCGGTAATATGATTTCCAAATTCGAGGAGAAGCACGATATAGGGGAAATACCGGAATCGGAGAGGATTCGGAAACCATCGTCACTGTTCTTCATATGGTTTGGATCAAACCTGACCATCGGTGATCTGGCTCTGGGACTGCTTGCGCAATCATACGGGATGCCCCTCTTCTGGACACTGCTTTCCGTCACTTTGGGGACAATTGCAGGCGGGGTCCTTCTGTCAATCATGAGTGTAATGGGCCCCAAGGCCGGATATCCGCAGATGATCATTGGTAGGCAGTCTTTCGGAAGAGCAGGTGGATCCATAATGGCTGCCCTGCAATGGATAAACACCACCGGATGGCTTGTTTTCAATACCATCATAGCAGCATTTGCCCTTGCATTGCTCACCTACACCACGGGATCGATTAACCTTGCCGGAATGCCTGTGGGTCTTTACATTATTCCTATCCTTATCGTGTCTGCCTTTGTCTTCCTTCTGGCATTTATGGGCCACTCACTGGTTCATACTTTTGAGAAGATTATGTCCGTTGTAATAGGCGTTCTTTTTATCTACATTTCAGTGAAGAGCCTTCAGAATATTTCTGTGATTAGCGCAAGCGCTCCTGCAGCGCTTTCGATTCAGGATCTAACTTTCTATTTTGCCGCCGTTTTCGCGCTGTCATTTTCATATATTATGAGCTGGGGGCCATATGCCTCTGACTATTCCAGGTATGTTTCTCCCAGTGCAAAGGGATCGAGGGTGTTCTGGATGACTTTTCTCGGTTCCGTTCTTTCAACTCTATGGGCAGAGCTTGCTGGCATCGCAATATTCATATTTACCAGTTCATTTGATTTCTCAAACCCGGCACCTGCAATACAGTCTTTCCTGGGCCCGCTGGCATACATTGGATTGATTACACTGGTCCTGGGCGGGTTATCTGCAAATGCCCTGAACCTCTATTCGAACTCGCTTTCCTTTAAGACAATTGGATTCAGAACGAATAGAAAGGTACTGCTTGTGTTCACCACCATCGTAGCAGTTGCATTTTCTTACTTCGGCTTCCTCTCCTTCTATCCAGGCTACGAGTCATTTCTCTTTCTGCTGGATTACTGGATAACACCATGGCTTGGCGTAATGATCGCTGACTTTTTTCTGGTACGGCGAGGGACTTTTTCCATAAGGCAGCCTGCTTTCAACTGGAGAGGGATACTCTCGTACCTGATTGCAGTCCTGGTTTCCATTCCATTCATTAACCAGTATTACAACACTGTCTACAGTTATGAGGGGCCCGTGGCGTACATGCTTGGTGGGACCTATGGCGCAGACATAAGCTACTTCATCTCGTTCTTCCTCGCAATGATACTTTATTCCATGTTCTTCAGGCTGGGGACCAGCAAAAGCATAAAGACTGCCACTACATAGACGCGAGATGGCAATCCTCACTGACAGAGAAATTGAGGAACTGGTAAAGAATGGCAAGCTAATCTCCGAGAAGTTCAGCCCCAGGTCCCTGACCCCCAACGGTTACGACATAACAATCGGTTCCGTCAGGCTTGGTCAGCAGGAGACTCAGGAAAAGGTGAGTGTCGGACCTATGAAACATTTCCTGGTTTCGAGCAAGGAATTTTTCAACTTTCCTGAAGACGTTGTAGGCCAGATTTGGATTCGGTCGTCGTATGCACGGAGAGGCATTATCGGTTCGTTCGGCTTCATTGACGCAGGTTTCAGGGGAAATCTGACGCTATCTTTCTTCAACTCCTCGGATGGCCAGGTAGAATTCGTTCCGGGAGACAGGATTGCTCAACTTGTATTTTCAAAGCTGGAAAATTCTGTCGCGAAATCATACGGGGAAAGATCAGGAAGTTACCAGGATAGCAGGGGGGTAACTCTCGCCAGCCCTGAAAAGAGGCTGTCCCGCAAATGATCAACTGTTGGCAATTTGGAGTCTGTCCAGGATTTCCCTCGGTCTAATCGCAACACTTGATAGTACAGACCTGAAGAACGTGTCAGCAAGCTTCAGGTTCGTGTATAGAGGAATTCCCCGGGAAAGCGCCAGCCTTCGAATCTGAAAACCGTCACGCAAGCCGGGCGAGGATCCCGGAAGGTTCACAACGACTGATACGTTTCCATTTGATATGGCAGAAGAGATCGTGGGTTCCCTCATGTCTTCCAATTTGTACACCTTGGTGGATTGTATACCGAATTTAGCAAGGAAATCGTGAGTTCCGGGAGTTGCAAGCAATAGAATCCTGCTTTGGTCCAGAAATCTTGCTATTGGAAGCATTGATTCCTTATACATGTCATGCACGGTAATGAGAACGGATACAGGTCTCTCTGATCTCTTATTTGTGATCAGGAAAGCCTTCTTCAGGGCTTCCACTCTGCTTTCTCCAGATCCTACTCCTTCTCCAGTTGACCTCATTTCTGGACCAAGCAGAATATCAAGATCGCTGAACCTTTCGAATGGGAAAACGGGCACCTTCACGTAAACCCCGTTTGGAGTCCCGTCAGCGAAACCCGAAAGATTCGTGGTTCCGGTGATAAGGCCCACTGCGACCGAGATCCAGTCTGTTCTCGTAGCCTTTGACACAATGGGTATTGTGCGGCTAGCCCGAGCGTTCAACTCTATGATATAGAAAGTGCCGTCCCTGAATGCAACCTGAAGGTTTGCAACTCCAACTATCTTGAATTCCCTGGCAAGCGATTCCACGATTGCCCGGAGTTGTTCTGTTGCACCATGGTTCAACGATGCGGGAAGGACCATTGTTGCGTCACCTGAGTGGGTTCCTGCCTCCTCAATATGCTCCATTGTTCCGCATATGGCGACTTTCGAAGCATCTGACACGAAGTCCACATCGAGTTCCATGGCATTTTCAAGGTATCTGCTGATTATGGCCGGATTTCTAGGATTCGCCGAAAAAATGTCCTGAACTCGCCTGAGCAGGTTCTTCCTGTCATAGATGATGTCCATTGATCTTCCGCCAATCACAAAACTGCTTCTTACTATGGCGGGCAGCCCAACGCTGTCTACCTTATGGGTTGCATCCTCAAGGTTATAGACCGAGGTATAATCCGGCTGCCTGAATCCCAGCCTGTCAAGCGAAGCAGAAAACTGCGATCTGTCTTCTACCCTCATAATTTGTGAAGGGGAAGTCCCCAATATCATGGACTCACCGAACAGGTCAGATATCCCCCAGGACAGGTTCTGTCCGGTCTGTCCTGAAAACTGGACCAGAACTCCCACGGGCTTCTCCATGGCAATTACGTTACTGACATGCTCCAGGGTGACTGGCTCGAAGAAGAGCCTGTCAGAAACGTCAAAGTCTGTTGAAACCGTTTCAGGATTACTGTTAATCATCATGGCCGAATATCCTGATTTGCGGAGTGCCCTGACTGCCTTGACAGAACAGTAGTCGAACTCTATTCCCTGCGCGATCCTGTTTGGCCCGGATCCGATAACCAGGACCTTCTTCCTTTCATCCGGCTGCAGATAGTCTCCCTGTTCTTCATAGGTGGAGTAGAAGTACGGAGTTTCTGACTTGAATTCCCCGGCACACGTGTCTATTGTCCTGAAACTTGGAAGCAGGCCGGACGAAATACGATGCCTTGTTATTTCCAGTTCCGGTATTCCAGACATCTTCGATATGATCCTGTCGCTTATTCCAAGCTTCTTAAGGGAAGCGAGATTCTCAGGAATCTGGCCGATGGTGATCTGGTTTGCCTCTTTTACAATGTTCGCGAATTTCTCAATGAAGTACTTTTCGTATCCCGTGAGGGCAGAGATTTCACTGGTTTCGTGACCCCTGAACAACGCTTCAAATACTGCGCGTATTCTCAGGTCCGATGGCTTGGACAGCAATTCGATAAGATTCTGGCCGGTCACGTCCAGCCTGATGGAAGCGGAAATTTCGTTGTCAAGCGAAGCAATGGCCTTCATCAACGCCTCCTCCAGGGTCCTTCCGATCCCCATCACTTCGCCTATGGACTTCATCTGGACACCTATGCTCCTGTCCACCTGAAACTTGTCAAAGGGCCATCGGGGGATTTTGACCGTTACATAATCCATCGATGGTTCGAATGCAGCATAGGTGTTTCTGGTAACGGGATTCATTATTTCCGAAAGGGCATATCCAACTGCGATCTTCGTGGAGAACCTGGCAATCGGGAAACCGCTTGCTTTCGATGCAAGTGCGGAGGAACGGGACGTCCTCGGGTTTACCTCAACTACATAGTACTGTCCGGATTTCCTGTCGAGAGCAAACTGTATGTTGCACGCCCCCACGATCCCGATTGCCCTGACTATCCTGAAGGCAGCATCACGGAGCGTATTGTGCTCCCTATCGCTCAGTGTCTGGGCAGGAGTGACCACAATGCTCTCTCCAGTATGTATGCCCATCGGATCGACGTTTTCCATGTTGCAAACTGAGATGCAGCTATCACTTGGGTCGCGGATGATCTCGTATTCCAGTTCTATGAGGCCGGTGAGGGACTTCTCAATCTCCATCGTCGCTCCCGGATGACCGGCAAAGAATTCCTCACATATCTGGACCAGGGCCCCGCCATTGTCGACTATCCCTCCGCCGAGGCCTCCCAGTGAAAAAGAACTCCTTACTATGACGGGAAAGAAATCTACCTCTCCTACTTTAATCAGATAATCCCTCTCGGCAAGAGTGGCTGAAGCTGCCACGGGTTCGCCAATACTATTCATCAAATCATGGAAAAGTTTTCTGTCCTCGGCCGCCTCGATGGAGGCTGCGCTGGTACCAAGAATCCTGACTCCGAGCTTTTCCAGCTTTCCGGACTTCTCCAGAAGCATCACGGAATTCAGGGCAGTCTGGCCCCCAACCGACGCTAAAATGGAGTCGACGCTCTCCCTCTGGATTATTTCCTCAATCATTTCCGGAATGACCGGCTCAAGGTACACCCTGTCCGCGACCTCCCTGTCTGTCTGGATTGAAGCGGGGTTGGGATTAAGCAGGACCGACCTTATCCCCTCCTCGCGCAGCGCCAGGCATGCTTGAGACCCCGAGTAATCAAATTCTGCAGCCTGCCCGATCACCACAGGACCCGATCCGATGACCAGGACGTTCTTGACATTCTTATCGAGAGGCATTGAAATTCCTCACCAACGTTCCTATCGTGTCGAAAAAGCCGTCCATGTCATGTGGGCCGGGAGCACCCTCAGGGTGATATTGCGTTGTAAGAATTCCCATATCTGGGTTCCCGATCATTTCCACTGTACTGTCGTTAATATCCCACTGTTTCTCCTGCATAATAGTTCCTCTCATGGAATCCCTGGATACTGCGTATCCGTGGTTGTGTGCGGTCATCCAAGTCTTGGTTCCATCCGTCACAGAGTGATTGCCTCCCCTATGACCGTATTTCATCTTGTAGGTGCTGCACCCGGCTGCCAGCGATATGATCTGGTGTCCCAGGCAAACCCCTATAACGGGCTTAGTGCCCAGGACATCGGAAATAGATCCTCGGAGAGCTCGAAGTGATTCATGCGATGGGTCCCCTGGCCCATTTGGCAAGAAGACAAAATCAAATTCGTTCAGCCGGGAATGAGGGAACTTGTCGAATGGCACGATGGTCAGGTTCGCTACAGTGGAAAGTCTTCTCATTAAGGACTTCTTTGCCCCCGTATCTAAGACCAAACATTCCAGATCTTTGCCTGATTCCAAAGTCATGATCTGGTTGCCAGCGACCTCCGAGACAAGATCCCGCAACATAGGATCCGGGAATTCGCCCGGAACCTCGTCACTGTCTGATATGAAACCCTTCATTACCCCTTTCTCCCGTATCTTGAGAATCAGAGTCCTGGTATCGACAAGATCAATTCCTGGAATCTGGTATTCACTCAATACGGAATCCAGCGAGGAACCTCCCGAAAGCAAGGAGTGGGAATCCCTTGTTATGGCGCCCGAAACCTGGATAGTGCCGGATTCCATTGCTTCCTGGATCCATGGGTAATTTGCGATGGTCGGAGAGGAAAAAACCATGATCTGTCCGCGATAGGAAGGATCGGTGAGAATCTCGACATATCCGGTCATTGAAGTATTGAAAACAACTTCTCCAGATGCGTACCTATCAGAACCGATAGCCCTCCCCCGAAAGATGCTCCCGTCTTCGAGTATGAGAAATCGATCCAGTTAGCCCTACCTACGACCCAACTCGCACGTGAATAAATAGTGTTCTCTTGGCCGACCCTTCCCGACATCGGACTGTTAGACCGACTTCACATACGGTTGATATGAGCACTGGGTTCAACTCAATTTACCACAATTACTGGATGACCGGCGGTTTTTATTCAGGAGATTCCTCACAGGAAACTTCTGAGAGGGATGATAGTATTGAGTAGAGCCCCGGATTTTCTGGGAGTTTATTTGCCTACATGCTATGTGAGGGAGGTGCTGCTCACCCGGGAGGGTGAGGAGGAACCACGGTAGTTACGCGAGTAATTCTATCCCAAAGTTGCACATAAATGAATCC
>JAMDBT010000026.1:37407-57290 GCA_023487205.1 Thermoplasmatota archaeon
CGTACTGACACTGGTAGACACAGGAAACAAGTTCAAGAACGGAACCGTATCTGCGATGGAATCAGCTTCATCAGCAGGAACGGGCAAAGGAGGGATCGTGCATTCAGAGGGAACTCCATCCATGTCTGTAGAAGCTGCAAGGCAGGTTCCCTACAAGATGCACGGTTATGACGGCATTACGCCGTATACATGACAACTGCAAATCTTTCATCCAGCGATTAGGTTTTCTCAAACGAATTGGGAAACCTTTATGGAGGTTCTTGGACAGCCTCCATCAAAGGGGGACGTAGGAGCCAAGCGATTTACGTCGCATTCAAGTGCTCGGTTGATTCGTCTGTATGCCGCTGAGAAATAGTGCTTAATGGATATCCCGGCTTCCGGATTTGAACCAGAGACCTGCGGATTACGGCGGCATTCCAATCAGGATTTTCCTCTACAGTCCGCCGCTCTACCAACTGAGCTAAGCCGGGATTAGTCCCTGATAATGGAATTTCTATAAAGTTTGTTGTGAGTTGAATTTGGGTATCTCTTTAGTGGATCACATTGCCTTCGTCCAATAGTATCATGAATTACGATCAGAAATTTTATTTTTGGATCACCGATGCGGGGGAACCGGTACTGAGTTGCTGAACGTATCGAACACAGCGTATATGGGGTCGTGGCTACATGGAATTTGCAGGTACTATAGATACTCTGAAGAAGTTCTACAAGGACAGGATAGTGACTGCAATCATCGGTGTAGAGGCAGAGGTTAAGAAAGTAGAAGATCTGGCTAGGAGCCTCAGCGCACATAACAACGTGGAAGACGTATACGTAGTCACTGGCGAGTTTGACATTCTCCTGAAGGTGAGGTTCGTGGATTTCTTTAGTCTCAACGAATTCCTTGTCCAGGATCTGAGCAAACTTCCCGGCGTTAAGGGCTCCAAGACAATGATGGTTCTCTCCTCAGTAAAGGATATGGGAAAGGTAACGGACAGGGTGATGAGCGGTGAATAAGCAATTAATGGATGAAGTAGTATATCTCATGGACGAATTGTCACAGGATGTTTCTGTTCCGAGAAATGTCAGAAAACATGCATCTGATTCAAAAGCAAAGCTGTTGAAGGAAAACGAAAGTCTCGATCTTAGGTGCGCCACAATAATATCTCAACTTGATGATCTCGCAAGCGATCCAAACGTGCCGTCGCACGGCAGGACTTTTCTTTACACTATAATCAGTAAGCTGGAAGCTCTCGCAAAGTCCTGACCCCCTTTTATTTTTCATTATATTTCAGGGACCCTGAAAAATACGTAGAATTTTTACTATCAGAGAAATATATATATGATTATAATATAGAGCATGGAATTGTACATGGGAATATCCGAGGAAAACTCAAGACTCGCGAAGTACCTGATCATCTCAGACATACCGCGAAGCGTCGCTTATACCTTGGTCTATATGAGAGACAAGGAAGAAGTCACCAGCATCGAAATTGAACGGGAAACTGGATTGAGGCAACCGGAAGTGTCAATCGCCATGCAGTGGCTGCGAAGGAAGGGATGGATAAACAAGCGCAACATGAAGAAGGAGGGCAAAGGCAGGCCAATCCACGGCTACAAACTTTCCAAGGACTTTGACGAGATTCTGGACGAGATAATACAGGACATGACAAACAAGATCAGCGAGATTAACCAGACGATCTCGGAACTCGCTTCATTTCAGAAGTAATTACTTCCTGAACGTCTTCACACCTGATTTGGTCCCCATTATAACCTCCCAGTTTATTGAGGTAAACAACCCCACCTCAAGAACACCCGGGATGCTCTTGATCTGACTTTCCAATCTAACCGGATCGGGAACCGAATCGAACTTGCAGTCTGCAATCTGGTTCCCATTGTCCGTGAGAAAGCGACCGTCGTCTCGCAGAGTGCAACGGCATCCCAGTTTTTCTATTTTCTTCATCGTGTGCCGGGAGAGAAACTTGGAGATTTCCACAGGGACAGGGAATCTTCCGATACCGGAACCATTATATTTCGAGCTATCAACAATTATGCATACATGCCTGCTGTTTGCTGCGACCACCTTTTCCCTCATTAGCGCGCCTCCGCCTCCCTTGATAAGGAACAGGTGGTCGTCAAATTCATCCGCACCATCCACCGTGAGGTCAATCTCCCGAGGTTCGGCCAAGATCGTGATTCCCCTCTCCCTTGCTCTTACTGCCGTTCTCTCGGAGGATGGCACGCCACTGATTTTCAGGCCCTGTTTTACTTTCTCGGAGAGCAGGTCAAGGAAGACTTCGAAGGTCGTTCCGGTGCCGAGTCCCAGCACCATTCCGTTTTTCACCAGTTTCAGCGCTTCAGAAGCAGCAGCGGATTTCTCACCATTCGGATCAGGCATTGTGCAGAATAGAAGGAATACGGTAATAATGATGCGCCGGGTTGAACGACGAAGAGGAGCCAACGATTTATTTCGCGTTCGAGTGCATATTCGCTCCGATTTTCTTTGCGTACCTGGGCAGGATTGTGCTTATCGATTGGGGAACTCACGCTTAAGAGGTCTTGCTGATTCAAGAGAGCAGAGTTCGGGGATGCCATAATATTCCCCTGATAGCCATCTCCGGAATCCCTCAAATTGATGCTTTCCTTGGATCAGGAATTTACTGTATGTGCGAGTGCCGCCCGTATTCATGTTGTCACAAACAATCATCACAGATCAGGCAAACCACCGTCTTCGGGAGAAACATAGGGGGATTCCAAAGCACTGAAGCAGGCTATTCAAGGTGGAAAAATAGGCGGGTCACGAATCCCTGAGATCGATCCACTACAAATTTATGCAGGAAGGACTCGCATTTTCTTTCCCTAGAAATATCGCGTAGAAAGAAATGCATAATTATATAGACTCCTCAGACCTTTTTGACTGGTAAATATGGCTCACGACGATATATTCCAGACAAAGGTTGTGGAGGTTGGTAAGGTCAAGACTGATAACGCAATTGTGGTGTGCGGGTTTGTAGGATCGACCCCCGCAGGCGTACTGGCCGCCTCATACCTCGTGGAGAACAAGAAACTCCATGAATGTGCACACGTCAGGTCAATGCACATTGCCCCGGTAACTGTGTTCGTAGGCGGCAAGTTGAGGCACCCATTTCGTATTTATGGGCAGAGTGACGGAAAGCTTCTTGTCGTAATGAGCGAAATCCCCATCGATTCTGATGGCCTTTATGAGGTGGCTTCATCAGTGATGGATTGGATTGAGGGTCAGAGTGTATCCGAACTCGTAATGCTCGAGGGGATTCCCACCGATCAGGTACCTTCCGTGAGAAAGACATATGGTGTATCCAACGAGGAGGGGCTGGCGCGACTGAGGGCACATAAGATAGAGATAGCGGACTCGGCCCTGGTTACGGGCATGGGCGGTGCCATTATGAGCGAGTGCCTGACAAGAAAGATCCCGGCATTCAGTCTGCTGACCCCTATGTATACAGGTTTTCCTGATCCTGAAACTGTGCTCGCGCTGTTGCAGTCCATGAACGGAATCTATTCAATGGGCATTCCCCTTCAGAATCTGGAAGGGCAGGTTCAGAAGATGCACGAAGAAATGAACAGGATAATGGACAATTACAAGAACATAAAGCAGCAGGACACGGGAGACACCAGCGGCCTCTACAGGTGATTACTCAAATGCTTAGCAAGAGATGGAAGGATTCCAGGGCGGAATTGCAGAGGATCGTGCTCCCAGAGGACACCAACGTCATAGGGGGTCTCTATGGCGGGCGACTCGTGGAATGGATTGACAACATCGCGTCCATTGTGGCATTCAAACATGCAAATGGACCAGCCCTGACAGGCAGCATTGACAGTCTGTTTTTCCTATCCCCAATTCGAATGGGGGACATTGTGCGGATGGAGTCAAGAATCAACTATGTCACAAGAACAACAATGGAAGTCCAGACTGATGTCTTTACCGAGGACGTGAGTACAGGGAAGCCAAGGGTGACCACCCAGGCATACCTGACATATGTTGCCATAGACGGAAAAGGAAAGCCAAAGGAAGTCCCCGGGCTGATACTTGAGACAGATGATGACAGGAAGAGATTCAAGGAAGGAGAGGCCAGGAGTGTCGCAAGAAAGGAGACACTTGCCAAGGTGAGGCTTGAGTCCGGATACTCAAAGTCCTCTTGACCCGCACTCTCCTTGGCGTACTTTTTTACACATACATTTTAGAACACTGCAATTTTACCGGAACGTAACTTATGTCACTTATTGCAATTTTGGGCATAGTGCAGGGATCCACGTCTATATCCGGATTCCAACAACGCCTCTACGAAGTAATACTATCCATTTCTGCCCTCGTGATAGCAATTCTCTGGATTCCCATTGCAATCGCTTTCTTCAGCGAGGATGAGGATCGCAGAACGCACGCTAAGTTGAGGTTGAAAAATGCCATGATTGGAACTGTGATCTACGTTCTTGCGGTTTCAGGAACCATTTATGCGATTTTCTATTACATAGCAACCGGGTCCTAGTGGTTCCCATTGGACATTCAGTCCATTCTTTCCGCACTCGTCAGGATCATTGACGAGACCCTCTTCTCTTCGGCAGGAGGTCTGTGGTACCTGACAGTGAAGTACGGCCTGTCACCGGGATACGCGTTTCTCGGGAACTTTGTGTCTAGCCCAGGATTCCTTTCTGTTTATAGCTTCTTCTTCAACGGATTTTACGTTGGAATCATGTCACTTGTGCTGATCATTGCTTCACTGTATTTTCTGGCACGGAATTCCGCGGGATTGGACGTATCTCTGTCTAACTCGGCGATGCGTGCGCTCTTTGCAATGGCAATTTCCCTGTTTTCGTTTGACATCTGCACAACCCTGTTGTATTACGTTGGCCAAACCTATTCCGCAGTGTGGATGAAAATTGGTACAGACTGGTACGCCCTGTCCCCTGCAGCGGGTCTCGGTGGAAGTCAGGGCATACCGCAGGTAACCTCTTCCACTGTTCTTTCATTCTTTTTTCTTTCGTCCTATTACATTGCAACAGGGTCTTTGCTTTCAGTCATGGAGGTGAGGCAGGCCATATTGCTGGTGCTGATTGTGATCCTGCCTATATTCTCAACGCTATTCATCATTCCGCAGGCCGAAAAAGTTCCATTGGCCATGTGGACGCTTTTCGCCGAAATGCTTGTAGTACCTTTTCTGGTCTTGATATGCATTGCAATTGCAGAGGTATTTCCGGAGAATCCCTTGTTGCAGATCGCCCTGATAATGGTGGCCTCGAGCAGTCCGTTTCTCATGAGGAACAGCTACAGGATAATGTATGGCGCAGGAATGATGGGAACTTTCAGCGGATTGATGGCGGGAATGTCCTCCATGCGGTATGGCGTGGCAGGCACAGTAGCCGACACTGCCAGGAGATACGGCAGCGGACTCACTCTGTCGTTCAAGGGAACATCAGGGCCGGTCGATGTGAAAGAATCAGACGATTTTAGAGTCGACTGGGGGGAGCTATTCAGGAGGGAATTCTACAACACGAAGGGGGAAGTGTGAATGGGCGAAGCTCTGACTCCGTCAAATCCCATGGATTATGAATCAACCGTAGCAGGCCTCAGGTGGAAAACGGCTCTTGGAATCACTCTTCTGGTTGCGTTTTCGTCCCTGGTTGGAGTAATAAACCGCGAATCGGGCTTCATTTCCCTGGTGTCAATCCCGGTTTTCCTTTTCCTGTCCAGAGGGTGGGAAGGGATAGCTGAAAACGTTGCCACGAAACGATATGCAAGGGACGGATTGAGTTTCCCGTACTCCCTGAACGCATCTCCCGGCGGCAGGAATGTGATGTGTGAGATCAGGGGATTCAAAGGGGTCGCAATTATCCTTGAATCGGAGGACGTATCCCTGCGCAACCACGCGGGGATTGAGTCCGTAAGAAGGTCAATGGAATCTTTAATGGAAACTCCTGACATCAGAATCACCTTCACAGCAATTCCCGAGGATCCAAGGTTCGAAGATCTCACAAGTGGCGATCGGGACTACGATCAGCTTGTCCGATATGTGCTGAAGGATGTGTATTACTACAGGATTTTCCTCACCGTTCTGGTCAGGACCGGCAAAGATCCAGCCAGGTTGACTGAAGAAAGAGTGCTGCGCGAAGGAGATAGAGCGGTTGATCTCCTGTCCAAAGCTGGATTCAGGGCAAGATTCGCTACAAGGGAAGAAGTTGAACTGATCCTGAACTGGAGCCCGTGAACCGATCTATGACCAATCCAGAAATCAGGTTCTGGCCAAACAAGGCAGGACACTTCTCCAAGAAGGGATTCACCTATTTCTCGAACGCGAGGAACATAAGGGTGCGTTCTGACTTTTCCTATCTGAAGCGCATTGAATCCCTTGGCCTGGGTATCGCCATCAGGCTGTGCCTCCAACCCCAAAGCAGGAAGTCTGCCCAATCGTCATTGAAGAGAATGATCGCAGACAGGGTTTCCGAACTGAGGGTCAAGAAGGTCATGCAAAACAGGTCAATGGTCGAGGAACAAGTCGCATACTTGAGGCGGGTACTGTCCATGGTTGAGAAGGAAAAGGAGGTGTCTGTCAGGGCAAACCTTTCTTTCAGGGTTTCGGCCAGGCATCCGGTCTTGCTCAGGGAAAAGATTAGCCGAATGAACACGGCACTTGACCTCATGGGGATAATGACTTCCCGTGCAAGGAGTGAGGGCCGGAGATCGATTGAGAATGCTGCAAATCCCTTTCTCACTTCCAGGCTCAATTACCTGCTGGACTCTTCATCTGCTGCAGGCATCGTCCCCATCTCATTCTCGCCGCATCCCGGGAAGGGGATCTTCATTGGAATGGATGAATCTAACGAATACCCTGTGTTTCTGGATATCTTTTCCGGCAGGGCTTACAATGCCGTCGTCTGCGGAGAAACGGGATCAGGCAAGTCGTACTTTGTGAAGCTCTTGATTTCGCGAATGGCGCGAACCGGGATGCTTCGTGAGGTCGTGATCATTGATCCGCTCAGGGAATACAGGAATTCAATGTTCCTCGCAGAAAGTGCCGCTACGGGTTCCGATTTCAGGATCAGGGTCCTCAGCCCTGATAGTATTTCCCAGGATACGGATGCTGTGGAAATGGCAACTTCCAGTTTCTCGTCTGAAGATGCAAGGAAGATGCTGGTAATCGATGAATTCCACAGGATGATGCAATCCGACAGGATGGTATCAGAAGTGGACCGGTTGGTCAGGCACTCCAGGCACAGCAACCTCTCGGTCGTGCTTATCACGCAAAACCTCGGAGATTTCCTTTCCAGCGATAAGGGACGATCGATTCTGGGCAATTCCGCGGCTGTTTTTTCATTCAGGGGAAAGAAATATGATGCTGCCCAGGTGATCGAACTTACCGATCAGGACACGGAGGAAATGCTCCGGTCGGAATTGGCGGGAGGTAAGACAGACCCATATTCCGAGTGCATTTATTTCAGGGATAGAAGCGTCAGAAAGATGAGGGTCATCTGCACGAAGGCGGAATTCGAACAGCTTAAGGGTTCTGTTCCTTGATCCTCTTGGTCCTTTCCTTCTCGTCAACGAGCAGCAGAGTGAGTATACCAAAAACCAGAAGCACTATTGTGAATGAATAAAGCCCAATGTCTCCCCACGTGCCATAGGCAACGGACCACCCCAGATAGAAGCTGACTGAAATTATTATAAGAAATAGACCGAAGAACCGGTATATGTTCGGAACCGTTACATACCTCAGGCCAGATCCAATCTTGTCCCTTCCCGGCATGTTCCTGAATTTGGCTGCTGTAACGCGAAGTCCCTTTCTGATATCTGGGGTCAAGATATTCACGGGTGATTGGAAGCCCTGTAAATAAATATTCCATCCTCAAGGTTTTGCTGCGATTCCTTGGCATTATCTGGAAGCCTTGCGAATAATATTATCCTTCGATGAAATAAAGGTGGAGTTGAATTTGATGCATGACCCTGCCAGGAATCGTTTTAATTGCACTGACCGGGAACGGGCCATTTTCGAAGCTGGGATCAAGCTTGGCACCATTTACCACCAGTACGTGGGAGTGCCTATCAACCTGAGCAATCTGGCCTCGCTGCAAAACGCAATGAAGGAGAGCATGCTTGTTCAGCCCTTTGTCGAGTCGGCTGAAGTCAAGATCGATTCGGAGAAGGTGGAGAAACGCCAGGGGACGTACAAGTATATCACGCTTTCTGGAGATATGCTTGCAGTCAAGGTTAGAATAAGGTATAACAATACAGAAGTTACGGGACACCTTCAGTACGTTAAGGAAATGGACTACCCGTTGATGTATGTAGGAGATTAGTGGAAAAGGTGGCCGTTAAAGTTGGCATAACCGGGCCTACCGGTTCAATCAAGACAGAAGTGCTGAGGAAAATTATTGACATTCTGGAGAAGGAGGGGAGGATCGTCCAGGGCGTTCTTGTTGGCGAAATTTCCAACAATGGCAAGGTCTCGGGATATACCCTGTTTGATCTTAACACCAAGAAGAAAGTTCTCTTTGCTGAGCAGTCAATAATATCGCGGGTGAAAATAGACAGGATAGGCGTGGATACCAGGCTTCTGGAGGAGATACTGATCCCCTCGCTCGTCAAGGCCAGGGAAGCCGCTGACTACATAGTAATTGACGAGATAGGAAAACTTGAAGGTACCACCAAGGCTGTCCAGAAGGAAATCAACAACACGCTTGAATTCGACAAGCCGATTGTAGTGACTCTGCACAAGAAGAGCAGGAACCCTGTCCTCCAGGAAATCAGGAGCCTGGAGAGCGTAAGAGTCTTCGATTTGACCCCGATTAACAAGAATATTCTCCCATTCAGGGTGCTCCGCGTTCTGAAGGGCGAGGAAGGCTCCTAGGTGCTTGTCAGGGAGGGACTCGTAGAGGTTGAAGTCCCCGACGTTCCAGAGACCAAAGGGCCGGGCAAGAAAATGCCTGGTTTCTACAATGGTTCACAGAAGATAAACCGGGACATTTCGGTTGCATTTCTAAACACCGTCAAACCTAACCTGTCACTTGACGCATTCGGCGGAACCGGAATCAGGGGAATCAGGTTCAGGGAAGAAGCGGGAGTGCCAACCGTTATCAGCGAGACCAATCCCGCTTCCGCTGAGATCATAAGGAAAAACATAGAACGCAACGGCAACCGGACAACTCTTATCCAGGCCGATTGCGAGTCAGTGATGAGGGACTTTCTTTTTGGGTTCATTGACGTCGACCCCTATGGATCCGCGCTTCCGTACATTGATTCCGCGTTGCGGAACGTGAGGAACGGCGGATATGTGGGAATCACCGCAACCGACCTTAGCGCACTCACAGGATCCGCTGAAAAAGCCACGGCGAGGCGGTACCGGGCCAGGGTGGGGGTAGATTCTCTCAAGCACGAGAAGGGGGTGAGGCTCCTTATTCGCGCGGTGATAGAGCACGGTGCTGCTTTTGACATTGCGCCCGTCCCGCTGATTTCTTTCTGGCATTCTCACTTCTACAGGGTGATCTTCCAGGTCAATCATGGTGCGACCAGGTGCGATGAACTGCTTTCGAATATTGACGCCGTTGATGTCGGTGGGAATGTCGAGGGTCCCCTCTGGACAGGAAAGATCGAGTCCGAAGCCATACTCAGCACCCTGAAAGTCCCCGATCAAATAGCGGAAGATAGGAACACTTCGGAGCTCCTTGCATACCTGAAATCCGAGGATACATCCATTTTCTTCACTGACCTGAATGAAGCTGCCAGGAAGATAGGCATGGATCCCCCAAGGATAAGCACGGTCATTGATCGGCTCAGGGAAAAGGGATTTACAGCGGTAAGGACGCACTTTTTTCCAACCGGAATCAAGTGTTCCCCGAAATGCCCGGACCAGGAGATCGAGAACGCAATCCGTGGCAATTAATATTACAAGATTGATCATCCTCTGAATCGAATGAATCCCTGGGTTCAGATCATCAGGCCGGTAAACGGGATCATGGGTGCAGTTGCAACCGTCATATCAGCGTACATAGGGATCGGATCCCTGATTGGTTCGCACGTTTACCTGGTGTTTGCAGCCAGCGCGTGCGTATTCCTGGTTACGTCAGGAGGAAACGTAATCAACGACATCACAGACGCCAATACGGACAAGACCAATCATCCGGATCGCCCCATTCCCGATGGGAGAATCTCGCCCCTCCAGGCCAAGTACTTAACCATATTGCTGTTCCTGGCGGCCATCGTATTGTCTATTCTATTTGTAAACCTCATTGCGACTGCTGTTGTGATACTCGCTGAGGCTGTCCTGATCTCCTATGAAACGCGAACCAAGAATCTTGGGCTATCAGGCAACATTTCCATAAGCGTGCTGGTGGGCCTGATTTTCCTATTCGGGGGCATTGCGGTCGGTTCATACGAAAGGATGCTGATCCTGTTTGGAATGGCCTCACTTGCAAATTTCGCCAGGGAACTTATCAAGGGGGTGGAAGATATGGAGGGGGACGTAAACAGGAAAACCTTTCCCAGAGTTTACGGGGTCCAGAAAACCGCAATCCTGGCCTCTGCTGCGACCGTCGCCGCGGTTATGATGTCGTCCCTGCCATACCTGCTTGGAATATTTGTATGGCTTTATCTGGTACCTGTTTCGGTTTCTGACGCCCTTTTCATCTATACTATTTTCACCATCAGGAACCATCCAGCAAAGAGCCAGAAAATATCAAAGTCTGCCATGATTGTTGGGCTTGTTTCGTTTGTGGTGGGTGCGATCTGATGACCGTTCTTGATTCCCTGGTCGGGATGGTCGTCAAGAAGAAAGTGCACATGACGCTGATTGATCCCGCTGCACAGGATCCCTATAAGTCCGGTCAGATAGCGAAGGAAGCGCAGCGTGCCGGGACAGACTTCTTCATGGTCGGTGGTTCCACCGATATAGACGGCCCGCACCTGACGAAGTGCGTAGGCGAGATGAAGAAAAATTCTAGCCGGCCAGTAATTATCTTCCCCGGGTCTTCCTCGATGATATGCGACAATGCCGATGCAATTTATTTCATGTCCCTCCTCAACTCATCGAGCTCTGAATTCGTGGTTGGTCATCAGGCCAGGGCGGCAATTCCGCTGAACCGAATGAAAATAGAAAAAATCCCCATGGGTTACATCGTCGTCGAGCCCGGAATGACTGTAGGCAAGGTGGGTAAAGCCAACCTGGTCGGAAAGGATGACAGCAGGACAGCACTTTCCTATGCTCTGGCGGCGCAGATGTTCGGGATGAAACTTGTGTACCTGGAAGCTGGAAGCGGGTCACCGTTACATGTTCCCGCATCAATGATCCGTACTGTGAAGGAAAGCCTTTCAGTTCCGCTTATTGTGGGAGGGGGAATACGCACCCGGGATTCCGCCCGGGAAGTGGCCTCGGCAGGAGCGGACATAATCGTCACCGGTACTGTCGCAGAAAAGGCTCAGGACGTCTTCGAGACGCTGGAACCAATAATAGGGGCCATTCATTCTCAAGCCGATTGATCAGGGCAGTATCTTCTCAAGGCCGGAATTCCAGCTTTCCATCAGATCTTTCACTGGCGAATCAACTATGACGATTTCCAGGTCGTTAATCCGAAGCATGCCGCCACCAGTGGTCCCGATCCTGAGCGGTTTCAGGCTGGTGCACTCCTTGAGGAATTCATCCTCCCTACCATGTGGAACCTCAACGACAACGGCATTTCCTGCCTCCGAGAAAAGTTTCACAGACGTTCTCATTCCATAGATGGAGGAGAGATCAACTTCGGCGCCAATCCCATTGCCGAAGCACATTTCCGCAATGCAGACAGAGAGTCCTCCCGTGGAGACGTCGTGAGCAGAGATTACCAATGACCTGGAGGAAAGCCTTTCCATAAGGTGCGAAAGGTACTTCAGGTCCTTCAGGTCTCCGGGCGACGGAGCACCCGATTGTATCCCGAAATATCTCAGGTATTCGCTGCCGCTGAGATTGGGAAGGATTCTTCCCAGAAGGAATATGGAGTTCCCGTTTTCCTTGAAATCGGATGATAATGACTTGCTTGCGTCTTCAAGAAGTCCGACAATCATAAATGTCGGAGTGGGAGGAATGTTCACTTCCCCGGACCGGTTGTAGAGGCTAACGTTCCCGGAAACAACAGGCAGATCGAACTCCCGGGAGAAGTCGCCTATGGCTCTCAGGGATGTCACGAGCTGACCCATTATTTCAGGATCTTCCGGATCTCCGAAATTCAGGGAATCAACCAGGCTATGCGGCCTCCCTCCTGAACAGATAATGTTCCTCACCCCCTCACAAAGGCTGGCAAGAGTTCCGGAGTAAGGATCAGCTTCCACCATGGGAACCTTGCATCCCGAGGTGAGGATCAGGGCTTTCCTGCTTCCGGGCAACGGAACCACTATTGCAGAATCAGAATGGGTACCCAATCCCGGAGATCCAACTTCCGCGGAAACGGCGGTGCCCCCCCTGACCGTGCGATCATATTCCCTTATGATCCGGAACCTGGACGATACGTTAGGAGAAGAGAGAAAATTCTTGAGAAATTCACTGTAGTTCTTGGTTTCCATCGGGATTGCCGTTGTGAGAGAGGGCTTGCTTTCGTGATACGATCTGGCATATACCGGACCAGAAGTCAGAAACTCCAGCGGGAGGTCCAGGACTTTCTCTCCCTTGAACTGGATGACCAGATTTCCCCCATCTGTAACCTTACCGATGACCGAGGAATCAAGGTCCCATTTCTTCAGGATCGGTTGTGCTTTTTTGACTGATTCGGGGTCCATTGTTACCAGCATCCTTTCCTGACTCTCGCTCACCCAGATTTCCCATGGGTCCATCCCCTTGTCTTTCAGGTGAACTTTGTCCAAATCAATAATCCCGGAAAGAGAGGCGGCGTACAGTATTTCGCCGGCGGCACTGGAAAGCCCGCCACCGCCGAGGTCTTTCATCCCGTTGATCAGATTCGCATCTACCATCTCAAGGATTGCGTGAATGAGGGGCTCCTCGATTATTGGATTTCCCAGTTGCACGGACCTGGTGGATTTTCTGTTTTCACTGTCAAGTGACGATGATGCGAAGTTTACGCCATGAATGCCGTCCCTCCCCGTTCCTCCTCCAATCAGCACAAGGACCTCACCGGGTCTTGAAGCCCGGCTCCTGATCACGTTCTTCTTTTCCAGTATTCCTACGCATCCTGCATTGACAAGCGGGTTTCTGTTGTATCCTTCGTGAAAATAAACGGATCCGGCCACCGTTGGAATTCCCAACCGGTTGCCGTAGTCCTTTATGCCTCTCACTACTCCGCTGGCCAGAAATTTTGTGGAATGCGATCCTTTTGCGTCTCCCTGAAATTCCGGGTCGCCAAAGTACAGGGAGTCCAGGATAGCAACAGGCTGGGCACCCATGCACAGAACGTCCCTTATGATGCCCCCAACTCCCGTTGCAGCACCACCATAGGGTTCCACTGCACTGGGATGGTTATGGCTCTCCATCTTCAGCACGTAAGCATGATCGTCGTCGAATGCCACCACACCGGCATCGTCCTCCATGGCAAGGATGACACTCCCGTTCCGGAGGCCTGAAAGATATTTTTTCAGGTAGAGCTTGGACGACTTGTAGCAGCAATGTTCGCTCCACGCCTGTGCCATGGCCTGGATTTCCACATCGGTCGGATCTCTCCCAATTCCCCGGAAATAATCCCTGAGCTGGAACATTTCCCCGTCGGAAAGCGCAAGACCAAGTTTTTTGCTCAATTTCACCAGAGCACCATCATCAAGGTCCCTGATCTTGACTATCCTGGAAAAACCGCTACTCCTTGACATGAAAATCCTGAATTACTTCGTTACAGAGGAGCTTCTTTGCGATTTCATGAACCTGCTCCCTGCCTTCCTTGCCAGCCAGATCAAACTCGTACACCTTGCTGATCTTAACGGACTTTACGGTCTTGTAACCCAGAACGCGAAGATTCTTGGTCAGAGTGATAGCCTCAGGGTCTTCAACCCCGGGGAGGTAGCTCACTTCGACTTTGATCTTACCCATATTCCGGCAAAGCGAGTACCGATTAAAACCTATGTAAGAGCGTGTCAGTGGAGTCTGCAACCGGTGCTGCAATCCACAGGGTCGAGGGAAGCGCTCTCAGCAAACTGGCATCGAGTCGGTAGAATCCAACACGGCCTGAAACCGCACAGGAATTAAAGAAAGGAAAAATGGCAATCAAGAGGACACTGCCAAACTCATTAAATAGTAGTAATTACTCAAAGGACTCGGAGGTGTCCCAATGCTGTACTTCGTCAATGCGCGAGATAATGACGATGACGAGTCTGATGAGGACGATGAAGACGAGTTCTAAACTATTTTATTCCCTCTTTTATGCGTAGCTCAGGAATACTTGTAATGACAAATAACTCAGTGTCGGAGCCGGTTGCTTCACCTGAAGGCACTTTCGGATTGCTTAATGAACGGATTCAGGAGGCACTCAAATCCTTCGGGGTCCATCAGGCTACGGAGGCGCAGGACAAGCTAATCCCGGAGGTCCTTGCGGGTGAGGATTGCCTCTTGCTGTCCCCAACGGGATCAGGAAAAACCGAGGCAGCAATGCTGCCCATTTTCCATTTGATCATGAGGGACAGACCAAGACCGGTATCCTGTATTTACGTTACCCCGCTGCGTGCCCTCAATCGGGACATGCTGGCCAGGCTGCGGGAATATGGAGAAAAGCTTGGAATCAGAATTCAGGTAAGGCACAGCGACATTACCGCAGCACAGAGAAGGGAGATAGTTACGAAACCCGGTGATGTGCTCATCACCACTCCAGAATCGTTGCAGATTATGCTCAAGGGTTCCAGGCTTAGGGAAGTCATCTCTTCCACTCGCTTTCTCATCGTAGATGAAATCCACGAACTCGCTCAGAACGAGCGTGGTTCCCAGTTCGCAGTTGTAGTAGAAAGACTCAGCAAACTGACAGGCGGATTGCAGAGGATCGGACTGTCCGCGACGGTGGGAAATCCTTCGGAACTCGCTGCGTTCCTTTCGCCCCGGAAAAAGGCGAAAGTGTTGAAGACCGGTATGCGGAAGTCCTTCAAGTTCAACGTGGGTATTCCCGATGAGGCACCGGACGAATTATCTGAGGTAATGGGATGCGATTCAAGATATGCAGGATGCGTCAAGCGGATCTGGGATTTGGTGTCAACCCACAATGGAACACTGGTGTTTGTCAATACCAGAAGCAACGCTGAGGACCTGGCATTTCGCCTAAGATCGTGGAAGGGGGAAGTTCCGGTTGCTGTGCATCACGGATCACTGTCCAAGGATAGCAGGGAATCGGCGGAACGGGATTTCAAGGGGGGAAGGCTGAAGGCGCTTATCTGCACTTCTTCCCTGGAGCTTGGGATCGACATTGGTTCAGCGGATCTGGTCATCCAGTTCAACTCTCCAAGACAGATCAACAAGATGCTGCAGAGGGTGGGGCGATCAGGTCACTGGATAGGCAAGGTTTCCAAAGGAGAGATCATTTGCGCCGATCTTGTCGAACTTGAGGAATCCGCTTCGATTGTAGCGCAGTCACTGGAAGGCATGCTGGAACCTGTGAGGGTGAAGAAACTCTCGTTATCCACTGTAGCGAACCAGGTTCTCCTGGAACTGAGCTGCACCCCAATAATTTCCATGAGGGATTTCTACGGAACAGTGAGGGGGGCATATCCTTACAATGATCTGGGAGAAGAGGAGTTCGTCGATACCATCGGGTTTCTGGAACAAACCAGAAAGGTGTGGATTGACGGAGACAAGGTGAGGAGGCGGAAGGGCAACCTTGACTATTTCATCAGCAACATTTCCATGATACCCAGCGAAAAGACGTACAGGGTCATAGATATACAGAACAAGAAGTTTGTCGGAACGCTTGACGAACGTTACGTTGTTTCCGAGATTGAGCCGGGAAGCTTCTTCATAATCAGGGGAACCACATGGAGGACCTCCAGGATAGACGATGACCGCATACTTGTCGAACCGTTCCCCACTGCTGCGATTACACCGAAATGGAAGGGCGAAGACATACCCGTTCTTCCTGAAAGCATGAAGAAAACGTCAGAGATAAGGAAATCAGGCATGGTACCGGATTTTGTGGAGCGGTCCAGCGCAGATCAACTCAAGGACTGGTATGCTGGGGACCTTGCGTTTCTCGATTCTCCAGTGATAGAGACAAAGAACGGGGAGATCATCATCCAGGTGCTCCTCGGCACGAGAGCCAATTTTGCTCTTGCGGAAATTCTCTCGGGAACCATAAGTGCAATGACCGGTCAGAGTGTGGAGATGGACTATTCCCCATATCACATATACCTGAAAACGTCCAGGAATCTCGGCGCTGAGGACGTGCGCAAGATACTGGTTTCCCTGCAGCCTGACCAGCTGGAGAATTATGTGAAGGGCATATGCAGGAGGTCACGCTTCTTCTCAGGAGTCTTTCTTTACGAGGCACGAAAGTTTGGAGTTATTGCTAACGACGCAGACATAGGCAGGATGAGGCTGGAGAAGATCGTGGACTCATATGCTGACACTGTGCTTTTCAAGGACACTGTGAGGAAGCTGATCCACGACTACATGGACCTAGACACTTTGCGCGGTTTCCTTTCCTCCATTGGCAACCAGGAGTTCCGCCTGAGAAACGAAATAGGAAAGTCAACCAGGGTTTTTCTCAGGCATTACACAGAAAGGGTCATGCCCCTCACTCCAACAAAGGTGATCCTGGAATCCATCAAGAAACGCATCCTTAACGAAACTACTACGCTATATTGCACAATCTGTCACAACCAGCGGACAATGAGGGTCAGGGAGATCAATTCCGTCAAGTGTCCTGCCTGTGGGAGCGGACTGGTTGCGTCGCTTTCGCAATTCGAGTCCGATCAATTGCGTAATCTTGTGCCAGACTCTGCGGAGTCAAAAGCCATAATGAGAAGGCTGTACAAGAACGCACACCTGATACGGGAAAGAGGGATGCAGGCCGTGATCGCAATGTCCGCCAGGGGAATCGGGCCTGAAACTGCTCTTCGGATTCTTGAGATTTCCTATCAGTCAGAGGAAGATCTGATAAAAGCAATCTTGAACGCTGAGATAGAGTATGCCAAGAACAGGAGATTCTGGGACTGATATTTATTGGTTAATGCATTCCGCCGCAAAAACAGCATCGGAATGTGGAAATTGTTGCTGAGCCTGTTTGTAAATACTTATATGGCAGTGAACAAATGGAGTGGTGATGCCTTCAAGAGGCAAGAGGATCGCCGATATCCTCGATTTCTACCGTGAGAAGAATGACGCCGTTCCCATAGTTGTGGAAGGAATCCGGGATGTTAGCACCCTTCGCAAACTGGAATTCAGTGGCAGAATCATTCCCCTCAACAACGGCAAGAGTCTCATGAACTTCTCAGAGGGACTTTCCAGGGAATTCCGGGAGGTAATCCTGCTGACTGATTTCGACCGTAAGGGAGTGAGACTTAAGAAAGAGATTTCGAGGTACCTGGAAAGCCTTGGAACTTCCGTGGATGTCAAACTGTGGGGAGCCCTGATGGGGCTGATGCCTATCAGGAGCATAGAGGAGCTTCCGTGGGCAGTCGAGAAATCCCTGGAAGAGAACAGGAAGATCGTGAATATCAACCTGGTCAGCAGGCGGTACAGAAAGGTGAACAAAGATTAATCGTACCCAGATATAACGCTGGACAATGGCGTCGAACTTCAAGATCACCTTTTTGGGCACAGGCGGATCGTGGCCTTCTCCGGGCAGGGCACTTCCAAGCGTAGCGGTGCAGATTGACGACACACTCAATCTGCTCGATTGCGGCGAGGGAACTCAGAAGCAACTCATGAAGAGCAGTCTTTCCTTCATGAAGGTCAAGAACGTTTTCCTGACGCACTTCCACGGGGATCATTTCCTTGGCTTGATGGGAATGATACAGAGCATGTCATTCAACGGAAGGGAAGAGGAACTGCACATTTACGGACCGGTGAAGACACGGGACATCGTCTCCGCAGCGCTAAACGTGGGTTATTACACGCTCTCTTTTCCTGTCTACGTGCACGAGTTGAAGCCGGGCGAGGAGGTTGATTTGGGGCATTTCAGGGTGAGGACACTCAAGTGTGATCATCCTGTTCCTGCAATGGCATACTCGCTGGAGGAGCCCGATGCCGTCAGGATTGACAGGGCAAAGGTGGACAGCATAGGCATCCCGAAGCGGTTGATAGAAAAAGTCCGGGATCAGGGCTTCGCAACTCATAACGGTCAAACCTACTCCCTGGACGAAATTTCGGGAGGAATCAGGAAAGGAAGGAAGATTGTCTACTCCGGCGACACAAGGCCCATGAAGGAAATGGTGAGTTTTTCTGCGGGGGCAAATGTTTTGATCCACGAGACTACCACGGATTCCTCGCTGGAACCGAAAGTCAACGAGTTTGGCCACTGTTCTTCCAGGCAGGCGGCGGAAATTGCAAGGGATGCGGGAGTCAAGAGATTCTACCTTTATCACTATAGCCCGAGAATCACGGACGTAAAAGTACTTGAGAACGAGGCCAGATCCATCTTCACCGAATCTTATGCGAGCAGGGAGCTTCTCGAGTACGATATTCCTGTGCCAAGAGAATAATACCGGCAATCATTGGATCCGATTGGATTTGCACTGCACCTTCCCTGATCCACGGGTAGTATTATTAACGGCTATCAATTGATTATGAATGGCATTTAATGGCGAGTCAGCCACGCTGGCAATTTCAACTGATAATGGCGGGTACTTCTTCACTTCCGGCGCGGATAGAAAGTCATGGTCTAAAGGAAAACACTTTCTGGCCGGTGAAAGTGTCAACAGCGTGTCAAGGGACAGGAACGGGGGATTCTTTGCAGCCACACTTACCGAAGGGGTATTCCGTTCGGATGATTTCGGGAAGACCTGGTCACCGTCCAGCAGGGGACTCAATGTAAGGAAAGTATGGACTGTGGAGCCAGACAAGAATGAAGACGGCTTGGTTTATGCGGGGACGCACTATGGTCACCTATTCAGGTCCAGTGACTCCGGCAAACACTGGGAGGAAGTAACGGGACTCCATAAAGCTCCGTTGAGAGAAAAGTGGGGGATCGACTGGGCAATGGGGACCACAGGAATGGCCCTCCACACTGTAAAGTCAGTGCGTGGCAAGAAGGGTTCTCTGTACGTGGTTGCCGCCGGGACCGGCCCGTACTTGACCAAGGATTCTGGGGAGACTTGGGAAATAATCAATAATGGCGTAAAAAAGGACTGCCCGGTGGGTGCGCAGGACACATATGAGGGACCTTCGGGAAAATCAGCCGACGAGATACTATGGGCTCACCTGGATGAGGTCCACAGTTGCACACATAAACTTGCCCTCTCCGAGTCGCAGCAAGGGCTCATTTATCAGCAAAATCATTGCGGTGTTTACCGGTCCGATGATGGGGGGCTTAACTGGAGCGACATAAGCCCTTCTACGAACATTAGGCATGGTTTTCCAATAACGCTGGTGGAGGGCGGTTCCAATTCTCTATTCGTTATCCCGGCTTACCAGGGCAAGTGCAAGAAGCATAACTCGTGCATCCAGGGGAAGTTAGAGGTCCTGAGAACGGACGATGGCGGGAGGCAGTGGAAACATCTGACGTCGGGATTGTCGGCAGATACGCATTCCTGTGTCCTGAGGGACGGAATGGCCAGCGATTCGTCCTCTGAACCGGGAGTATACTTTGGCACCACGTCGGGAGAAGTTTATGCTTCCACTGACCGCGGCAAGTCGTGGAACATGATTGCAAGTGGCCTGGGAAGAATTCAGGGAATCTCAGCGTTTGCAATCTGATGTGTGGGCCAACGGCTTTCCACGTTCCTTTCCGATCAAACCCTGAATTGGCCTGTAGATTTGAGGAAGGGTTTT
>JAMDBT010000006.1 GCA_023487205.1 Thermoplasmatota archaeon
GGTATTGCATGAACGGAAGGCTCCGTATCACATCAAAGCGGGAAATGAGGATGTTTACCTTTGCGGCTGTGGGCTTTCGAAGAACAAGCCCTACTGCGATGGAACCCACAAGACCACCTTTAGCGAGGGAGATGACCTGTACTTCTATGATAACGAGGGAAACAGGGTGAAACTGAGTTCATTCTACGTTCCGGACAAATGACATCCTCTCCATCGCAAGTTCAGTGGCTTTCCTGCTCATGGAATTGTAAAGCGTAGCCTTCGGGAAGAAAAATCATGGGAGATGTAAGGAAATTACATCTCCTTCTCGAAATCGAGTATTGAGGCAAAAATCACCGAATGCAGGTGATTTGTTCCCTGGCTGAGTTCCAGTTTCCATACGTCCCTTATGGCAGCGATCTTGTGCCTTACCTTGGCAACCTCGTTGCCAGCAGGTCCCGTTATCACATACTTTCTGCGCATTACGTTTCCCCTGGTGCTCAATAGTGTTTCGTTTGACTTGGGGTCCTGCCAGTGTGCCTGCATTCCCCCGATGAAACCCCTCTTCATGGTTATAACTCCGATCTTGTCGCCAGAGTCCGGTTCAACCACGTCAAACTGTGACTTGTAGGCACCGGTGCCCTTTCGTATCTCCAATGCGTTCTGGTCGTTTGCATCGTTGACCCTGTATGTGTAGCTCATCCTCCTTGCGAGGATACGCCCAACACCACCAAGCGCACCCTTCACGAGGCTGCCGGTTACGTTCTGTCCTGCGTCCAAGCGAACGAACATGAGCGGTTTCTGGTTTTGGTCCATCACGGTGTAATTCTTTCCAAACGATATCATGGCTTTCTTCATGAGTATCTCGCTGTTGCCTTCCAGAGCCGTATTTACGTTATTGAATGCCTGCTTTGACATGTTGGGTGGCATGAGGAAAAGAGAATATGAATCTTTGCGGAATTCAGCACAATAGGCAACGAAAGCTGATCTGGTCCCTGCGATCCACACCCTTTCTGCCGGTATACTTCCCTGCAACGCCCGTATTGCGGTTCAGTACGCGTCTTCCAGAGAAGGTTAATATCAGGACTGGGAATAGTCCAATCGCCATGATGCCGGGCAAAATGAATTCCAGGGAAGTCAAGAGAATGATGGCCCAGATGGGGATCAAGTCCACGGATCTAACAGACGTGAAAAAGGTTATATTTGAAGGTGCAGCCACCAACATAGTCGTGACGGATGCCGCAGTCATGAAGGTGGAAGCGAAGGGGGAGGTCTATTTTCAGGTTTCCGGGAAAATTTCCACGGAAGAGAAGAAAGCCGCAAAAAAGCAGGAGCCGGAGGTCAGCCAGGAGGATGTGACTCTCATAATGGAACAAACACACGTGAACCGCGAAAAGGCAGTTGAGGCTTTAAAGAAAGCCAACGGAGAAGTGGCCCAGGCCATAATCGACCTAATGGAAAAATGATAGATCTCCAGAGAATAATAGAGGATATTTCCCCGACTCCTGAGGAGCGCGATCGCTATTCCAGGATCTCAAGCGAGGTAATGGAAAGGGTCAGGCGTTCAATTTCCTCACTCAATTTGAACATCAGGTCTGAACTCGTGGGATCTGCCGCACGGGATACCAATCTTACCCATGCACTCAGGAATTCCGATCTGGACATCTTCCTGGTTTTCCCCAGAGATGCCGACAGGAAGTCGCTAGTGAAGACGGGGCTCGAAATCGGACACAAGGTACTTCCGGATGGAATTGAGAGATATGCGGAACATCCATATGTAACGGGAACTGTTGACGGAGTGAAGGTGGACATTGTCCCCTGCTATGACATGAACCGGGGCGAGACTAAGATTAGTTCCGTAGACAGGACTATTCCACACAACGAATACCTGACGAGCGTACTCGATACAAGAACAAGGGGTGACATTCGGCTCCTGAAAGCATTCCTGATCGGCGCAGGTCTTTATGGTTCCGAGGTCAGCCGTGGTGGTTTCTCGGGATTCGTAACGGAACTCCTAGTGATTAGGCTGGGAGGGTTCGAAGGAGTCGTCAGAAGGTTTTCATCGCAAAAAGGGAGAGTCATCGTTGGAAGTCCAGAACATGACACAAAGGGATTCCAGGATCCTCTGGTGGTTCCGGACCCCGTGGACCCCGGTAGAAACGCTGCAGCTGCAGTAAGCCTTGAGAATCTTTCCAGGTTCAAGATTGCAGCAAAGTTGTACATGAGGAAGCCTTCCATTGGATATTTCAGGACGGCGAAGAGAAGGGAAGAGAACTGGCGGAAACTTCCGGACAGACAGACCACTCTTAGGCTCGTCATTATCCCCAGACCGGATCAGGTGGACGACGTGATATTTCCGCAGGCACAAAGGCTGAGAAGAACGCTGGTATCCAAGCTGGACAGGGCAGGATTCCTTCCGTTGTCTTCGGGTATTTTCGTCGACCACAATGTTTGCGTAATTCTGGAATGCGAGAGGGGTTTTATCCCGATAGTTGAAAGGCACGTGGGTCCCCCCGTGGACAGCGAGAATGCACTGGAATACATGGATAAGTGGGTTGGTTCCGAAGACCGGTTGAGAGGACCATTCGTGGATGGCGACAGGCTCGTGGTGGAAAGGAACCGGAAAATCACCAGGATCGACGATTACATCGCACAGGAAATACGGAATTCAGACATAGGAAAACACCTCAACGCGCTGAAAGATCAGGCAAGAGTGTTGAACCCTTCGGACTTGACAGAGTATGATTACGTGATAGATTCCTATATGTCCAGGGGACTTTTCGATCCCTAGCCACCGGAGAATACTTCCAGAAACACCAGGTCGTCGCTTTCCTTAACTTCACGATCAGAAGTACACGGGACGCCGTTCAGGACTGTGACATATTTTTCCATGGAAAGCTTCAGATCGCTGGAAACCTTCGCCACAGTGGTATCCTTGGATATCTCAACGCTCCTGGTTTCACGGCCAACAATCCTGATCATGGACATCCGTATGGTTCCTGCAATAGAATCCAGATTTATTGACATTGCGGCAATACGGCGTTTCGCATCTTGGGATCGGAGCCTGCTTACCTCACTCCTCTTTTTATGCCTAGCATAATAGCCCCGGGCAGATTCGAACTGCCGTCGTCGGATTCAAAGTCCGAAATGCTTGGCCACTACACCACGGGGCTCTGTCGGCGGATAGTCATTCAAGATAAAAATGATTCATTGCCTGAGTTCGCATAAGGAGGAACCGGTCTCCTGCGAAGCGCACTCCAGTGACGCGTATTGGATTCCTCTGTTTACAAGACTTGATTCCACGTGATTGAATGCTACCTCAGGAGTGTTGTTATTCTCGCTCAGGTGAAGCAGCACTATCCTGCTGTTCTCCGCAGAGGTCTGTGAAAGCAGATCAGCGGACTGTTCATTGGATAGGTGTCCCACGTCGCTGAGTATCCTCCTCTTCAGGACAGCATCATATGGCCCGGTCTTAAGCATCTCCACGTCGTGATTCGCCTCCACGGCAAGTATGTCGGAACCCCTGATTGCAGAAACCAGCGTTGGAGACACGATACCCAGATCGGTCACGACCGATACCTTTGCCGATCCATTCCTGATCACGAAAGCAACCGGATCCGCTGCGTCGTGGGATACGCTCACCGGAAGAATTGAAAAGTTGCCGATTGTGACCTCCCTTTCCGCTGCATAATAGGGTAAACCCATCGCGTCTCCTGTTCCTCTCGTTGCATAAACGTCGGCGGACTCCCTTGAGCAGAAGGTCCGTACACCGGAACAATGATCGGAATGTTCGTGCGAAATGAACAGCGACATTCTCAGCCCCTCTGCCCATTTGGCTGAGACTGAATTCCTGAATTTCCTGTACGAAATGCCCAGGTCGATCAGAATAAGATCGCTATCGTCCCACAAAATAGAGCAGTTGCCCTTGCTTCCACTTGAAATGGACTTGTAATGCAGGCTGCTCAACGTAATTGAATAGCCCAACTGCACTTAACCGTTGCGAGCGCATTTTCCTGATCCGTGTTCAATATTTTGCTTTTAAGATCCGTGAACGGTGCTGTGATTTTTTCAGTTGCATCGCCCATAGCGCAGGAAGCCATTTCTCCGGCGTCTCCGCCGTGGGATCAGAACACACGATCGGTACTTCTCGCACAGATACGTGTAGAGGATAGCGCAACCTCACTCAACCGACGCTTTGCACTACTTTTCCCGCAGTGCACGCGACGAAACTATGGACATAACCAGGCAAGCCAGTGCCAGAACGTACCACATCACCTCCGGGGTCGCAGAAAACGTTTGGAGCAGGGACGTTCCAATCATCGGTGAAAAGGTAAAACCTACACCGGAGATGGCAGAATATGTGCCGAAGTAGCTCCCCCTCTTCTCTTCCGGCGCTATGCGGGCAATAATTGTCTGCCCCACCGGACTCATCATGTTTTCTCCCAGCGTCAGGACAACCACTGCAGCGACAATCAGGTAATAGTAGGAAACCGTGGCGAATACCAGGTCTGCTGCAGCATACAGGAGTATCCCGGATGCGAATGCCCTCACGATTCCGATTTTCGTGGAGAGGGCGTTTATTGCATACTGCAGGAATATTACCACAAGCGTGTTTACGGCGTAAAGTACAGTTATCAGGAGCGTGGGGAAACCGTTGTGCGAACTCATGTAGATCGGAAAAGCCGAGTTCTCGAATTGGTTTGCCAAGACGAATGAAAAGGTCATCACGAGGCTGATATAGACAAGAAACCTGTCCCTGCTGAAGGAAATTTCCGTCTTCACACGCTCTGCAGTTGAATGCGACTCCGGTATGTACTTAATGAACAGCAGGACATCTATGATACCCAGAAGCACCGGTACAATGAAGAATATTGAAGGGTCATAGTTCCACGCAAGGCCGGAAGCTATCAGCCCCGATCCGATTCCCGCATTGCTCAAGATCCTGACCAGGCTGAATGCGGAAAGCCTCTGAGACTCCTGGGACACGTCGGTTACGATTGTCTGTATGACGACATACTGCATATTGGTGGGTACACTGCTGCCAATCACTGCGGCCGCGATGAACAGTACCGGCAGATTCAACTGGACGCAAGCAAACAGGATCGCGTAACCTGCGGTTGATGCCACCGCAGAAGAAATGGCGAGCCCTCTTCTTCCGAAGCGGTCCGTTATGGCGCCGCCATATAGGCTGACAGGCGATGACAGCAAACCCCCTGCGACGAACATGGCACCTATGTAGACGGGGGGAATTCCGTGATCAATGGACAGGTAAAGCGTGATCAGGATCCACAGGGGATACCGTCCAAAGTCTCGAACGAATGACGAGATTGCAAGTATCTTTACTGTTCGGTGCAGCTGCCAGAACCTCCGGAATATCGTCTATCAGGGCAAGCACATAATGTTTTGTTCCCTGAAACGGCGACGCCCGTAATCCTGCCTTCTCAGACAGACATAGAATCCTGTGCCACCCTTCCTGATTTCACCATTCCCGAAGCAGGTAGCAGAGATCAGATTTTCCAGTTCTTTCCTTGTGCAGGAACATTTCCTGACAAAGTGCTCGAATATTGTCCCGGTGAAAAATGCTGAAAAGTTCTTCATTTCATTCTGTTTCAGGTAATTCTCGACTTCTGGGCTGGAAGCATGCATATTCATATCAACAATGAATACAGTTCCGTCCTGCTAAAGAACCCAATGCATCTCGAATTCCTCATCTTCCGCAGTGTTCATGACATCCCCTCACCCGGTTGCAGCGGGACGCCTGGACAGAAAGCCCAAAAACGGGAACGCTCAAAGGAATTTCTTCTCCTTGATTCTCGCTCCGTCCGATTCCCTAATTGTCTTCCCCTCCGCATACTCAATCTCACAGCCGTCCCCAAAGTTCAATTCATCGCCTGAAATGTGTTTAGACTTCACTCCTTCGAAGTTGCCTCTGTTGCATTTTATTTTCTCAATGTGAACTGATCCGCCGGAGAAGAATCTCCATCTCTGTCTCTTTATCCCCACTATGTCCGAATTCAAGTCTCCAATCCTGCTTGACTCTCCGTAGGTTTCCATCTCGAACCTTTTGCAGTTTACCTGATCGCTATTGATTTTTCCGGAAATGAAAATCTCGTTTCCCCTAACGTTTTCAGTTTTCAGCGATCCGGACGACTTGATGGTGCCAGCATCCAGGCTCTTCGATTCAAGCATTCCGGAGCATTCAACGACGTCCGAAACGATGGAACCGGATACGCGCATGGATCCTGAACTTTCAAGACTCTTGCACCGGATATCCTGTGCGCTAAGGAAGCCTGATGCTTCAATATCATTGGCTTCTATTGGCCCTTCTATCCTGGCTGATCCCGAAACTTCTAAAGATTCCGAAGATTTTACGTTTCCGTTAATCTTGCCGCTCCCCGAAATGTGGATTATGTCTGAGTCCACGGGTCCCTCCACAGTGCCTGCCCCGGATATGCTGAGTTCATGGGCAAATACATCCGACAGGTTCCCGAATCCCGAGATCCTGACCCTGCCCGATCTCTGCCTTCCTGTGGGATCGTACTGAGCCTGCTTACTGCCCGTGGAAGCCGAATCCGCCTTGCTGTTCCAGCGGCCGACGATTTCGTCGTAAGTCTCCCTATCTAGGGTGCCATTGCGAAGCATCTCGTCCAGTTTGTTGATCTTGTCGCCGTCCATATTTTTCAGGAGTCCATTCATGCTCACTTATTAAATTTATTTTGCACCAAATATTTTAATGAGTCAAACTTGGCATTCATGCCTTCTACAACTTGGTTGAATTAAACAACCTGCAGGTTTAAGTTTATGTGCCGGATACGTTGCCGTGCAACTCGCCATAAACATTCTCACTTCCCCGCCCAAGATGAGGATAATTGAACTCCTGAGAAAACCGACCACCCCGGATGAGATTGCCCTCAATCTCAAGATCACGAGACAGGCAGTGGACAAGCATCTGAAGGAACTTCTGTCTTATTGCGTCGTGGAGAAGAGGTGGTTCATCGGATACAACAGGCCCAGGGTTGAATTTCTTCTGACAGATCTGGGGAAGGAACTCTACGGGGATATCTCTTCTCTTGCGCTCAAGTTCAGGAAAGATGGCCTGAGCACCTTTTCGGAAAGAATAAAGTCACTGGATTTGGAGATGATCTCCGACAGAATTTCAGTTCCGGAGTACAAGGCGCGCAAGAAGGAATTGGAAAACGCGTTCAAGTGGTTCAGGTCGTGATATCGCCACACTTGAAAAACTGCCTCTTTTTATTATGCGCTTAATTTCTGAGTAAGTTATCGTTTTCTATCGTATTTGGCGAGCACTTTGCTTTTCCACCCCGCAGGAACAGTGATACTTTCACGTGCAGAAATGACGGATTTCAAGTCCACTCTATCGTCCAGCACCTTGTAAACCGTATCCATCTCAGAAACATCGTGTGCCTCTAGAACTCTTTCAAGACCTTCAGCACGATCTTTCGATCTGGCCACATCACCCCGAACCAAGTAATCCTCGATCTTGTCAAGCAGTTGGAGTATGCCTCCGTGCTCGGCTTCCAGACCATTAATCATTGCAGCGTTTTCCGGATTTCTTGCGATGTCGAAGAGATAATTTTCCTCAAAGAAAATGTGAGAAGAAAGCATGTTTCGCAGTACCCGCAGCGTATCCAATGGCGCTTCATCGTTTTCCATGGCCAACTGCAATTCTGACAGTGCTTCGCGTATTTGATGGTGCTCGCCCGAAAGAAGGTCTGTTATATCCCCCACAATTCATGATGAATTCCGCCAAAATAAAGGAACCCCGGCGTTCGATTGACGGGGGCAGGATTCCGGTGAGCGGCAGCCAGGAGCGGCTCTGACCGCCGGATGCCCCAGCCGGAAACTCCACTCAGCGGTATCATAGCTCGGCTTTTCTGATGTTCTTGAAACCGAAAAACGAATACGCGCCCACAATCACTGTGACGATGCCAACAATGCCTATTGCCTCTGGGGCGTTGATGTACTGCATCAGGATTCCTATTACGGAGCCGGAAGCCACCGTTGCTCCCATGAACAGGGTGGTTGCGGTGCCTCCTATTGCGGCTGCCTTCTCCTTGGGGGTAGCCTTAAGAAAAATGCCGCTGAGTATGACGTTCAGAATCCCAAGCAGGAACCCCACCACGAACATCAACACGGGAATGGGCCAGTACAGGAAGCGGTAAGCCGACACAAACATCATGACCACCAGGGCGCCCACAGCAGAAAGTATCGGGCTGAACATCTTACCGACTGCTGTCTTCAACTTTACCGTGGCAACAGATCCAATGATGTCCCCGACCACCTCCATTGCAAGAATCACGGAGTAGTAGTATGCCGGAAGATCAAAGTAGGCCTTGACCAGAATCGCCATGGCAGTTCCAAACATGCCAAAGAAGAAATTGACTGCGATGGCCGATATTGTTACCTCCCGGAAGAACGCGTTTCCAAACATGAACCTGATTCCCGATCCCAGGTCAACTTTCTCCCTTTCTCCCGAGCCGGCCTTCGGGTCCCTGTAGTCAGTGAACGCAAACACTGCTGCGGATGCCACGAATATGACCGAGACAAAGTAAATGGCGTAATAGAAGCTCAGAACAAGCAGGATTCCGGAAAGCATCATACCGGTTATTCTGGCTGTTGAGGAAGTTATCCTGCTGACCATTGTTCCTCTTTTGACCTGTGGATCAGTCAGGAGAGCCCTTCCGAAGTACCCTCCCGCGGCGCCTGAAATATCCTGGAAGATTGCGAGAAGGCCGCAGGCGAGATATGCAGGAAGCAGAATCAACAAGAGCGAAATCTTAAGAAGGGAGATCAGGAGGATGAGACTGGCGAGCCCGGAAAGCAGGGTACCCACGATCAGAATCCTGCGCTTGGCCCGCATTGAATTGACCAGTGCACCGGTGAGGAAACTGAAAGCCAATGGAAGGGAAAGAAATGTGTCAGCAACACCGGTGTAGAAAGGCGACCCGGTCAGGGATATGACAAACCAGGCCACCACCAGATAAAACGTCGAAAACGCAATCTGGTTCAAGAGATTCCTGCTCAGGATGAATATCTTGAAATCCTTCGACAGGGGCTCTGCTTTCAACTCCGCTTGTCCCCCGACAACGGCGCTGTCCATTGGATAGCGAGATGATTCGCCTACTTAATATAACGTCCAGGAGACACCTCCAAATCCCCCGGAATCGGTGATCGTCAAACCTGCCTGAGCAGTTCATCTATCTTGTGGGTTGAGGAATTTACGGGTCTTGTCATTGGTGTTCTGTACCCACCATTTCCGTTAATGCTTTTGTAAAAGGCGTAATAATAGGTCGAAGGATAATCGTCATTCTTCAGGGCGTCAATCATTGGATTGATCTTTTCCGATTGGATTGAAGTCGCATCCTGCAGTTTTCCGGATTCCACCAGTCGCGACATTTCCACCACGTACGGAGCAAAGTTTGTCGTTCCACAGACTCCGCCGTCACTGCCGAGAAGCACGGACTGGAGGAAGAGATCGTCCTGTCCCTGGTACAGGGAAAAAGCCCTGGTCTTAAGTCTCAACAGCCTTTCATGATACCTGATATCGCCTGAGCTGTCCTTGATCCCCACGAAGTTAGAATTCTGGATGGCCAAGTTTTCGAGAACCTTGAAGGGGATGTAATATCCAGTGAACTGAGGAATGTTGTATATGAGGAACTTGATGTCCACCGAACCCAGGATCTTCGAATAATATTCCCGGAGGCCCTCATCTCCCGGCTTGATGTAATATGGGGGTGGGAGTACCGCAAAATCATACCCCATGTCCTCAGACCTGGAAGCCATGCCGATCGCGTCCTCAACGCAGGGCGACGCAACGCCTGCATAAAGGTCCATCCCGCCGGCATTTTCCGCCACAAACTGCAAGAATTTCAATCTCTCTTCCGCGGTAATCCATGGAAATACGCCTGTGGAACCCATTGGAAAAGCGCCATCCACTCTGAATTTCTTCATGTTAGATATGAGGGACTCAGTCATTTCGAGGCTGATGGAACCATCCGGGTTGAAAGGCGTGACCATCGGAGTAATTACCGCGGGTCTCATGAAACTCGCAGCAAGGCATTATAGATAATGCTTTTCCACAATCATCTCGAAATGCCTATATGCCATAAACGATTCTTGCGGAATGCACTCCAGGATTCAGGGCGTTGAAATTCTCGAACTGGGGGAAAAGGGCAAAGAGAAATCTTCCCCATGGAGTTCAACCATCCTGCTTCTGAAGCTTACCAGTTCCGATGGGGTGGTCGGGTACGGAGAAGCACCAACGACGCTTATGACACTTCCCGTAAAGGAGAGCCTGAGGGAAGTGGAGAGAGTATTCAAGGGAGCGGACTTCTACAACATCGAGGATAATATCCGGTCTTTCTACCGGAATTCATTCTACCTTTCGAAATCCATGGAGGCAACTTCAGCACTCAGTGCCTTCGAGATAGCCAGCTGGGACCTCATAGGCAAGTCACTCGGTGCGCCTGTGCACGACCTTATTGGTGGAGTAATGAGGGACACGGTGAGGGCATATGCAAACGGCTGGTATTCTAACTGTCAAGATCCGGAAGAGTTCGTGGGTTCCGCCAAGAAGGCCGTGAGCAAGGGACTTACCGCTTTGAAGTTTGACCCTTTTGGACCTTGTTTCGATTCCATTGACCGGGAGGGGCTGACCCGCGCAAGGAACATAGTGTCCGCAATGAGATCGGAACTGGGCGACAAGGTGGACCTCCTGATCGAGTGCCATGGCAGGTTCTCAAAACGCGCGGCAATCTCTGTTGGCAGATCATTGCAGGACCTTGACATTTTCTTCATCGAAGAACCGCTTCACCCGGAACTTGAGCATCTTCTTCCCGAGTTCAAGAGGGAGGTGAAGATACCAGTAGCGCTTGGCGAAAGAGTCCTGAGCAAGACGGAATTTGCAAAGCTGATAAGCAAGGGCTACGTTGATGTCATCCAGCCGGACATCACAAATTTCAGAGGTATCCTGGAAGGCCAGAAAGTAGCTTCAATAGCAGATGCGTTTGGCATTCCCGTGGCATACCATAACGCGTTTGGACCCATCCAGACTGCTGCAACGCTGAATCTCGACGTAGGAATACCGAATTTCCTCATCCAGGAAAGCTTTGAAGAGTTCTGGCCTGACTGGAAGCGGAACCTTTTGAAGTCGGGATATTCTCTTTCTCACGGATCGTTTTCTCTCTCCGGAAAACCAGGAATAGGCGTCGAGGTCAACGAGGCGGTACTGGAAGAATATGCAATCGACGGAATGGAGCCTTTTGATCCCTCGGAGCCGCCATGGGTCGTGTCCGGAACCTATAACTCACCCGGATCGTCTGGCACCGGCAGCGATGCCGGAAAGACAGATAATAAAGGTCGAGGCATGAAGTGATTTTCTTCTGAACCTGGCGTGCGGCCTGAAACGACTGGTGACAAAATTCAAGTGCTAGGGCATGCATGGCTGAGCGTGAACTATCGTGACGTGGATGCAAGGCTAGACATGCGGTTAGAGTTCTCTGTGGAATTCGATCATCCCATTATCCCCCTCATAGAGAAGGAAGTGGACGTCATTCTGGCGAAGATCCAGCATTCGCAGGGAAAATCGCATGCGGATCTCCTCCTTCGATCATCAGACGTGATGCGAATAGCAGGAATAATCACGGCATATAGACCCAGGAAGATCGGGGACACCCTGGTAGTCAGGATTCCGGGAGAGGAAATTCCGGAAATGACACGATCTTCCCATGAACTCATGCAGGCCTTGTCTGCGGTGCCGGAAGAAATGTTCCTCACAGGCAACAGGATGCATCATTCGTTCAGATTTCACAGTTCGGACCTTGCCAGGGTTTCCGGGTTCATCTCCGGGATGTTGGAAACCGAGGGACGCCTGAGACTGGAGGACCTTGGCCCCGCATATGGCGGCATAAATGCGATTGAGAGGATAAACTCGAAGGTCAAGCTCTCCATGATATGCTATGAGATTTCCGGACTGGACGACATTCCAGGGGAGATGCGGCAGGCACATTACGGGGAGGTAAATGTTGGCCTGATGGCTTCGGGGGAATACAGGGCCGTTCTCTATCCTGAGGATAAGACAGACTGGAAGAGCCAGGGTCACGTTATATCGGAAGATGACGGGATCTACTCTGAGAGCGTGAACGCTCCCGTTCTGAGGGATATCCTCACCATCTCAAATGAGAGGGGAATCAGTTCTGCAGCAATCCTGGGTAAGGGGTACGGCAGGAACCTGAAAATGTTCCATTTCCTGCCGAGTGCTTTCAGGGATGAACAGATCGGCGTCATTCAGTCCGTTGCAGCTAAGAGTTCCGACTACAAGGTGACCCTGATTGCAGTAAGGAATTATGCTCGGAACCTGTGGGAATGGGTCTGATCATTGTTCCGGGGCCATTCGCCTGGGTCTGCACTGGACCTGCGTCCAAAATGATGACCGAGTCCGATCACAAGTAATATTAGTGCGCGGATATTATAGCACCTGTACTTTAGTTCTACTCATTAGTCCGCGGCCAATGTATGGCAGGACTTCCAGATACCCGAAAACGGTGAAGTAATATGGTTGAAAGTTTCACAAAAGAAAATGGAAGCCCGGCTGGTATAGATATTCGAGCGCTCAAGCAGATATTTGCTGCCTGGGGAGGATGGGTGATGGATGGTTACACCTCCATAGCTTTCCTCCTGGTGGCATTCTTCCCGATTAGTTACATAATGTTTCCAGCCAGCCTTGGCTACTGGAGGCTGGTTCTCGCGCTGGTTCCCGCAGCATTCGCAGGAATTGGAAGGCCAATAGGATCGCTGGTTCTTGGTAATTTCCTGGGAGACAGGGTAGGGAGAAAAACTCTCTTGACCGTTTCCATACTGGGGTTTTCCCTGTTCTCTGCGTCCAAGGGACTGCTTCCCACGTATGACCAGGCTGGAATCCTGGCTCCTGTCCTCCTGTACATCATTCTTTTCCTTGAAGGCGTCTTTGCCGGAGCAGAATACGGGGCGGGTGCCGCGTTATCCCTGGAAAGTGTTTCGAAGGAACGAAGAAATCTGGTCGGAGCGTTTGTGCAGAGCGGATTCGGAACCGGGTACTTCCTCATCGTTCTTGCAGACATACTGATTACCGGCGGAATGTCCACGTCGGCGCTTATGAGCTATGGGTGGAGATACCTGTTTTTCACTACCCTCATTCCTGGAGTACTTACCCTGGTCATAAGGCTCACCTCTTTTGAGAGCACAGTCTTTACGGACATGAAGAAGAGCGGGACGGTGGCCAAAGTGCCCGTGAAGAGCATGGTGTCTGAGTCGGGTAGCAAGGTGATATATGCACTGATGATAACTACCGGGCTCCTGTTCATCAACACCGCGACGTTCTCGTTCTGGCCCGTCATTTCAACTGGAGGAATTCCGGGAGTCTCCTTCCCGATTCAGTTTCTTGGTTTTGCAAGTTCCGCAAGGCTGGACGCCTTGCTCATCATCAACTTTGTTTCGCTCATCGGGGTATGGCTCGGTGGAATCCTTGCTAACTGGACGACCAGCAGGAGATTCCCCATGCTGATTTACGCGGCGATATTCACGTTGCCCAGTGCCGCTTTTGTTTACCTTGGATATTCACAGAGTGTGACTGCCTTCACCATTGTGTTCAGCATTCAGGCATTCCTGGAGGCAATGATCTTCTCCACTTTACCAGCCTTCCTTTCCGAAACTTTCAGCAAGAAATACAGATCGACTGCCATTGGTTTTGTATACAATAGTGGAGCTCTGCTTGGCGGGTTTGCCCTGATACTGGTTCTTATTCCCACCTACTACGTGGACATAAGACTAATCTGGTCTATTGAGATATATTTGGCTGCTTTCCTGATGCTTGCGGGAATATACCTGGTAAGAGAGAGAAAGGGTCAGAAAGTGGACAGTATCCTTGAATGAGGGTTTGAAGTCCCCGTAAAAAACCAGATTTTCAAGCCGTAAATGCCCCTCTTCCGGAAGAGGGGCCAACATTTCTGCGAACCAACAATTTCCCGTAATTCAGCCCGGCTGCAGTATGAAATCGATGTCTTCTGCAACCGGGACCTGGTCTCATCGCACAACCGATATTTAGCGGAATCCATTGCTGGATCAGTTCGAACCGGTCCCGGCCAATCGGCTGTCCCTGAAACTACGTCTTCTTTCTTGTCACCACCACACCTGCGGCAATCAGTATTATGGCAAGGATCAGGACTATGATGAGGACGTCCAGGGGAGGCAAACTGCTATTGTTTACGGACGGGATCGAAAAATTAACTCCCACTGTATGTACGGAGCCGTTAACGTAAAACTGTCCCCCTGGAGAAGAGTATTGCTTGTCGGTTGAATTGGCCGTATAAGTCCAGGTTCCGTTGCTCAGGTTGGCCACTATTGACGTTCCCGCAAGGGTTACCTTGGAATGGAAGCCGCCAGTTATGTTTACCCACCAGGAGGCATTGGAAGGAAGACCAGATTCGGTGAACGTGACCGTGTACGTAATAAGGGTGAAGTTGACAGATACTGGAACGGTCACATTGTTGATGACTGTGACGTTCCCTCCTGCAGCCTCGTATCTCTTGTCCTGCGTTGCTATGGTATAATTATAAGTGCCCGGTGGCAGGATGAACAGGTACGATTTTCCCGAGAAGGGACCGGACGTTTCGCCCCCGGTAACGTTCACGTACCAGACAGTACCGGGGGGCAGCCCGGTTTCATTGAAATATGCTCCGGTCGGCGTAAGATAGGACAGGACTCCCTGTTCATAGCTCCCCGGAGATGTGCTTAGGTTCCAACCAGTGCCATTTCTGGTCCATGTCAGGTTGGTTGCCGTTTCGCCGGTCTGGTCGACGCTGCTGCCGTACGCTTTCGAATATGGAATCCAGTAAGAGGTTGAATCCATCTGCTTCACGTAGGTCTGCATGGTGGCGTTCGTTGGAGACTGGAAAGAACCGTTTCCACCGCTCGGCCCCCCAACAATGCCAAACTGTGGGGATAAGCCCCCGGGGATTGGATTGTCCGGGAATGGCCCGTTGTAATACAGGACTCCCTCATAATAATAGGAATAATTGAGGGCGCCAATTATGTAAGCTGCCCCCGGTGCCTGCATATGAAGGATCTGTGAATTGATCTGGAAATTGATGGTTTGCCCGTTAAGGACGCTGGTATTTGAGAGCCAGGTCTTGATGTCGAAGTGATGCGGGAATGTTATGATCTTACCGTGGGGGAAATCATACTGGTATGTCAGTGCAGGAAATACCCCCCAGAACGGGTATACGGACCATCCCGTGTAATTTACTGTCCATCCCGCCGCGTTAGATCCGTTAATGTAAATGACGTTCTGTATCCAGTAAAGCGGAGTTCCAAGGCTGTCCGCCACAAAGAGGTTTTGCTGGATCGAGGCATTGAATGTTTTCCCGGGTGAAGCCACTTTCAGGGCAGAAACGTTGAACACGTTCTCCACGCCGTCAAGGGCATAATAGTACTGGGAATGATTGTCTACCAGCAGATAAGCCGTGAGGTTGGTGGCATCAATGGAACCCCAGCCAGTGGGGTAATCCCACCCAGGCAAAGCGGAATACACGTCGTTCTTGCCGACGGTAACGTCACTGAAGGGCAGCAGCGGAATTGTATAGGGATATATTGGCGAAGAATCATTGTAACCTGTTGTGCTCGTGTTCGCCTGTTTATCCCTGTACTGCATGTCTCCCAACTGGTATAGCGCCGGATTCAGGTACCCCGTGTTGTTCTTTCCGTGCAGTTTCATCACTGCGTTAATTTCAGCGATTATGCCGGCAACCAGCGGGGATGCAACGCTGGTCCCCCAGTTAAAC
>JAMDBT010000040.1 GCA_023487205.1 Thermoplasmatota archaeon
GAATCTGCACCAAGCGTTGAGTCATTCCTGCACGCATTCCTTCCCTTCAAGTTTGTAGACCATAGCCATGCGGACTCTGTCCTTGCACTTACCAACACTGAACTATCGGATGAGGATCTTAAGAAGGCGCTTGGGAACGTTGTGGTGATTCCATACGTTTCTCCCGGGTTCAAGCTGGCGCGTGAGATACTGAAACATGTGGAGGAAATCGAACGCTCAGAAGGGCTTGTCCTGAGGAAGCATGGCCTCTTCACATTCTCAAACGACGCAAGGAACTCCTACGAGAAGCATATCCAGATAGTAACCAGGGCAGAAGAGTATATCAGTAAACATGTAAGGGAACCGCTTTTCACGAAAAAGTATTCCGGTCCGGGAATAGACGAAAATACCTTCCTCCCACAGCTGAGGGGAATAGTTTCCCAGAATCACAAGAAAGTTCTCAGGATTGAAAGCCAGGGCTTTGCCAGGGAAGTTGCCTCGTCCTCAGAAGCAGAGGAATTGTGCCTTGTGGGTCCCCCGACTTCAGACATGATCATCAGAACCAAGTACGAATTCATGTATCTCGCTAACCCCGCAGACCTGAATTCATCTATTTCTGCATACGTCAAGAAATATGAAGAAGAACATAAGAGATATGCCAGCCGGTTCCCCATGCATGATCCTTTTCCTGCTGTGATAGTGGTCAGGGGATACGGCGTAATCACACAGGCCAACACCTGGAAGCAGGCGGACATTATCATGGATCAGGCATTGCACTCATTTGCGGTGAATGTGAAGACAATTCGCCTTAGCAGGAACTCGCCCATCTCCAGGGAAGATGCATTCGCAATGGAATACTGGCCATTGCAGGAAGGCAAGCTGAGAAAGCTTCAGCCCAGGAAGCTTGATGGGACCATATCTGTTGTGACTGGAGCTGCCAATGGAATAGGCCTTGAAGCATTCCACACACTGGCATCCAACGGTTCGCACGTTGTGGCAATCGACGTTGACGAAAAGGTTGCCAGCGTTGCCGATGAGATTTACAGGATCACTGGAACCAGGAACCTCCCCGTCAGGGTGGATCTCTCAGATGAGACTGAAGTGGTAGATGCATTTCGCAGGATTCTGCGTGAGTTCGGCGGCGTAGACATAGTGTTCAATAACGCGGGAATTCTGAAAACCGCCCCTCTTGACCAGATTAAGATCGAAGAAATGGACCGGGTATTTGCTGTCAATGGCCGGGGAACCTTTCTCATAACCCGAGAGGCGTTCCGGATAATGAAGGTCCAGGGAATAGGCGGAAACTTTGTTTTCAACATCACGAAGAATCTTACAAATCCGGGAGCGCAGATGGCAATGTATGGTTCTACCAAGGCTTTTGCGGCCCACATATCGCATTACGTCGCCAAGGAAGGGGGGAAATACAGGATACGGTCTAACATCATCAACCCTGACAAGGTCTTCAGGGGGTCCAAGATATGGGAAGGAGGTATCCTTGAGTCCAGGGCAAAGGCGAAAGGACAGACCATCGAGGAATACAAGACCCAGAATCTTCTGGGCATTGAGGTCCTCCCCTCACACGTTGTCGGGGTCCTCATGGCACTGATCGACGAGCCAAGTTTCGGCGCCACGACAGATGCCATGATCCCCATTGACGGCGGGGTCGTCTGATAACAGGCTGCTCCGCCATAATCACTTCCAGTGGCATCTGCCTATGGATCTGATTCAGAGGAAGGACCCAAGAATCCTGCCCAACCTGAGATCAATTCCAAAATGCCTCAGGTCACGGATCGCCGTTCTTGCGTATCTTGCATTTGTGAGTCCTTTCCTTCCTGACCTGAAATTGGTCAGGAGAGTGAAGAGCTTTGAATACGCGGAGAACTCTTTCCGGAGTTCACCCACATATTTCCTTTTCAGATCATTCAGGTCTGAGGTTGAGGAAATGCACCTGAAGAGAATCTCTGCGGACTTCATGGACGGGACGATTCCTTCCCCGGTTATGGGGGATACAGTTCCTATAGCCTCCCCCACGCCTATGACGCCATTTGAAATTGCCTCGCCGAAGAGCGGCATTAGCCTGATCTTCCTTCCGACTTTTCTCTCGCCGGTTATGCCCGAAAGGCTCCTGTCCAGGTATGTGAGATCCGACGATCCTGCACCAACGTGGAATTTGCTCCCCAATGGGAATTCCCAGTAATATCCCATCCCGTCCGGAAAATACCGGAAATAGTAGTCCCTGTGCCCGGTCCCGGAAGTAATGAATTCTCTTGTGTACATCGTGAAATCCTGCCTGGCTGGTCTAAGGTAGTACCTCGATATACCGGTCGCGTCGATGAGAACGTCTCCGGAATCCCTGGGGGCGATCTTATTCTCGTGCCTGGTACCTTCTATCATGTCCCGTTCCAGCACATTCTTGTCCACGGTGCAGAGACCGGATGACTTGAACGTGATTTCCCTCGTCTGCTCTCCGCAAATCACTACTTCCTCCGCCCGGGAAAGCACGTATTTTTCGGCATCGATCCCGATGTTCTTCAGCATTCCGGATAGGAGACTGAAGTTGGCCGCGTAGCCGCACGGGATGTAATAATTGCCGGGTTTTGGATCGTATCCCGTAACATCGAATCCTGCCATTCCAAGTCTCCTGAGAAGGTAGGATCCTGCCACACCTAGCCCAGCAATTACGACCTTCATAGGCACACTTTAGTACGGCTCGAATATAATAGCCGTGCATAATGAGGATACTTGTCAAGTTCGCCTACCTGGGATGGAAATATACCGGATTCCAGAGAGGTAACGGATCTTCAAGCGTTGAGGACGCAATCCTTGAAGCCATCGATACAAACCACCTCGGCAATGGATTCAGGAGCGCAGCAAGGACCGATCGGGGCGTTTCAGCAGCCGGGAATGTCTTCTCCCTGGATACTGAATACCGGCCATCCCGCATAACGGGTATATTGAATTCCCAGGTACGCGACATGGTTTTCCACCATTACGCAACCGTCCCGGACCTGTTTGACTGCAGGAAGTGCCTTTCAAAACAGTACACGTACTACCTGGATCCCGGGGCAGTTGACGTTCCAAGCTTCAGGGAAAGACTGGCTAGGTTCCAGGGGAATCACGATTTCAGCTCCTTCTGCCGCAGGGACGGGAGGAATACCGTCAGGAGCATCGACTCCATCGAGGTTGCCGCTGAAAACGGGCTGGTGAGAGCTGATTTCCATTCACGCGGATTCCTGTGGAACCAGATCAGGAGCATTGTGGCATTTGCCGCTTCTCCGGACCGGGATCTTCCTTTAGATCCGTTTGACTTCAAGGGGAGGTTCCCTTACCTTTGGGGGACCGATGGCCTGTTTCTCACCGACATTACATACGAAAATGTTTCCTTTCACCCCTCAGTCTCCAGAAAATCAAGGGCAAACCTGTCAAGGATGGCTATCAGGAACTACGCAGATCATTCCATACTCAGACAGCTGGCTGAGGTTAGTTTATAATCATCAGGAGGCATGTTGAATCGTGCTGTTTTCCGAACTTTCAGATTCGTTTACCAGGATGTCCTCAACCACCAAGCGGCTTGAGTTATCCAGCATCCTTGCCGATCTCTTCAGGAAATCCGGCGAAGACCTGAGAATGGTCGTTTACCTGGTTCAGGGAAAGCTCGCCCCGGATTTCATGGGAATCGAGACCGGCATGGCTGACAAACTCATAATCGAAGCTCTTTCTGCCACTACTGGGCTCTCGAAGGAAGATATTGGAAAAGTCCACAGAAAGACTGGAGATATGGGCGTTGCTGCAGGATCCATCCTGGAAAAGAGGAAACAGCTCACTTTATTGCCGTCCGAGCTCACCGTAAGGTACGTTTTCGATGCTTTGATGAGCATAGCCAAGGCATCGGGCAAAGGCAGCAAGGGAATCAGGATCAAGACCTATGAGGATCTCGTGATGAACTCCTCCGTCCAGGAATCCACCTTCATCACCCGAATTCTTACGGGAAAGCTCAGGCTGGGCGTTTCGGATTCCACCATACTGAAGGGGCTTTCCGAGGCATTTGAAGCCAGGGAGATTTCAGAAAAGGTGGAAGAGGCGTTCAATTTCTACCCGGACATGGGGAGGATGGCCGAATTGCTCAGGGATGGAAAGCACCAGGAAGTTCTTGACACTGGCCCGGAGCCCATGGTGCCGTGCAAGGTGATGCTTGCCGAGCGTCTTCGCAGCATAAAGGAAATACTGGAAAAAATGGAAAACCTGGCTTCATTTGAGTACAAGTACGATGGCCTGAGAACTCAGATACACAAACTTGGCAACCAGGTCAGGATATTCTCGAGGGGAAACGAAGAGACCACGAGCAATTTCCCTGACATTGCAGGAGCTATTGCTAAGGAGTTCGATTGCGATTCCTGCATTCTTGACGGCGAAGCGGTGCCGTATAATCCGGAAACCGGAGAACTTTACCCATTCCAGATGGTCTCCCAGAGAAGGGGGAGGAAGTATTCTATCAGTGAGAAGTCTGCAGAAATTCCCCTCACGGTGTTTCTTTTCGACATCATATACCTCAACGGCAAGCCCATGAACCGCGTTCCGTACAGCCAGAGAAGATTATCACTGGAGGGCCTGTTTTCAGAAAGCGACTCCTTCAAGCTGGCAAAGAGAATCGTGTCGTCCGATGAAAAGGAGATAATGAAGTTCTTCCAGGAGTCCATCGCTGACGGATGCGAGGGCGTCGTTGCGAAGAACGCCACAGATTCTTCCATATACAGAGCGGGTGCAAGGGGATGGCTCTGGATAAAGTTCAAGAGGGACTACGAGGAGGAGCTTTCCGACTCCCTTGACCTGGTGGTTGTCGGCGCGTTTTCCGGTCGTGGGAGGAGAAAGGGGAAATATGGCGCACTGCTGATGGCCTCCTACAATTCCGGCAAGGATGTGTTCGAAACGGTCTGCAAGCTGGGTACCGGATTCACTGACGAGACTCTTGAAAACCTCACCGGAATCCTTGCCCCTTACACCCTGAAAGGCAAACCCCCAAGGGTGGATTCAAGGATCGTTCCTGATGTATGGATTGAGCCAGCCAGGGTGATGGAAATACTTGGCGCAGAGATCACGGTCAGCCCGGTGCATACGTGTGGTTCCCTGGGAGATGAAGGTGGCGGATTCGCGCTCAGGTTTCCCAGATTCACGGGAAAGTGGAGAAATGACAAGAAACCTGAAGATGCTACAACTTCAGACGAAGTCGGTGAAATGTTTTCCCAGCAAAAGAAAGAAATGAAATCAGAATAAAGAGGTGGAAATTCTTGGTGAAATCTGAAATTGCCCACCATACTTGGGCAACTGGGATACCCTCGCCTTGAAAATGATGCTTGAATGCATGGACGATAACGACTATGTGGAATGCCTGACCAAGTTCGAATATTAAAAGAGGACCAGAAATATAGAAAATAGAAAATCTTCGAATTACAAATTGTGGGAAATTAAACTAGAGAAAAAAAATGAAATTGAGAGACTAATCGTCTCCCGAGTTGTCCCTGCGATTTCCGAATCCGCCGCGGCCACGGTCGTTTCCGCCGTATCTGCCGCCGCCACCGCCGCCTCTGAAACCGCCTCTCCTGAACTGGTTTTCGTATTCCTTCTCGCTGACGTCAAGTTCTTCGTTGACCTGACTGACTTCTTCGGTTCCAGGGTTAATGGATCCATACTTGCCGACGTTGAGGCGCATGTGTCCCCTGACCAGCGAGATGTACCCGTTGTCTATGAACAGGGTCTTGCCGTTTTCCGCTACGTTGGCCTGCTCTCCCCAAAGGGACAGCGTGACTTTTCCAGTTTCGTCCCCGAGTATTACCTCAGTGACTGACTTCTCTTCGCCGAATCTGGTGGTTATGTTCCTTTTCTCTCCTACGGTCACAACTTTCCCAAGAACGTTTACTCGCCTTGAGGAAGGTGTAAGTTCCTTTATTTTGGTTGTTCCTTCCATTGTACTACATCCTTTTTGTCTTGAAAAAAGACAATCCTCTATCCTTTCCCCCATTTAAATATATTGTCACTGAAGGCTTTGCACCTTTAATCGATCTTGCACCTAAAAGGTGAAAGTTGCACCTAAAATAGCCAGAAACATTCAACCCGGATTAGATCATCGACTCCTGAAACCTAACCAAAGAATGACGCCATATGTTCACAAGGTATTTGGCAGCAAATGCATACGTTGCCATGGACCACAGAGATATTTTTCCTGCACTCTCCCGCAGGACGTACCTTAACTGGGCGTCCGTCGGAACTCCTCCAGTAACTGCGGTTTCAGCCGTTTCCGAATTCATGAACAGGATGTCTTCCATGGACTTTAATCCTGATTTTCCCACTTTCGTAGAGAAAGCTGAGACAGAGACGAGACAGAATCTGGCAAGACTGATTTCCTCGGACGCATCGGAATTGTCGTTCACTGGATCAAGTACCACGGAAGGCGTGCAGATATTCATGCAGTCCCTGAATCCCAGGAAGGGATCAAACCTTATCACCACGGATCTGGACTTTCCCCTCATGTTCACTGAATTGCAGAAGTGGCGTACCAATGGAGTTGAAACCCGGATCTGGAAGAACAGGTCCGGAGGATTCAACGCGGAAGACCTTGCGAAACTTGTTGACGATGATACCGCTGCAATTGCTATCAGCTCGGTGAACTGGGTAACGGGTTTCAGGATTGACCTGGATGAAGTCTCAAGGGTGGCCCATGAACATGGGGCGCTTCTGCTCGTAGACTCCATACAGCACGTGGGTTCCGTTGAAATTGACGTGAAGCGCGAGGGTGTTGACGCGCTCAGCGGTGGAGCGCACAAGTGGCTTCTGACACCGACCGGAATAGGATTCCTGTTCGTGAATAAGAGAGCCGCCCACCGTCTTGAGCGTGCAAACTACGGCTACGAGAACGTCGTTGTCCCCGAGGGAGGCTGGCAGTCCTTCTGGGAACGGAGAGACAAGAACCTTCTGGCCGATTACAGGTTTGAGGACGATTTCAGGAAGTTCCAGTACGGCGGAATGAAGAACCACGGTGGCCAGATCGCGCTCAATGAAGCGCTTAAGGTGATACTTTCACTGGATCAGCAGGAAAGACACTCCATAGTCTCGAAACTGAGAGAGACCCTTACACAATCGATCTCTGAACTGGGTTTCAAGTTGCTTTCACCATTCGATGACCGGCATGCCAGCGGGATTTTCACTTTCTCCAGCGGATCGGAAGAAACGGATCGCAGCCTGCACAGATTCCTTATCTCCCGGGGCATAATGGTCTCGCTACGCGGATCCGCCGGAATCGGCGGAGTGAGGGTGTCGGTAAATTTCCTCAACGACGATTCTGACGTTGAAAAGCTCATTGATGCAGTCAGGATCTGGAAGTCCCGCTGACGCTTTGCATTATGGATGACAGCCATGGCAGAACCTCCCGTATGAATGAAGGTCCGTGATGTGCAAAGAAGTCTAACGGTCCTGGCGTCACAAACAGTTTGCCTGCCTTCCAGGCGGAAAGGCGATTCCAGCCCCTCCCATCGATGAGCTTCTGTAGACTCTTGTCGGTGAACTTTGAGTACATCTTCGGTTCATAAATAATAACTTCAGGGTCTCTTGAGAACAGGAAGTTGTCATCGGGCTTAAGCCACTCCTTGTTCTCGTTTCCGTATATGCTGTCAAATCCGTACATGGAAAGTGCGTCCGTAATATGCGAATGCCTTCCGAACGAAACTGGCCCACCGAGGTCGATCTCAAAGTATCCGCTCACTGCTGAGTCGATAGGATCCGGGAGGGAACGGATCAGGCTTCTGGCAAGCGCCTTGGCCCCGCGCACTTTCGAGACGGCATTTCCAACCCTGGTGACAAGATCGATTATGCCCGCCACCGTGACAGGAAGCTCAAGCATAACCACGTTGAACCTCTTGGAAAACCTGTCGTAAAACTTCTCCTGATACCCTGTCACAACGAAGATCAGGTCTGGGTTGAGTTCCTCAAGCACTTCTGATCTTGCGGTGCCGTAGCTCCCCACCCTTCTTTTCTTTGAAGTGGCAGGGGGTCTTGCACAGAACGCAGATACTCCTACAATCCGGTCTTCCATGCCCAGTTCGTACAGGATTTCCGTTACGGAGGGATTCAGGCTGACTATCCGCTGAGGATAGTCCGGTATCTCCTTCCTTTCGTGTCTGATCTGGAAATGATCCATCAGGATCTAGAATACCATTGGCACGTAGCCCTTATCTACCAATCCTGAGATTACTGGGCCAACCCGCTCGAGCTCCAGCCCAATCTTGCTCAATTCCAATTCTATGTTCTTTTGTTTTGCTACACCCACACATGCCGTGGCGACAACGTTTGTGGATACGAGATCCTTGTAGAGGCTCAGGATGTCCGGATCAGCGGACGCCAGAAGGTTTTCGGAAGGGCCCATGAAGATTACCCTTACGTCCTCAAAAAGGTTGTTCTTTCTAGAATTTCTGGCAAGAGTCATTCCTGTGATGGCTTTTTCCTTGGCTTCAGCACCCGAAGATACAATGATAAGCACTTTGCTCATGCACGCAAAGTGCTGTCCTCCTTATAAGGGAGACAGTCTGTGCGGTATGCCTTTCAAACCGCAGAGTTCTCTTCCGCCTTCCCGCGGGGGACCAGGTCTGGGCGGATGGAGATGAACAGTAAAGTCGAGATGACTCCAAAAACCAGGATAAAGTACATGGCAGAGTCCAGCCCGAAGTCGTTAACCCAGAGGGTCATCAGCAATATTCCAGCACCGACTCCAAGTGAGTTTCCGAGCCCCCACGCAATGGAATTGGAAATCGCACCCTCACTCTCCTTTACCTGCTGGCTGATGAAACCCAGCATTACGGGAAACAGGCTGAACGCCATAAACGCATAGATGCCGAACGATACTCCCATCAAGATCACGTTATCGGTAGCGAGGAACAGGAAGAAGAAAATCACAGAAATAATGCCAGTCATGTTCGTGGTAAACCTTCCCCCCATCCTGCTCGTCAGAACGCCAAGAATGGGCTGCCCTAAAATTGGCGGGATCAACGTCACGGTCAGGAAAACGTCGGACAATATCTTTGATCCCAGGATGCCGTATACATATTTGTCCAGGTAAAGCACGGATCCCCCCATAAACATGGATCTGAGGAAGACCACCACAGTCAGATATAGGATGAATACCCAGTACTGTCTTGGCAGGCCGTTCTTATGGCCTGTTCGGGCAGGAGGCTTATCCACAGGCGCACGGTAGTCCCTGAGACCAAAGAGGATCATGACTGCGCCAATGAAGATCGCAATCGCCAGATAGGTCAAACCATCAAAGTTGCCAAAGTCCAGTATCAGGAATCCCAGGGCAACAGGAATGGCAGACCGACCCACGCTTCCGATGGACCCATTGATTCCCATTGCTATTGGCGCAACCCTGACGCCGTAAGAACTCCTCAGGATTGAAGCGCCCAATGGATGATAGAAGGATTGCCCGCTTCCCAGAAGTATTGATCCAGACAATACTGCAGGAAACCAGTAAATTGGATAGACGAACGGGACCGCAAAGAGGAACAGCGAGGAGGCTTCCAGGCAGATTCCCAGGAAGATCAGGAATCCGTGGAACTTGAGCATGACAGATAACTTGGCTACTCCCATGCTCATAAGCCCGGAGATTACGTTTATTCCGATTGCCATCAGAGCAACATAGGTAATGTTGACCTGCGGAACTTCTCCATAATACACGATAAGAAGGGAGACCATCAGGAAGTTACCGTCGTTCAGGAAGTGACCAATTGAGGTAAATACAAGCGCTCCTGGACTCTCTCTCAGCAGTGCCAACGTGCACCACATTAATGGACTCTATTTAACCTGAACCAATGCATTCTTCGCTCTCAGGAAGAAGGAAGAGTTAAAACAGCCTCGGTCATACTGCGTCCCGGAGAAAAACGGAAGACTGGAACCATAGCCTGCCCGAGTGGGGTAATCAGGATATCCTAGGGGCCTGCGGAGCCTCAGATTCGGGTTCGAATCCCGGCTCGGGCGTTCACCGTTACCAGCCATTTGTTAATACCCGGTTAGAGGTCGATGCCGATTATGTTTCCAATACCCTGGTTTGGTAAGATACCGTTCTGAAAAGAGAAAGCATTCTGACATCCTCCCACGAATAAATTCGAGGGGGTCCTTTCGGAACGAAGGTTCCTGCGAACAGTCCGTCTAAACCGTCTTACTCCCCATGGGAGTGCCTTACCATTCCAGGTGCGGACGAATTTCATATACCGGGAGCGTACAAAAGGGTCCGCTTTCATCCCTTCCCTTTCGGAAGGGTCATCACGCTCACTGAGGATAAAAAGGTCTTGAAGGCATGGGTCTGCCCGGATTCGCTTAAAAAATTAAGCGGGTCTTGGGTTGTGTTTCTTATCCTCCTGAGGTTTCTAAGCTTTCCAATAATTTAGAACCTCCAAAAGCGGTAAGATTTTTATCTCGTTTTTCTTAATGCCTTGTGAACAGGTATCTCTTGGAATATGACTCTCAACCTGACTCCGCTTACATAAGAGTTGCTCGTAAGAGAATCTCAAGAACCGTTGAGATGGACAGTACAACACTGATTGACCTCGATAAGGATAATCATATTGTTGGAGTGGAGATACTCAATTTTTCTACAACGAAAGCCGATATTGGCCAATTGATAACCAAGCAGCTGGGTAATTTAGCTTCAGTGGCAAAATGATCTTCAGTTACTCAAACCACGCAATTGAAAGACTCAAGGATAGGGATCTAACAGGGGCGATTGTCGAGGAGACCATCTCGAATCCTGATTAAATAGTTACGGAATAGGTCATAGTCTCGTAGTAAGGACTTTTATCAATGTATCTAAGGTTTCCTTTTGCTTAGGTGTGAAACTTAGATCGGGAGCTCATTGTGTATTGTAGGCTGTTGAACATTTCATTTCCCTTAACTTGGCAAATTTGGGGATTTCGATAGTGGTGGTTTCAATTAAGTAATATAAGTATATATATGATAATCACATATTTTACATAACAAATTGAGGTGTCTCAGTGACAAACATGACATTGTCTATTCCGGAAGAACTAGTATCCGTAATGAAAAAGCACAAAGAAATTAAGTGGAGTGAAGTCGCTCGACAAGCCATCTCAGAGAAGGTGAGAGAACTGAAATTGATGGATCAAATTCTTTCAAAGAGTAAGTTAACTGAAAAGGACGCAATAGAAATCGGCAAGAAAATTAACCAAGGAATTGCGAAGAGACACAAACTTTAATGAAGCTAGTTGTAGATGCTAATATACTAATTTCTGCGCTCATAAGAGACGGCGCCTCCCGCGAAATAATATTTGCAAATGAATTCAATCTGGTTTGCCCAGAGTATCTGAGTGAAGAATTAGAAAAATACAAGATTCTAATCGCGAATAAATCTGGGCTAACTGCTGAGGAGGTCTCTCTTATGATCGCCCTATTGTTCAAGAGAATTAGAATAATCCCATCTGCCGACTATCAAACAAAGATGCTGGAGGCTGAGAGTTTAATGGAAAACGATATTAGTGATGCCCCATACGTAGCGTGCTATATTGCAACCAAGAGCGAAGGAATATGGACTAACGATTCAGATTTTGTAGGAAAACGAAGAGTAACAGTTTATCGAACTGAAGACTTGCTCAAACTGATGCGCAGTAGAGGCTAATCTGAAAATTGTCTTTCCAAGGTCGATATCTCAAGAATAGATCGTAAAATGCATGAACTCAATGCAATGGGTCTGTCCGGATTTGGACCGGAGTTTCCGGCTCCCGAAGCCGGAAGGATACCAGGCTACCCCACAGACCCTTTGGATTTTCACGCTAAACCAGTTATGGATATAAAGAAATCGAGACCTTACCTCGAAAAGGATAGATACTAATCCGAGCATTACCCGTTAAGGGCAGTAACTTGGATCTGAGCGCGAATGAGAAACAGGTATTGAAGGAAGTCCTGAAAAAACAATCGAAGACTGGCGTGTCAGAACGGAGTCTTAAGATTTCCGGACTGGGCGAAAGGGAAATTGCAAGCGCCACTTCGTATCTGGAGAAAAAGGGACTTTTCAAAATTGAACCGTCACTTGAAGTGCGATACGAGTTGGGAATTGAGGGAAGAAGGTATCTCGCGGAGGGGCTGCCTGAGAGGAAACTTCTTGAACTATTGATAGAACTGCGAAAGGTTGCAATCCCTGAAGTAACCAAAAGGATGGGTGAAGACGGCCGCGTCGCAATTACCCAACTGTCCCAGCTCGGAGTTAAACCGGAAAGTGGAGTTGTTGTCCTGCCTTCTGAAGAGAAACTGGAAGCCATCAAAGGGGAAATAACGGACAGGGAGAGACTACTTTCCAGAATCCTGGACAATCCAGAGGGGCTGAATGATACACAGGTCTCAAAGTTCAGGAAGAGAGGAACTATATTGCTGGAAAAGAAAACCACCTCAAGGATAATCTTTCCTACCCAACTGGCTAAGGAGATTGATCTTACCGACACTGAGGATAAGATCGGCACTCTGACCCCTGAAATCATAACTTCCGGCAAATGGAAAAACGAGCCATTCAGGAGTTATGACTTGAATATCAAATCAGAAAAACAGAATCGCGGATTCCTCCACCCCCTGACTCTGCTGATGGAAAAGATCAGGAGGATTTTCCTGGACATGGGTTTCACTGAAATGAATGGGCATTATGTAGAATACGCCGGGTGGAACATGGACGCCCTGTTTATTCCCCAGCATCACCCAGCAAGGGAAATGCAGGACACTTTCTACCTGGAAGCCAGTGCCGCCCCGGCACTTGAACACCCCGAGGTGTTTGATATTATTGGAAAAACACACGAGAATGGCATACCCGGATACACCGGCTGGGGATACAGATGGGATAAAGCGGAAGCCAGAAAGCTCCTCTTGCGGACCCACACAACGGTGAGTACGATCAGGTACCTTTACGAGCATCCACAGTCCCCACAGGCCATTTTCTCGGTGGACAAGGTATTCAGGCACGAGAGCATTGACTGGAAACACCTTGCAGAATTGCACCAGATTGAGGGTGCAGTGTGCTCCCCCGATGCAAGTATTGCCAGTCTTAAGTGGCTGATGAAGGAATTCTATCTCAGTCTTGGGTTCAAGAATGTCCGGTTCATCCCGTCGTACTACCCCTACACTGAGCCGAGCGTTGACGCGGTTGCAGAGATCGATGGGAGGGAAGTGGAACTTGGAGGATCCGGACTCTTCAGGCCTGAGGTGACCAGACCCCTGGGGATCAAGGACCCTGTCATTGCATGGGGATTGGGGATGGAGAGGCTTGCCATGCTATATTACAATCTGCAGGACATCCGGGAGATTTACCAGAGCGACATTGACTGGCTTAGGTCGTTCAGAATCAGGATCTAGTACCGTTTCTTGTTGCATATCGTGCACATCTTGGCGTGTTCGTTATAATGGGTCCTGCACACTGGCCTGTTGCAGTACACACAGGTACCCACGGATGGTTTGGTACAGATATAGCACATTCCTGTAAGCGTGATTGCATTTAAGAGTTCATTGATTATAAATATGCGTGTCATTCTTGTGCAAAGCGGTCCCCAAAGAGATAAAAACGGGCATTGGAAAGCATGTGTTCGCCACTAAGGATTCCACAAGATTTCGACAAAATCTCTTTTATGCCGCACTGACTGGGCCATTGGAAAAGGCGAATATCTGTGGGAGACCCGAACGGCCGATCAGAAATGGAGAATACGCTCATCAAAGCAGCGGTGGAAAGGGATTCGCGGTTTGATGGGGTTTTTGTCGTGGGAATATCTGGCAAGAAGTCCATCTGTCGTCCCTCTTGCACAGAACAGCTTAGGTCTCCGGAAGAAATTCGGCTGTTTTATTCAGTAGAGGATTCCAGGATAGCCGGATATTCGGCCTGCAGGAAATGCAAACCGGCGATTACAAAATCGAGCCGCGCGGAACTGGAGACAGTCGAGGAGATATGCAATTACATTCGCCGAAACCCATCCGGAAATCTTTCCCTGGGTGCACTTGAGTCTCACTTTGGTGCCAGCAGATTCAGCATCCAGAAATCGTTCATGAAAATAATGGGAATTTCCCCCAGGAAGTATGTGGAGGAATGCCGGATACAGATGCTAAAGAGGAAATTGAAGGAGGGAGAGAAATTGCCCAGGGTGGTTTATGAGGTTGGCTACGGATCCCATAGCTGGGCCTATGAGAGTCCTTCCACAAAACTTGGCATGACTCCTGCTGTATACGGTAAAGGCGGAGCGGGGGAGATAATTAAGTATCTCACTTCCCCCTCAAAGCTCGGATATCTCCTGGTGGCAGAAACGGATAAGGGGATCTGCTCCGTCAGCCTTTCTGACTCCGAGGACCAGTTGATTGGACAGCTTGAAAGAGAATTCCCGAGGGCTAGAATTCTCCGTTCTGAGGAAGCTCGGGACAGAATAGAATCCATACTGGACTACTTCGATGGACAGTTGCTTAGCCTGCCAGTGGATGTGAAGGGGACCGAGTTCCAGAAGAGGGTGTGGGCTGCCATATGCGAGATCCCCTACGGAGAAACGCGATCCTATGGTGAGATCGCAGAACAGGTAGGGATTCCGAAGGCGTACCGGGCCGTGGCAAACGCCTGCGCAGCGAATCCGGTACCGCTTATTGTTCCATGTCACAGGGTAATCAGGAACGATGGGGATCTCGGGGGATATGGGCTGGGAGTGGGCAGAAAGAGGACGCTGCTGGAGATGGAAAGAAGAAACGCCAGGAAGCAGTGATTTGGGCTGAGCGAGACAGTAAATTCACCAGATGAACGAGAAACGGGAATAAAGTTAGAAACGCGGCATTCATTACGCTTGCGATTTCTGCGGTCGGCTATGCCTCTCGTGCTGCTCAGCATAATCTGGGGAATTGCATTCGTCGCGGTAAAGGCGCTTGAACCCATGCTGACACCCGTCAACCTTACCCTGCTTCGTTGGTTTGCAGCCAGTGCGGGGTTCCTGGTCCTGGCCCCTTTTCTTGGAAAGCTGAAGAACAAGTTTGAGAGGAGGGACCTGCCGAGGTTCCTGCTTGTATCCCTGGCAAATGTTGTGACTTATCACCTGGCACTGAATTACTCAGAGAGCACAATATCTGCGGGACTTGCAGTGATGTTCGTCGCGCTTGGTCCGGTTTTCATAGTTCTCCTATCGCGAGCATTCCTTGGAGAGAGGCCTGGAAAATTGATAACCCTGTCTGTAGCGCTGGCACTTTTCGGCGGTTTTGTCCTGTATGTGGGAAGCCAGTATTCCGGTTCGTATTCCCTTCCCGGGATCCTGGAATCACTCGGATCTGCTGTGTCTTATTCCGTTTTCGCCGTGTTTTCGAAGCCACTCGTTCACAAATACGGAGCCATCCCCTTCACCATTTGGACCGGGCTCATAGGAACAGCGATGCTCCTTCCCCTGCTCTCCGGCAGTTTCATTTTGCAGGTAACAGCACTTCCCGTTGACGGCTGGATTGCCATCCTTTATC
>JAMDBT010000044.1:0-44875 GCA_023487205.1 Thermoplasmatota archaeon
CAACAGATTCCTAAATCGGTAAATAACCGATAAATATCAGGGGTGATTGGTCAACTACGGTTTTCTGAAAAAACTTCTGGTTATCGGGGAAAAGCATCTGTTGCAGGAACTTACTGCCTATGTTGACCTGGCTCTCAAGTCGAATGCCATGCTGAAAGATTCCCTGGAAGCAGGGGGAGACAAGATCAAATCAGGTTACGAAGCAATCAAGCAGTATGAGAAGGAGGCTGACGGCCTGACAATGCGTTACAGACACGAGATCTCAAACGGCGCCATTAGCAGCACTATGCTCGGTTCATTCAGCGATCTTGTTGAGAAATGCGACAGCATTCTCGATGACTCATACTTCATCATCAGGGAACTGAAGAGGATGCTGCTCGCCTCTGCATCCCTTTCTGTCAATGAAAAACCCATCATGACCGAATCTTACCGAAACTTCGTAAAGATGCTCGATCATGAAAACACTGCCCTGACATATGTGAACACAATGCTTACCGCAAGCAGTATCGAAACGATGAGGGAGGAACTTCGCAAGATAGAGGATCTGGAGGAGAAGGTAGACGACCTCAAGGATTCAGTCATTGACTCCCTGTATGCAAAAAGTTCAACGCTTTCTTATGTGTCTTTCTCCCACCTTCTGGACATGGCACACAAGATCGATGACCTCCTGGATCATTGCGAAGATATCGCGGATCTCATACTTACAATAACGACCGCAGTCACAAAGTGATAGTTTGTCCTCTTTCTTTCTTTATGAAATCCTTATGGCTGGCCTTCTCACAGCGTTCGTGGCGGGCAACAACCAGTCAGCGGCCGTGGGAACAATAATTGGGTCCCGCACCGTTTCGGTGAGGTTCGGAACGATCATATCAATATTCGGGTTTGCGGGGGGGCTCCTGGTCCAGGGTGCCCTGCTTGCAAGAGTGTCGGGCGCCCTGATGCCGCATTCCCAGTACCTGGCTATGCTTGCATTTTTTGCTTCATTCGTCATATTTCTTGCAGCCACGATACTGCGTACGCCGCTCTCCCTGACCATGGCACTCGTAGGAGTGGCAACCGGAATCTCGATCAGGGTATCTTATCCCATTTACTACCCTTACCTTGAATCTCTGGTCATCGTCTGGATATTTGCCCCGGTGCTGGTAATAGGTTTCTCCATGATTGCGTCCAGGGGGATTGACCGCATTCAGGTGAGGGATACTTGGCGCGCGGCTTCTTTCAGCAAGATTTCCTTGATTATAGTCTCATTCTTCACTGCCTTCACATTGGGGGCAAACACCCTCGGGCTCATACTCGCAATTGCCGGACCGTCCCTGCTTGCCTATGCATCCATGATCGTTGGAATTGTGCTTGGCTGCCTCTTCATTGGCAGCGGGACCATAAAGCGGGTGGGGGAAGATATCTACTCATTAAGGTATTCCTCTGCGCTGGTCTCACAGCTAGTATCCTCCATAGGGGTGGAGGTCGCAACTCTGCTGGGAATTCCCCTGTCCAATACTCAGACCCTGACTTCCAGCGTAGTGGGCACCGGACTCTCCAGAAGATACAAGTTCATTCACATGCGTCCATTCTTCGTCGTAGTGGCCATGTGGATAATATCGCCCCTGACCGGTCTGGCACTGGGCTACGCTATCTGAGATGCTTCCTGGTTTTCTTGCTGATTCCTGAACGCCTGATCTTCAACCGCAATTGGTCCATGAACCGGTGTTCCATGAACATCTTCATAATCAACAGGTACACTAAGTTAGAAGCTAGGGCGAGGAGAGCAATCAGGAACATCAGGAACTCTAGCCCGAAATAAACGCCTGCAAGGATGATAATTGTGATAGGGACCAACTCGCTGATAAGAACCAGAGCGATCCTCCTTTTGGCTGCCCTGCTCGTTCTGGTGCGATCGATTGGGATTCTCTTGGAATCATGCGCCAGCTTCAGCATAGCTGATAGATCGGATTTATCCTCCTGATCCTGCTGATCGCCATCCATACGTAATGTACACGGGTTCTGGCTATTAAACGGTTAGCGTAGTTTGTTGGATAGAGCACATCCGCCTTTCCGAACCTGACCACTGCAATCCGGGATAGAGGCATTCGGGAATTCCATCACTCGATGACACAACAGGAGGAACCTGGAGGTACCCATGAAGATTTTATCAATTTGTTTCTACTTACCTCGAAGCGCCACTGTAGCTCAGCTGGCAGAGCAACTGATTTGTAATCAGTAGGTCGGGGGATCGAAACCCTCCAGTGGCTTCCTTTGTGCGTACTGATTCTTATCAGTACCCCAAGAGACTTATCCCATACACATATCAGCAGTCACTCTTCGCTCCTGTCATGGGACCTGGGGGGGATTAAGTGGTAGAGGATCTGATCATTATTGGGTCTGGGCCGGCAGGTTTGACTGCAGCCCTGTATACAGCCAGAGAAAACTACAATCCACTGGTGATCGCAGGCCAGAGCTACGGGGGACAGCTTCAGCTTACTACGTCAGTGGAGAATTTTCCTGCTTTCCCTGAAGGAATACTTGGGCCGGAGCTTGTGGACAGAATGCGACAGCAGGCTGAGAAGTTCGGCGCAAGGTTCATCAACGAGGACGTCACGGAAGTGGATTTCAGTTCCAGACCATTCAAGGTCTTTCTGGATTCATCCACGTACGAGTCTAATTGCATCATCGTTGCCACAGGCGCTTCTGCCAGATGGCTGGGGATTCCTTCGGAACAACGGTTTATTGGAAGAGGCGTCAGCAGCTGTGCGACCTGCGATGCGCCGTTATTCAGGGGACGCAGAGTTGTGGTCGTTGGTGGGGGGGATTCCGCCATGGAGGACTCCCTGTTCCTGACCAAGTTTGTGGAGGGCGTAACCATTGTTCACCGGAACGATAAGTTCAGGGCAAGCAAGATAATGCGAGAACGTGTCCTGTCGAATCCCAGGATAAGCGTTCTGTGGAACTCCATCGTTCAAGAAGTCAAGGGCGACAAGGCCGTATCGTCCGTCTCGGTCAGAAATATTCAGACCGGAGAAACCAGCGAGATTAAAACGGACGGTCTATTCGTCGCCATAGGTCACTCGCCGAACACTTCCTTCCTCAAGGGGCAACTGGACCTTGACGATAAAGGGTACGTGGTTACGCAGGAAGAGGTACTCACAGCAATCAAGGGCATATTTGTTGCGGGGGACGTATCGGACCGAAAATACAGGCAGGCCATTACTGCTGCAGGGAGCGGGTCAAAGGCGGCCCTTGAGGCAAGAGCGTACCTTCTGGAACTGAATGGAGCACGTAGCTGATCCGGCATTCTGTGATCCTGCACGGCAAGTCGCCGGAATCATTCAGAATTCGCCTGATCCACTCAATTCCGTTAAGCTCAATTTCACGAATTTACTAGGACGAATTCTCCCTTCTGTTCCAGGGCGGCCTGCGCAGCGGACAACCGGGCCACAGGAATTCTGAACGGTGAAGCTGAGACGTAGTCCAGGCCAATGCTGTGGCAGAACTTGATTGTGTAGGGATCGCCTCCCTGCTCACCACAGATGCCGATGCTCATGCCCGGCCTTGAGTTTCTACCCCGTTCCACTGCCATGAGCATAAGCTGGCCCACGCCTTCCGCATCCACGGACGCGAAAGGATCCGCCTGTAACACCCCATGCTCCAGGTAGCTGGCAAGGAACTTGCCTTCTGCATCGTCCCTGCTGTAGCCGAAAGTCATCTGTGTCAGATCGTTAGTGCCGAACGAGAAGAAATCTGCGTACTTTGCAATCCTGTCTGCAACCAGACAGGCTCTAGGTATTTCTATCATTGTGCCGAACTCATACTTGACTTCTGTTTGACCCATCGCATCTTTTGCAACGGGCTCCAGCCTTTCCCTGATTATCTTCAATTCATTCTCGTGCCCTATTAACGGGATCATTATTTCCGGGTAGATCTCCTTCCCTTCATTCTTCACCTTCACCGCAGCATCGATGATTGCCCGGACCTGCATCTCGTATATCTCAGGATAGACTATCCCGACTCTGCAACCCCTGAACCCCAGCATGGGATTGAATTCCGCCATGTTGCGGACTGCCGTCAGGAGGCTTCTAAGATCTGTAAGTTTAGCCTTCTCCCCTTCCTGGAGCTCACTGCCTGACGCTTCCTTCCTCTCCAGGTCGTTTATCAGGGAGATCACTTCTTCCCTGTCCGGGAGAAATTCATGCAGCGGCGGGTCCAGAAGCCTTATGATGACCGGGAAACCCTCCATAGTCCTAAAGAATTCCACAAAATCCTGCGTCTGCAGAGGGCGCAAAAGTTCCAGTTGAGCCTTCCTTTCCTCCGGGCTCTCGCTCATGATCATTTTTCTGACAATCTTGATTCTCTCTGTCCCAAGGAACATCCTCTCAGTTCTGGCAAGCCCGATTCCCTGTGCACCATTCTTCCTGGCGAGGACAGCCTCTTCGGGCGTGTTCGCGTTGGCTCTAACGCCCAGCTTCCGGAATTTGTCTGCCCAGGACAGAAGCGTTCCAGTTTCTTCCGTCGCAACTGACTCCTCCAGGGGGATCTCGCCCTCGTAGAATTCTCCAGAGGTGCCGTCAACCGTTAGAATATCGCCCTCTCTAAACGAGCGATCCCCGATTGTAAGGGTTCCCTTGATTGGATCGACCGAAATGATCTCAGCACCCACAACTGCGGGTTTCCCCATTGCCCTCGCAACGACCGCAGCATGGCTGGTCATCCCTCCCTTCTGTGTGAGGAAACCCTTGGAAACGGCCATCCCTCTTACGTCGTCTGCAGTTGTTTCGGGTCTCACCAGGATGAGCGGCTTCTTTTCCTTCGACAGTTCGATAGCCCTCTGCGAAGAGAATACGAGGCTTCCAACCGCGGCTCCGGGAGAAGCGGCGAGGCCTTTTCCCAATGATTTGATTGCCTGCGACTTCTTTACCTGTGGATACATGGTTACCGTCAGCGTTTCAGGGGTGATCCTCAGAACAGCGTCTTCCCTGGTTATGATACCCTCGCTGGACAGATCAACAACAATCCTGATTGCTGCGCGAGCAGTCCTCTTTCCGATCCTGGTCTGGAGCATGTAAAGTTTCCCCTTCTCCACGGTGAATTCGATGTCCATCATGTCCCTGTAATGCTTTTCTAATTTCTCCACCGCGTCAACAAGTGCATTGTATGCAGCAGGAAGTTCCGTCCTCATGTCATCTATGGATTTTGGGGTCCTTGCGCCGGAAACCACGTCCTCACCCTGTGCATTGACCAGGTATTCGGCGAAGAGTCTGTGCTCTCCAGTATTTGGGTCACGGGTGAAAGCAACTCCCGTAGCAGAATCTGACCCCATGTTGCCGAATATCATGGATACGACATTGACTGCAGTGCCCATTGTTCCGGGAATTCCGTTAATTTCCCTGTAAGCTTTTGCTCTGTCGGAATTCCATGACCTGAAGACCGCTTCCATTGCGCCAATCAATTGATCTCTTGGATTGGCTGGAAATGATTTTCCGTTTCTTGTGTAAACCTCCTTGAATTTCACAACCAGCGTCTGCAGGTCTTCAGCCGTGAGGTCGGTATCCGATCTGTATCCCTTCCCAGTCTTGGCAGAGTCCATCTCATGCTCGAACTCCTCCTTCTTGATTCCAAGAACGACGTTTCCATACATTTGGAGCAACCGGCGATACGAATCCCAGGCAAACCTGGGGTTTGCGGTAAGCGTGCCCAGGGTTGAAGCTGTTTCATCGTTCAGCCCCACATTCAGGATGGTATCCATCATTCCGGGCATACTCACAGGCGCACCTGATCTGACGGAAACCAGGAGTGGATTCTTGATATCTCCAAACTTCTTGCCTGCTTGCTCCTCTATCTTCTGAAGTGCAACGAGCGTCTGGTCAAGCATACCTTCAGGAAAAGTTCCGGTCTTCAGGAAATCGCCGCAGGCTTCGGTAGAAATCGTGAATCCCGGGGGAACCTCAAGCCCGATCTTCTTCATCTCAGAAAGACCTGCACCCTTCCCTCCAAGAAGGTTGACCATCTTCTGTGAACCCTCTTCAAAAAGGTATACATAGTTCTTGACTGTCATCAGAGGATTATTTCTTAACTCGTATCTAACTTTACGATTGGAAAGAATCTCCCATTTTAGCAGTTTTCTGGAAGTTACCAATCGTTTACCGAAGTTTGAGACGGAAGCACATTGCACACGGAATCCGATGAAGAGGAATTGGTCTAATACTTTTCAAGCCGGTGTATTGCCAGACTAAAGTCCCTGGAAGATTTCATTGCGTATCCGACGGAAGGCTCCAGTTGAAACAACTATGAGGATGGATTCTCAGCGCACAAGGGAACGGGCCGTGGATCAAAACGCATGGTTTCTGCAAGGGGCCACTCTGCTGCGTGACGTTCTTGAAGGACGGGGATGTTATTTCCAGAAATCGTGTCTCTTCTTCAATTCAAAGACGACAATCGCAATTAATGCAGATCCTGACCAAATCCCGCAGATCATCCCGTGAATCAAAACTCTGCGAATTGACCTCATTGAGCCATGTTGCTTCCTTCTTAATGCCGGTTAGCATTTTCATGGTATCAAATACAGTTAGACCTTTCTTCCTTGCATTCTTATTCTCAGCGTAGTACTTTGTTCTTGCATCAAGAAAATGATCACATGTCCGTCTGCAAGCCATGAAGTGCTTCCCCAACGGAACCATTTGCTCTTTGCCAGGATTCAACGTACTCTCAGGGTTTAATCATTGCTTACATAATCCTTTCAATCCCCATACATATTCTACAATTCATCTCCTGCCTGAAGGTATGGGGCTTACATGCTCAAAAAAATTGTAAGTCATCATTGGAGGCCCAGGCGAATATAAGGTTGAAGCATGGTTTCCAGGATAGATTTCGTTGTTGAGGAGGGACAGGGCCATTTCTGGGTAATAATACCAATTCGAAGCATATTGACCGGTGTGTATTTCTGTAGGGTGAGCCCGCGTTCCCGTCATCAGCCTGAACCTTGACATTTCCGACGAAGTGAAGGTGGTCACAATGGAGACTCAAAGAAATAAAGATTGAAATAAGGAGTGCAAATTGATGCTTTCGTATTATCGTGCGGACTTTGGATCAAGTAATCCTCATAAGCAAATGGAACCCATTTAATGTGATTTCCCGCTTTCTCCGAAAACCTTTGCCATTTCCTGGAATTCTGCAGCCTTGAGTTCCCTCTGGCTTGCCTCCATGCTGTCGTTCACAAAGTTGCGTACCTGCACAGGGTCCTGTAATGCTCTCCATGAGATCGCTCCGGCCCTCATCAACCCCCTTAAAGAAATGTTCCGCGCAATGGCTCCAGAGGTGAATGCGAGTGTCCCATACCCAAAGATCCTTTCGGAAAGAGGTTGCAGCATCATCGTACTGTTCACCTTCCCTACAGGTATGTCGCTGACTGATCTTGAGAATATTCCCCTGGTCTGAACCACCCTCTTATTAGTCAGTGCATACGAAGTGTGTTGCCACCTCAACCAGCCAAAGAAGAATGGAAGAATTACAAGCAATATTATCAATATAAAAGCCAGACCCGCAGTGGCATTCGCATCGCCAGTCAATCCGTATATCAGTGATGCCAGGAAAGCAGTATATATGATCCCCAATATGACCGGCCACACGATTAATGGCACAGGGCTAGGACGGCTTTCGTACATCACCGTTTCCCCTTTGTTGAGATACATGGCAGGAAAGGATCCTCTAACGTTCGATCGCAGATTGGATGTAGAATCATGGCTTAAGCGGTCATCACCCGTTTCTTCCGTTGTTTGATTGGCAGTTTGAGAAACCGGACTAATCGGCGTTCCACACTTATGACAGAATGATGCGTCGCCTGAGACCTCCACCCCACATTTTGGGCAATTCATGCGGATACCTTCATCAACTGATATCACAGTGCCTTGGGAACTGTACGAACGCTGTCAGTATAAATCTTGCCTTCCAGTAATCCTGAAATCCGGGAAAGGAATAAAACTGCCCACTCATACCGTAGCTGTTTCAAGATGCTGGACCGTATCTCTATAGAAACTTCACTGGGTTCAATTTCGACGTTATGGAGGAAAGGGAACCCTTATGCGGTTTTCCTGCATGGAATGGGTGGATCCGGCAACAACTGGCTGAGGATAGCGACCAATCTTCCCGATCATTTCGGTCTCATATTGCCCGATCTGCTTGGCCACGGAAGATCCGACAAGCCTAACATTCCATATGAAATAAACCAGCAATGCACCGCGATTAACGAGGTGCTCCAAGCACTATCCGTGAAGAGATCTCTATTGCTGGGTCACTCGTATGGAGGCTGGATTGCCACAAGGCTCCAATTAAGGCACAACATTGCCCCAAGGACTGTGCTGGTGGATAGCGCAGGGCTGAACCCCGCAATTGGCGAATTCTCGAATTATCTTGAAGGCTTCCTTGATTCTGCCATGAGAATGAACGCGATGAATTCCAGGGACATATTGAGGAGAATACTCCAGAACAACTCAAGGCCGGAAGAGAAATTGAAGGAAGTTGACCTGAAGGCGCTCAAAGGAGAATACCTCCTTATCTGGGGTTCGGTGGACAGCATGATTCCGGTCTCATATGGCAGGGAGTTGAACAGGCTGATTCCACGCTCGAGACTGGAAATAATAGAAAACGCGGGCCACCTTCCTCACGTCGATAATCCCGAGAGGGTGGCCGAACTGGTCAGTTCATTTTTCGCCGTTAAGTGAATAGACCCCGGGATCTTCCGCTTCCCGCTTTCGAGCAAGTTCTGAAACTTCCCCGACATTGATGGTTGCTTCCAGGATACCGCCCGAGGAGCGATAGGTCCTGAGCTTTACCCCCCACTCGTGCAGGTAGGGAACCACCGCAATCGAATCCCCGGCAAAATCCGGGGAGGACGAGTTGATCGAAATGACAGGCACACGATTTTCAAGCGATCTCGAAGTCACGTAGAGATGCCACATATCGTGGAAGTCCCTGTGAATCAGGGACGGATTCACCACCACGGATGCACCCCTTCTTACCGCAACCTTGGTAAAGTACGGGAAATCAATGTCATAGCAGATTTCAACGGCAAGAGTGGTGCCAAGCGCTGAGAATGTTTCTATCCTTGTACCCGGAGATAGGCTATTCCTCTCGTGCATGAACAGGGACACTTTGGCCTGGGTTCCCAGTACATGTCCCCTGTCTATGACCGGACTAATGTTTTTCCATTTGCCTGGATCTGTTTCAACGGCGAAGCTCCCCGGGACTATGGTGCTTCCATACGCAGAAGATATATCGGAAAACCTCGAGACGATGTGGTCATACTCGTCCCCAGAAATGTTTTCCGCGACCCACTTTTCCGGCAGAACAAGAAGGTTGTGATCATGATTATCGAGAACACCAGCCCTAAGGAAATCAATGTATCCTTCGGCATCTTCCTTTGCCAGTCTTCCGGACTCCACGCCGAGAACCCTGATTTCCCGGTCCCGGGAGTTCACTGAACCATGCCCGCCATCTCTTCCGCTATCCTGGAACAGGCTTCTTCCTTGTTGATTCCAGAGATTTCCTTTCTTCGCTTCTTCGTTTCGAACACAAACGATCCATTCGAGTCCCCAAAAGGCTGGCCGGCCTGATCATAAAAGTTGACCACAACACCGTCCGGCCTGGATTTCTCAAAATGTGCCAGGCCATTCTTTTCACTGGTCACGGTCAGCCTGAAGGGAATCAATATGCCGGAATGCATCTTCCTGATAAGATCCACGATCTTGGGGGCAGGGGTCAATTCGAGTTTCACGTGCCCGTCGCTCTTGAGTTTTTCTTCCGACATTGCAGGAACGAAATCCGGAATCGCAGCAGGAACGGTGACAAGATCAAATTCTTCCTTGAGCACGCCGGATACCTTCTCCACGAATTCATCGACGTATTCTGCGTGGATAAACCGAATCTGCTGGGGCAAATCCCTTGGGCTGTTTCCGATAACGGTCACGTCGAAGCCGATCCTGTATAAGGCCCTTGAGAGCCAGTAACCGGTTTCGCCAGAGGATCTGTTGGCAATTATCCGGACCGGATCTATTGAACCCTGTCCCCTGCCCGTGATCACGAGCGCGCGTTTCCCCCTAACGGTGGAAGATGTCCTTATAATCTCGTCAATAACGGGCACACTTGGGTTAAACTTTGCCTTGCCCTCCTCAACAATGGGATCAAGTATCCTGACACCAAATTCCCTGAGCATTTTCATGTTCCTCTGGAGGACGGGATTGGAATACATGGAGAGGTGCATTGCAGGTACAACTACCATGGGATTCCCGTTTCCCAGGGCATTGCTCGCCAGAGAGGTGGTGACAGAATCAGCAACGCCGGAAGCAATCTTTCCAATCGTGTTGTAGGATGCCGGTGCAATGAGGAGAATGGCGTTTTTATCCCTCAGCAGAGCGATGTGCTCAACCTCGCCGCTCAATTCTGTGACCACTTCCCTGCCGGATGCCCACCTCATCATTTCCGGAGATACCAGCCTGGCTGAATCATGGCTCATGGCAACCCAGACCTCTGCACCCTCTCTCCTCAAATCCCGGACAAGGTCCGGGACCCTGTAAATCGAAACGCTTGCCGTTGTCGCCAGAATAACGTTCTTCCCCCTTAGCGGCTGGAACTCCTTCAGCGCGAAATCAATCATCTTCCGAACCTACCTGAAAAGGAACCATGTACCCATGGCGCTTGCTGCCAGTTTACCATCGCCGTCCATCACTTCAATTTGTGTGTAAGCAAGGTTCCTGCCTCCCTTTATCAACTTTCCCCTTGTCCTTACCGGTCCCTTGGAAATCGGCCTCAAGAAATTTATTGACAAAGACGACGTAACCTGGTTCAGCACGTCTTCCTTTGTCAGAATGCATAGGCCACCAGCTGCATCCAGGAGTGACATAATCGCCCCCCCGTTCATGGTTCCCCCGATTCTCAATAGATGATCCCGAAGGTCGCATTCCAACACAACTTCTCCTATTCGGGAACTGACGACCCTGAAGTCAAAGAGCTTCAGGAAAGGATCTAGCTTTACAACCTCTTTCATCTCTTCAAACGTGACTGCCATCGATGACTATAGGTTCGTGTGATATAGGTACTTTTTTTCAAACGGGGTTGAGAATCTTGTTGAAGGGCAGGATTCGTCTGAAAAAAGAATATACCAAAACAGATTACCATTCACAGTGGAAATAAATTCGGACCAGATGCAAAGAGTACTGGAATCGCTCAAGCTCCTTGGTCTTTCTTCGTACGAAGCACAGGGATTCGCTGCTCTTGTATATCATGGCGTTGCGAACGCTGACACAATTGCCGAAAGTGCGAGAATTCCGCGGACGTCTGCTTATAAGGTCATGGAATCGCTTGTGGACAAGGGTCTCGCCAGGGAAACTGACGGGAGGCCGAAGATGTTCAAGCCCGAGGACCTGAACGTCGTCAAGAACCAGACAGAAGCAAAAATCAGGACGCTGTTTGACGACCTCAGGTTTATCCAGGAAGTCGTGACCTCCAAGGGCGAACCGCAGCTTGTTTACACCATATATGGCACTGAAAGAGTTATGCTGAAGCTTCAGGAGATGATCAACCTGACCGAGCGGGAGATATTCATATGCACTCCCAGGGTCAGGGAGATTCGGACGGAGATGAAAAAGAGCATCGATAACGCCGTTAAGAGGGGTGTAAAGGTGATCTTTGTGACTCCGCCGAACAAGAGAATCCCGGAGAATGCCGAGTCTTTCGTGGTGGACGGAATAATGACCACGGACGTGGTGAGTGATGGTTCAAGGGCGCTCCTTGCTGGCCCGGACATGGACGCGTGTGGCTATACGGACAACCCGGGTCTAGCCGTGCACGTCTACCAGTTCGTGCAGATGCTGATAGAAAAGAGAAGCGTGTAAATACAAGTCAGGAAAGCGTTATCGAGGTGGCCGAGAATCCGGCTGTAGAGATGAACGCTGCCGTGTACAGGCTAAGATAGCTCCAGTTGCTCAGCAGGGTCCTGCTCCTACGTGACGAGTTTTCCATTCTTAGATTGAAGCAGTACACATAGGCAAACATAATGATTTTTTCTCTTTCCCGCTGAGTGATCGTAGGCATAGCCAAGTAAAAAGTTACTAATAACCGACTGAAGTTCCTATCATATGAAGTGGGTAACAAGGGAGAAAGCAAAAGTGGACAGGATCGCGTGTCCCTGGGTGATCAGCAGGTTTGTGGACAAGAATGCAGAATTCTTCTTCGTCCCCAAAGAACAGGTCCTGAATTTTGCCAGGGATAATAACGCAACCGCTTTTGACACTCCCGGAGCAGAACTAATGCATTACGAGGAAAACGGTTACGAGTACGTGAGCTTTGATGCGGTAATAAAGAAATACAAACTTACTGATCCTGCACTGCTTCAACTTGCGAAAATCGTAAGATCTGCCGATGCGGAACCTCCTGATGCCAGGAAAGAAGGAGCAGGGTTGGAGGCTGCTGCAATGGGATTCAGGCGCATTGCCAAGGACGATCACGAGAACATGAGGCTTCAGTTCCCCCTTTACGACGCACTTTACGAATACTGCAAGTGGCAGTTGGATGAAGGCGGCAAACTGGAACACTCAACATAGCTTGAGGGTCAACTGGAAAGAGCAAGTCGAGGGTCGGAACGGGCTCTAGATTATCCAGACAGCCTATCTTCGGAATATTTGCTTCCAGGAATACTGGCATCCCGATGCACGATCAACGTCAGGCTATCAGGAAAAACAGGCCTGGCAGGACTTCCCATCAAGAACCAGTACGTTCCCTTTATATGGGGATCGGCGATGCAAATATTCCCATGAAGTACGAAGACTTGACCCTTGGGGGACACATGTCCACTGCAGGGGGAGTGTGGAACGCATCCACGCGGGCTAAGGAGTTCGGATTCAAGACATTCCAGATATTTTCAAAGAATCAGATGCAGTGGAAAGCACGACCTATACCAGATGGAGAGGCAAAGAAGTTCAGGGAAGAGGTGTCCGGAGCTAAACAAAGCAAGCTGATGGCACACGCCTCCTACCTCTTAAACCTGGGATCCGCAAAGAGCGAACTGAGGGACAAGTCCAGGGATGGTCTTTTCGAGGAGCTTCGCAGGTGCGATCTTCTTGCCATTGAAAATCTGGTGCTTCATCCAGGATCTGCTTCCGGAACTACCGAGAAGGCCGCTATCGCCGGAATTGCATCGGGGATAAGCGAGGGTCTCTCAAGGACCAGTAATGCGTCAGTGCTGATCGAGACCGCAGCGGGACAGGGAAGTGCGGTCGGCGCAAATTTCGAAAGCCTGGCGGAAATTCTTGATGGAATAGGAGACAAAGGCCGCACGGGGATCTGTTTTGACACCTGCCACGTTTATGCCTCAGGATACGACATCAAGGACCCGGGACACTATGCAGAGACCATGGACCGTTTTAAGTCGATCGTAGGATTAGACAGGCTAAGGGCATTCCACCTGAACGATACAAAGAAGGGGCTTGGAAGCAGGGTCGACAGGCACGAACAGATAGGAAAAGGAATGATCGGGATCGACGGAATCCTCAATCTACTCACGGATGAAAGGCTGGGAGGAACTCCGTTTGTCCTTGAGACCCCACTGGGCGAGGAAGGGTATAGAATGGACCTGGAAGAAATAAAGAAGGGATTGAATGGTGATCCGAATTGATTTTCAAGCCTTTTCGTCCATACGTTTATTCAGATGACAGTTCGAAATCGCTCTCGAAGGTCGTATCGCCGCCTTTCGACACCATCAGCCCCAAGAGGGCGGAAGAACTCAGGAAATCACCAACGAACATAGTGCATCTAACTCTGCCCGAGCCGGGATCTGAGAAGCCAGATCAGCAATTCAGAAAGTGGGTCCAGGAAGGAGTGCTTGCACGTCTTGAAAAGGATTCATTCCTAGCTGTAGTTCAGGAGTTCAGAAAAGGAGACGTATCCCTGCAGAGAACTGGCATTATAGGTCTCGTGGGCGTTTTCCCAGACGATGGCACAGTGAGGCCTCACGAGATGACTTTTGAGAAACCGGTTTCTGAGAGAGTGGACGTTATGCGAGACCTCGGGGGACAGCCTGAACCTATATTCCTTCTTATCTCCTCTGCCAGGTTTGAGAAGTCCCTTTCAAAGGCGATATCCTCGGGAACTCTTCTCCTAGACTTTGAAGAACCGATCGGTGTTGTGAACCGAGTATTCCTTGTGGAATCTCCGGAAGTCATTTCTGAGGTTACAAAGTCCCTGGAGACCGAGTCTGCGATTGTTGCGGACGGGCACCACAGGTTGGAAGCCACCAGAAGGCTTGCATCCCTCCATCCCAGCGACCATTTCTGGAGCTCGTGCATGTCTTACGTGACTTCAGTCCATGATGCCGGGCTGCTCATTGGTGGAATTCACAGGGTGGTGAAGAGGAAAGTCAACCTTGACGATTTCATGGGGAAGATTTCGGAGTACTTCGACATGGAGTCCATCACTTCAATCAACGGACAGGACTCAATGGTAATTTACCGGCCCCAGGGAAATTATGCAAGACTGATTCCAAAATCGATACCCCCGGACATTTCCGCAAGGTTCCATAGAAGCATTCCTCCGGAAACTTACGTGCTGAATGAACTGCTGTTCAAGACCTGCCTGGGATTTTCTGACCAGGTGCTTTCCGACGAGGTGGTTTACCAGCATGACCTGTCTCAGGCGCTGGAATCAGTCGACAAAGGCGAAGCATCTTTTGCAGTACTGATGCCTTATTGGAACAAGAATACCTTCATCCAGCTCATCATGGGAGGAGATCGGTTGCCGCAGAAGTCAACTTATTTTTATCCGAAGATTCCTTCCGGCATTGCGATCAACATGCCGTAGTGCCACTGTAGCTCAGATGGAAGAGCAGCTGATTCGTAATCAGCAGGTCGGGGGATCGAAACCCTCCAGTGGCTTCTCGCTTGCAATTCCATGGGCTTTGACAGCCAGAACCCCGTGACATTTCCAATGGCTTCAACTTCCCTTAGAGAGAGTTTCGGTTAAATCTGGAAAGAGAATCCTCAAGGATGAAACCAAGGATTTGGAAGGTTATGGTGTTGACCCTCTCTCTTTTCATCCTGTTCACTTTTGGGATCAATGAGACTTTCCATTACTACGGCCAGAGTTTTTACACGGCCCCAAGCGGTGCAAATGGAACTGTTGTTGTTATCGGTGTGGGAAAGAACATTGAGGCTAACGGCAGGATAATCATCAACCCAGTACTGGCAAATGGATCGGAAGAGATAGCTTTTCAGAATGGGACCAAATTGACCATTTCATCCCCCCTGACTTTGTCTTTTCATTTTCCCGCAAGAATTCCCTCTGGAGGGGCTTCCGGAACCTTTGGAGGGGCTGCAAATCTATCCCTCACGCCCAATAGTCCAATAGATGCAGGTATTGTCCAAAACATTCCTCCGGACACCTGGATGAACCGGTTTTCCTCTTACGGCCAATCCTCCTATTTTAATTATTACGTATTTTACGTAAGCAGCTACGCCACGGTACAGGTGAATGTGGTAGGTGGACTATGACGGAGGAAAATAGGGCCGTGGAAATAATAAGAGACTTGCAGAAATCCCTGGAAACATCATACAGATATTCCAGTGCAGGCACGAAGTTTCCACAGGTTTTCCTCATGATACTTTACGGAATCCTTGGAGTGGGCGTGATCTCACTTGCTGCGAATTATTATAATTATGTTGTGGTATCAGCTTTCCCGGGAGGGGTTGAGATAGCCACAGGGTCCTATATCAACCTCGATGTCATATGGACACTTTATCTTGCGGTTGTCTCAATCCTGGTCTATAGAATGCTCAAGAAAGCGTTTCTGGAAGGCAAAGGAGCCAATTGGGAGGAATTCCTGAAAGAAGGAGCAGTAGGCATATTGAGGATAGTGGAGAACACTGACTGGGAGGATGTCCTGACAATATTAAGAAAGGCAAAGGTTGTCTTTGTTGTGTTGAGTGTACTGGAGTTCACTGTCGCACTTGGTCTTGCCTACGTAATCCTGTTCTTTGTGGGAGATCTCCTTATGGGTGAAATTTTCAGCACCCCAATGAGCCTGTATACCATACTGGGTGTATCCCTGACAGTAATCATTGGACTCGGCGACAAGGCCATATCGCGGAGCTATTCCGAGTTATGGCACATGGACAGCCTTGTTGCCGAACTGAGGTGGTTTTATCTCGAATTCCGGGGAACGCAGTTTTAAGCCAGATCTTTACGTGGTGGCCAGAATCATACGGAACCTGATGAATGATGGTCCCACGAACAAGACCAGGCTGGCGACGAATTCCGAGTTGTCATATGACAAGCTCCTGAACTACCTTGAGTGGATGACATCCAAGAATCTCGTACGGGAAGATGATGGCAGGGTGGGAGTACTGGAAAACGGGATAGGGACCTACAACCAACTTGTGGACTGGATCCTGAAATATGTCGGGAAGCTGAAGTTCTCTAGATAGTGTCACGGCATGTCCTCTTGTTTGGATCTGGCATTGCCTTACTAACCTGAGAAATAGGCACTCACCAGATGTCTATCTTCCGGTCACCCTGGTGCATGGAATAGAAGAATCAGGAAATGTTGACTCTGACTCCGGGTGATTGTATGCCGGCACTGTAGCGCTGAACTTGGCCGGAGAATGCAGATCCACGGTGATCCTCATCTTCAGTTCCTCGTCCCTGATGTTTTCCCTCCACACTTGAGCCCACGAAATGAAGAAACGCAGTTCTGGAGTAAAGCCGTCAATGGACTTTCCTCATTTCCGGATTCCGTTCCAGGTGCCGTTGCAACGCTTCGGAAGCAATGCTTACTCCCAAGAAGTCCACGATGTTCTCTCCCAGAGTCAGCTCCCCGTTAACGCGAAGACCCGGAAGAGGCTCGAGGGAACTGTACAATTCCACAACCTTCCCTTCATCATCATCGCTCCACCAGTTATGGAGGCTTTCGTTCAGGTCGTATCTCCTCCCATGCTCGTCGTAACCGTGGGTAATCTCGTGGGATATGGCGCCTCCAATGGCACCACAGTTTATCGCGTCATCTATCCTAACGTCGAAGAATGGAGGGCTTAATGTCTACTATGAAGGAAGTTTTTTTTGACCGATTCGCAGCATAATGGCGTTCTTGAATCACTGGAATTGCAGGAGAATAGTTTGGCGGTTATTTCTGCGTGACAAATCTCCTCCCATCTCAGCTTCTTGCAGGGGATTGCCCTCTGGAACTGCCTGATATTCCGGAAGCAGTGCTTACGAACTTCAGAAACAGAATCGCTTGAAGAGCCGGTTAGAAAGCTACCGCCCTGTGAATTACCTTACACGTTCGGCACGTACAGATACGGCAGATGTAGTAAGTATTACACAAAGATAACAATTCGGTGACCCTAAAATGGCATTCATCGACGATTTAGGTTTGGAATTGTTTACCCTTGTGCTGGCTACGATACTTCCAGCGTACATGATTACCGCGGCCTATTTCTACCACAGAAAGGTTCCAATGGAACAGGTTTCGGAATTGATACGCGGGAGCGGATTTCCCTTGCTCGTGTTGGGAATTTTCATGCTGATAATGGGCATATGGGGAGAGCTCACATGGCCATTCCCTGGAACTATGGCCGCCTATAACATACTGTTCACCGATCCGTACGTTATTTTCTCACTTCTGATAGTAGGGGTTTCCCTTTCGCTTGTGTTCCATCAGAAGCTCCAGTTTGTTGGTGTCCTGGGATTCTTTGCAGGGATAATGGCAATATTCTATGGATATCAAGCATACGCCGATAACTTTACGAAGAGCCCCTTTGAGGCGTTCCTCCTCTACCTCGCTTTTGGAGTGGTAGGCTTATTTTCGCTTCCTTCCACGATAATCTTCGACTTCATCGAGGACAAGAAGAAGACCAAGAGCAGCCCAATCGAGACTCTTGTGCTTGCCATCTTCTGGCTCGCATTAATCGCCTCGGCCATCGCTGCCGGGTATCTCGCCGCTTCGGCTGTTCAGGGACACTTGATCGCTACCCCGTGATCAAGCGTTCTCTCCATACTTTTTCATTTTATTCCGATTTTTCCGCGCAACCGCATGGGCACTGAACAGATCGCAATTATTGTTGATTATCACGTTCGATTGTCGAATAAGATTAATGAAATCGAGATGCACTTTCATTCGGGGTCATTGCGCCAGCGCTGTTCAACCGACTCCAGGAATAGGTGACCTGCACCTTCCCACGAAGGAAATGTTTATTTCGACTGGCACCACTCAGGTTCGTGACAGTAAGACCCAGGTGCAATACCGTTGTGGATTGCATCGGCAATACTCCAATGGTCAGGTTGAACAGAATCACAAACGATCTGTCGTTTAACGTATGGGCTAAACTGGAATTCATGAACCCGTCTGGGAGCATAAAGGACAGGATGGCCAGGTACATTATTGAGGACGCTGAAAAGACCGGCAAACTGAAGCCCGGAGGCACGGTAATTGAGAATTCGTCCGGCAACACAGGAGCTGGACTTTCGATGATCTCTGCTGCGCGGGGTTACGGATGCATAATCACCATTCCCGACAAGATGAGCGAGGAGAAGAGGAATTTCGTGAAGGCACTGGGGTCGAAGGTCGTGGTGACTCCAACCGAGGTGCCTGCGGATTCTCCTGAGAGTTATTACAGCACGGCAAGAAGGCTAGCGCAGGAAACGGAAGGCAGCTTTTATCCGGATCAATACAACAATCCTCTCAACGCGGAATCCCATTATGCGACAACAGGTCCGGAGATTTGGGAGCAGATGGAAGGGAAGATAGACGCGCTGGTCGCCGGTATTGGTACCGGAGGGACGATAAGCGGCATTGGCAAATTTCTCAGGGAAAATTCCCCCGGAATAAAGATAATAGGCGTTGATCCCGAGGGGTCGGTTTTTTACGACTACTTCAAGACCGGCAGGCTAGGAAAATTCCACCTGTATCAGGTCGAGGGAATAGGCGAGGACTACCTGGTGAAAGCCATAGACTTCTCCGTGATGGATGACATCATTCAGGTTGACGACAGGGAATCGTTCAGGATGGCAAGGAGAATTGCCGCGGAGGAAGGTATTTTCGCAGGAGGGTCGAGTGGATCCGCCCTTGCTGCTATCATGAAGGGGAAGGACCTTTTCAGCCCCGGCGACGACGTTGTCGTGATATTCCCAGACTCCGGGGACAGGTATCTATCGAAGATTTACAACGATGACTGGATGACGAGCAGGGGATTCTTGTGATCGGTGGCAAAATGAAGTTTGAGACTGCGGCTGTTCATGCGGGGGAGGAGCCACTCACGCAAACCGGGAAGTTCGGCGACGTTGCGATGCCCATACACCTTTCCAGCACTTTCGCCAGGAAGGTCCCTACGGAACCCACGGAAGGGTTTGAGTACAGCAGGACCGGTAATCCAACCAGGCTTGCGCTGGAAAGGAAACTTGCCGCAATTGAATCGGCAAAGTTTGCGCTCGCCTTTTCCTCAGGGTCGGCAGCAGAAACCACAATACTGCTTTCGCTTCTTAGGACCGGAGATACTATCCTTGCATCCGACGATCTCTATGGCGGCTCCCGACGGCTGCTCGTCAACATGTCCAGCAATTTCGGACTGAGGCTGCTGTTTTCGGATTTCACAAGCCCGGATAAAGTGAAAGGAGCAATGCGAGAAAAGCCGAAAATGGTGTGGTACGAAACTCCGTCGAACCCTCTCATGAAGATAATTGACATCGCTCTGATTTCAGAGATGTGTTCGGAAGCAGGAGCCCTCTCGGTGGTGGATAACACCTTTGCTACGCCTTACTTCCAGATGCCTCTCGGAATGGGTGCAGACATTGTCCTTCACAGCACAACCAAATACCTGAATGGCCACAGCGATTCTGTGGGCGGTGCCCTCATTACAGACAATGACGATCTCCACGAGAAGCTGAAGTTTTACCAGAACGCAGGAGGTGCAATCCTATCGCCTTTCGACTCCTACCTCACGCTGCGGGGAATAAAGACACTCCACGCGAGAATGCCAATCCACGAGAGAAATGCCTCCTCGATCGCTTCGTTCCTGTCCGGGCACAGGATGGTTAAAAAAATGTACTATCCCGGACTGGATAGCCATCCGGGGCACGCCATAGCAAAGAAACAGATGCGGGGATTCGGTGGTATGCTGTCCTTTGTCATGGATTCCGACCAAGCTGCAGTTTCGAGGTTCCTCGGGTCACTTAAGGTCTTTTACCTGGCCGAAAGCCTTGGCGGGGTCGAGTCGCTGATAGAGGTTCCCGCGCTGATGACCCACGCATCGGTACCGGAAAACGAGAGAAACAAACTCGGCATTTCCAATTCCCTGATACGTGTTTCAGCCGGAATTGAGAGCGAAACTGATCTCATATCTGATCTGAAAGATGCGCTGGAATCAGTAGCAGATTAGGGGAGGAGCCGGGGATCATCGCTCTTTCAAGCATCTGTTCGATCGGGATAGGTGGCGCGAGTCGCGTTTTGTAGTGTTGCGCTGATCAATACCTTTATATGCAAAAACCTTAAATCTGTGGAAATGGATATCTCCAGATGGCAAAAGCAGGTACTATAGCCATTGGTGCAGTAGTAATAGTGATTATCGTTGTGGCTGCCGCTCTCTTTGCGTCGGGGGTAATAAGTTTCCAGAGTTCCTCGTCCAATTCAGTGGGGGCCTCGAACGTCGTAGGTGAGAGCGCCGTAAACTCGGCATTGGGTGGAAACTGGGGCCAGGGTGGCGGCTCTACTGGAACAGTGAGCAACTCAGCGGGACTTGATGCTCTGTTTGGTGCTCATTCCGGTTCGCTCCCGACAACACTCGCAGGACCGGCGATGGCCGCTCAGACGAGTGTGAATAATCCGGTTCTGAAACAGGTACAGACATCCGGTTATCAGCTATCTCTCGCAGGGTCTCCCTCGTCTCCCTTCTACGGGCTTATTTCCTTCGAGTTCAGCATATTTGGTCAGAACACCAGCGGCCCTCAGTTCCTCACTGTAGGCTATCTGCAGTATAATGTATCAGCGAGCCCCCTATTTAACGACATATGGGTGAATGCGACAAACACGTCATTCTCCAATTCTTCCGAGTCAGCGTTCATGTATAAGGGAACTACACAAGGTTATGAATTCGTCATGGTGTCTGCTCACACCTTCACGTCTAAATTCAATATTTCTTTGCTCGTGGGATACACGGGTGACTTCTTTATCTTCATGGCCTACGCAGGATACGCTAACCAGACGCTGGCACATTTCGAAAGCCTCTATGTAAATGAAGCGAAACTCGTTGCCTCAATTTCCCAATCTTTCAGGTCGACATTCGTTAGCGCCAGCAATCTGACCACGGATACGGGCATTACATGGACACAGGACATTACCACTGGAATAGGCATCCACAACGCCAAGGAACTCATTTACAGCGCTGCTTACGTCATGAACATGACTATCCCCAACAAATACAAGGCAGACATAAACAACACCATCGGTAGCATTACAGAAATCGGAATTGGAGTCTATACCAACGGATCAATGAGCAACCCCAGCAATGCGGCAATTTTGGGATACGTGACCTTCAGTTCTTCCAGTAGTGCAAACTCGTCATACACGGTGCTTACTCTGGCCCTGTCAGGCTCTCCGATCGTAGGCGGGGGAACGTTTGCCAGTGGACCTATGAGTGGTGACGAATACACGAATATTACACTTCCTCCCAGCATGACTGGAGGGTCAATCTATGACACCATAATGATAGTGGACGCCGGGACCCACCTTGTTTACCTGGAGTTCGGCACTACCAGCGCTCTCAGCTTTAGTGCCCTGACAGCCTCTGCAGCCGCAGAAGTGGCTGTTGCCTAATCTGGTGTGGGAATAAGTCCCGCACCATTTTCTTTTTTTTTTTGAAAATTAATCGATGTTTCCAAGAACTGTAGATCATCTCCATTGCAACACAATTCTCGGCTCGTTTAGCTTCAGTGTGAAGGACTCTATAGAGTAGTGGTTACCATTCGCACATTTTTGTTCTGCAGGGACTGTCAACCAATTTCCGTGATTGCAGCACGAAGAACGCTGTTTCAACTTTAATTGATCAGTTCAGGCTTATCTCCCCCGACCGGGAAGTACCTCATTTCCACCCGATCTGGAAATCAAGTTGAATTCCGGTTTCTCGGCATTCGGTCACCTCAGAATACAATGAGATTGTCGCACTCAGGGGATCAGTTTTTCACTACTTTTCATTGGAGACTCTCGAGATGTATGCCTTCTCAAGACTCTCTACCTCACTGACCTCCCTAATTTTGAGCCCTGACTTGAGAAGTTCTGATATCACAGTTGAATTGCTAACTCCGTCCTTGGGCTTCAATATCAGTACGTCACCGTTTGCCTGGACCTCGGAGACTCCCTTGATTTTCTCAGGCAAGGACTCGGGAGTTGATTCCAACCTTATTGAAAGATACTTTTCCAATGCATCCCTGCTTGAATCGAACACAATTCTTCCTGCATTGATTATCAGAATCCTGTTCCCGAATGATCTGACCTCGCTCAAAATGTGGGAGCTGATCAGAACCAGCTTCTCCCTGGCTTTAAGGTCCTCAATAATGGATCTGAACTCGACCACTCCAGCAGGGTCAAGGTTCGCGGTTGGCTCGTCAAACGATATTATCGGCGAATCCGGAACAAGTGCGCTGGCATTTGCGAATTTCTGCTTCATGCCTGATGAATATGTTCCATACAAGTTATCCAGGAAAGGGCTTATGCCGGTTCTTGACGAAACCTCTTCAATCCTCTTTTCAATTGCATCCCCATTGATCCCCCTTAGACTTGCCACAAACCTGAGAATTTCCCTGCCAGATAGATAGGGATGGAACCTCGTCTCATCCACCTGTGAAGCCATCATGCCCAGCACCTTTGCTGCGTTCTTGTCTATACTTAAACCGTTCACCGTGATCTCGCCGCTGCTTGGAAATGAGAGCCTGTTCAAGAGCTTCAGGAAGGTAGTTTTGCCCGCTCCGTTGGGACCCAGCAAGGCAACCACTCCCGGGCCAGACACGTCAATGCTGACTTTATCAAGCGCGGTAGTCTTGCCGTATCGTTTGGTTACTTCTCTGAACGAAATCTGCGCTGGCATTCCTCGTGTGCCATTGGAATGTGCCGGATCCGGTGCTGCCATTCGTTTGGTCAACTGGACTCCCTCCACTCGAACAGGAGGGCAGCAGGCACTACGGTTCCGATCGCGTAACAGAGCATTATGAGGATAGAGTGTACTACCGGCCAAAAACCCGAAGGCTGAAGTGTTCCTCCAAGTCCCGTAAACTGAAAAGATATTCCAACGTATACGGTGTAGACCACAGACACGGTGTTATTGATAAGAAACTCGGGCGCAGATCTGTAAAGTATTTCCCAGATTAGAGTCAGCGAGTTGAACATAATAAAGTAAAGAACCAGGACAGCGATGTTCACGTACGTTGTTCTCCGGAAAACGGCAGAAAGGAGGAAAACCACAGAAAGCATTGCGAGGACGAAAACAAGCAGAAGACCATAGGAAAGCAAGACTGCCAGATTTGGGAGGGAACGTATCACTACGAGATATGAAATGAAACCTGCAAGGTAGTAAATTGCGCAAATTATCGACGCACCCGCATATGCAGCAAGGAACTTGCCTGCGAAAACGTGGCGCCTGTCCACGGGGAGGGTAAACGTGAAATTTGCCGTCCCTTCCTCCAACTCCCCTGCGATTGCACTGGAACCGAAGAACAGCGCAGCAAAGAAACCCACGGTCGGAGCGAAGAACCCCCAGAAGTACTCCAGAAGGTTTCCCCTGAGCAATTGCGCGACGCCGGACCCTCCTACAATGTATCGGCCTATGCTCCCAAAATACATCAGGGACGCATATGTCATCAGGGACGATATGATCAGAACGAGGAACAAAAGGAAATAGAAACTTCTGGACCTGAAATAATTGATGAAGAAATACCGGAAAATAATCAATCTTCTACTTAGAGGGTACATTTAAGCTCCCCGCAAAAGGAGTGAGAACACCCTAGCTAATCCAATGTCTGTGACAAACTCCAGTGATCCGCCAAAAACCGCATATGGCCTTACTCCCGTAAGGATTGTTAGCAGACTGGAAGCTTCTCCTGCGGTTGAATTTGATACCATGTGAACGGTCAAGAATGTCTGAAACGCGGTCACGTTGACCCAGATCCAATCAAAGATCGGGATTCCGCTATACAAAATGATGGAGACAGGATACTGGCCAGATCCGTTAAACTCCACATGATGCCACGTCCCTAACGACGCGGCTGCGATGGCATCCTCGATTCCGCCCATGGTTCCCAGGAGAACTACTTCGGTGCCGGAAACCAGGCACATGGTCAAGTTCACGCTGGTTGAGTTTGACCCAACCAGATATTGCAGTAACTGGGAAATTACGTTGCCGTTGCTTACGTTTATGTCGGAAATCTCCAGGTTCTCGATAGACTCCCCCAGGTAGAAGCCAATTCCTGAGATGGCATAGTGGTTCGAATTGAAAGCTGTGGAGGAGAAATTGATCAAGGTGCCCTCAGGCGAGACCCCGGAATTAAGGGCGATGCCAAATTCGCTGCCAAGGGAAAAGCCATACATCGGCACTCCCGGGTAGTCTAAGCTGAATAACAAAGCAGAATTTCCGGGAAGATAGTCTTGCGGAGAATTCGAAAGCGTTTGCGACGCATTTATTGTGGAGGCGTAAAGGTACATGGATGTGACGGAAATTATTGCTGCGACCAAGGCAACGATTTTTCCCGATGTCCAATACATTACGGATTCCAATCCCCGCTGTTGCCTAGATCCCTTTGGCAAATTCAGGGTATTCGTATGCATGCAACTTGCCGAAACAGTATCTGACCTCTGGGAACTGTCTCTTTAATCCTGCAGCGCTTTCCGATATCTCCCTGTCCGTGACATTCTTCGTGATCGCTCTATGTATCAGGGATGCTATTTCTTTCATCTCACTCTTGCCCATTCCCAGTCTCGTTATTTCCTGCACACCAATCCGGATCCCGCTGGGATCCTGGGATTTCTTTCCCTGGTCGCCAGGCAGAAGATTCTTGTTGAGTATTATCCCGCACCTCTCAAGTTTCTCAGCAACTTCCTTGCCTCCTCCCATTTCGGATACGTCTGCGGCAATAGTGTGTGACTCGGTGAATCCCCTCTTCTCTCCGAGCACCCTGAAACCAAGCGAGTGGAGTTCCTCCGCAAGCGCTTGGGCATTGTCCACAATGTCAGATGCGTACTTCCTGCCAAATTCCATTTCCTCTGCAGTCGTCACAGCAAGTGCAGCCATGGTATTCAGGTGATGGTTGCTGAGAACGCCAGGAAAGAGGCCTCTCTGGACGTGTTTCCAGACCGTTTCGTCAGACTGGCCCAGGACAACACCGTGCTGCGGACCAGGGAATGTCTTGTGAGTGCTGCCGGATACTATTTCTGCGCCCTCCCTCAACGGGTCCTGGAATTTTCCTCCTGCTATGAGACCCAGGACGTGGGCTGCATCGTACCAAACCCTGCAGCCGACCTCCTGAAAAGTATCCGATAGCTCTTTCAGGGGAGCGGGAAACAGGAACACGGACTGGCCGAAGAGTGCTACTTTGGGCTTTTTCTCAAGAATCAACTTTCTGGCACCGTCGGGATCAATGGACATCGTATCCGGATCGAACGGATAGGGAGATGCGTCAAGTCCGCGAAAACCGACGGCACCGAACTTTGCAGCGCTTATGTGTCCGCCCCCGGACAAGTCCGGAACAGTAATGGGATCGCCAACCTTGGTTAGCCCGTAAATTACCCCCATGTTAGCAACGGTACCGGAAATGGGTCTGGGATCAGCAAACCTGCTCCCGAATAGTCTTCTTAGTAGTTCTGTAGCGTATTCCTCCATTTCGTCAACGATCTGGTTTCCCTGATAGTAACGCTGGTGTGGAAGTCCTTCAGCGTATCTTGACCCGAAGTCTGTGAGAAGCATCTCCATGGCCAGTGGGCTCATAATGTTCTCAGAGGCAATGAGGGGAATGCTATCCCCAAATAGCCTGTTGTGCCGCCGTGCCATATCTCTGATCTTGAGCGCGCTTTCACGGGGGTTTCCCATTTTCTCTAATCATCAAGGATTATTTTAATAGTCGTGGCACGTTTTTCAACTCCTTTCGACGGGGCATAACCCCATGCTTTGCAATAACCCACGATAATCGCGAATGACAGGGGCAATTACTGGGAATACCTCCGTAAACCCCCCATGACAGAGGTTTTATTATATGGGGAATACCCGACCAATGAAGGCCTTTACACCGATCGCAATCGGTAACTTGACACTAAAAAACAGGATAGTCATGGCTCCGATGGTTTCTAATCTTGGATCGCCGGAGGGCTGGGTGACCGACCAGCATATCCGGTATATGGCAGAGCGCGCGAAAGGCGGAACCGCGCTGCTTATCACTGAATATACCTACGTAGACAAATTGAACAGCCGTGGTTCCCCGAACGAACTCGGCGCATACAGTTATGAACTTGCTCCCAAGTTATCAAGGCTCACGGAGAAGGTGAAGGAGAATGGAGCAAGGATATTCATGCAACTCGTCCATTCCGGGGGAAAGGCATACGACGCCATAAATCCGCAGAGTAACATAGCCCCCTCATCCATCAATTATCGAGGTACCACTCCAAGGGAGATGTCCGCGGAGGACATCAACCGCGTAAAGAACAGTTTTCTGGAAGCGGCTATGTTGGCAGAAAGATGCGGGTTTGACGGCGTGGAAATACACGGAGCGCACGGATATCTGATCCACGAATTCATTTCGCCAGCCCTCAACCTGAGGACTGATGCTTACGGCGGATCGCTTGAAAACAGGGTTCGCTTTGCAAACGAAATCGTCGCCAACATACGAAGGGAAACAGACCTTGCCGTTGGAATAAGACTGAGCCTCATGGAATTCGAGCAGGACGGATATGGCCCGGACTACGGTTTCAGTGCGGCTCAACAAGTCAGGAAAGTGGATTACGTCCACTTCTCAGCTGGCAGGAATGCTCCTCCCGGATCGTCCGGTTCATTCTATATTCCCCACATTCCGATTGTGGCTAAAATTCCAGGCCGATTGGGCGTTCCCATCATGGCAGTGGGATCAATAGCCAATGAGAACGACATAGAGACGGCACTACAAAAGGTAGATCTTGTTTCAATTGCCAGGGGACTGCTTGCTGACCCGTACCTTCCGCTAAAGATGCAGAAGGGATCGGGAATGCCCAGGCCATGCATCAGGTGCAACCAGGCTTGCCGGAGGTTGGGTTTCGGTGAGGTCAGGTGTACAGTGAACCCGGATACCGGTTACGAGGGTCTATACCCCAGGATTCCGCCTGTTTATCACGGAGACCTGGCTGTGATTGGTGGAGGCATAAAGGGTATGGAGGCATCCCTGTTTGCAGCCAAGCTTGGATTCTCTGTGGCACTGTATGAAAAGGAAGAGGTCCTGGGCGGCCAGTTGAATGCAATATCCGAGCCTGCACAAAGGAGTGAATTCTCTCAACTGATCCGGTATTATGAAGATAGCCTGCGGAAGGCGAAGGTTGTCATAACCTTGAGCCAGGAACACAAAGGAAAGGGGCTCTTATGCCTTCCAGATCTCGTGTATCCCAAGCTTCCAGATCGTGATAGCATTTCCGTCGACACAAATGTGTATCAGTACCTGGATTCGATTCTGCCCCTCTCTGCCACGAGGAAAATCACATTGAGCGAAAGATCCCTGAGATCACTGGACTCCGGCAGGGCTTTTGAATACAGAAAGGCAGCGGAAATGAGGGGGATCCGCATTGTTGATCAGGAAGAGTACGATTTTATTCTTTTCGACAGGAATCAGTATGACATCAGATCAGCCATGGTGTCAGGCAGAAATGCAGTCCTTTCCTTCATCTCCGAGAATGGAAACGAATATCTGTGACGTGAGCAGATACTGGTCCTGGGACTTTTCCGGATGCAACGATCAATAGGAGTCGAAACCGGACTGCCGGTCCTTCCTCTGTTCTCTCTTTTCCTTGACTATTGATATCATCTCCTTTTCCTCATCCGAAAGGACAATTTCCTCCTTCTCTGGAGTGAAGAGGAATTCTCCCGGCACGGATGCGACCAGGTAAATGTCATCCGTCGCCCTGTAAACAGGCATCCCGGACTCAACAAGTTGCGGAACCCTTACTCCTATTATCTTTGGTTCCTCAACATGAAACAGTCCAGAAAAGTAAGCCTTCCTGTAGGTGCCCGACAGGTGAATCCACGTCTTGTCCGAGGGGCTTATTCCGGATTCCTGTATGAATTCATCTTCCTCCGGAGTAGTCTGGTAGTACAGGGAATCTGGTATATTGTCAGTCGGCAGGTCATCCATGTTCACCGGGATGGTATGGCCATATCGCGCTCGTACGCGTCCGGTGTCATCCAGCTGGTACCGGTCACGCTCTTCGGTCTTAATCATTGTCTCCACGTGTTCCGGGGTAAGCCACCTAAAGCCGTTAATGTTCATCCTAATTGGTGGTACGATGTCTGCTATTCTTACCCATCCATGTTCGTCCAGCCTGACTCCATAACGCTCAGGGAAGTGCCTGAGCATCCCAGCCAGAATCTTGGAAAGCTTGTCAACCTCGCGTTCGCCCATCAGTAGCCTTGCGTTCATTCCGCAAACTGGGCATACTGTTCCACGAAACGGCCCGTGGACATGGCACTCCCTCAAATCCATGTTCATTTTCCTCCCCCAATGATCTGATCGTATATCTCAGCCGAAATGTCAATCTTGCTATAGGGAGTATCAATTGTATTCGTGACGGTAATACTGTCGGCGAATTCCATAATCTTTCCGTAGGAGTTGTTCACGAACAGGCCGTGTATTGCCACCACGTCAATCTTTGATGCGCCCTTTTCTTTCAATACCGAGCATGCCTTTGCAACAGTGCCTCCAGTGGAAATTATGTCGTCAATGATTACCACAGATTTTCCGGATATGTTCTGCTCGGGCACTTCCATTTCCACGGTTCTGGAGTCGATCCTCTTCTTTTCCATCGCGAACGAGGAGCAGCCTAATGCCCTTGCCAGAACACCTGCTCTCTCCCGGCCCCCGTCGTCAGGGGAAACAACGAAATCAGGAGTGTTGGCGATGCTCTTTGCGATGGATGTTTCCACCTTTAGGTTCCTCACTTTCCCGTTGAAGACACCAATTGCCTCCAGGTCATGTACCTCCACGACAAATGCTCTATCTGCTAGCGAAAAGGCTGCCTGCCCTATTGCATAGGACGATACAGCCTCACCGTCCCTGTATCTCATGTGCTGGCGGGCATATCCGAAGTAAGGAATGAGCAGCGTAATATTCCCGCATTTCCGGCCCCGGCAGGCATCAAGCAGGAGGAGGAGATCGATTATCTCCTCGTCCCTCCTCGTGCTGGACACCAGCAGTATCTCTTCGCCCTCCAGGCTGTCATCGATTCTCACGTACATTTCCCCATCAGGAAACCTCGACCGAGTAACCTGGACAATGTCTGCGGACGTTGCCTTGCATAATGCGCTGGAGACAGCAACAGAATAAATTCCAGGAACAATTTTCATGTTCAAAGCCTTATCAGCAGGAGCGTATAAATGATTTCAGATTACAGACGTCTGACCGAAGAGAGTAAAATTGTGAAGACGGACCCAAGAATGACACCAACAATGATAAGATATAACGAGAATTCGAATGGCAAAGCACCTGAAAACGAGAAGCAGTTGAACGTTAAACGCAAGTTTCGCTCGGGAACCATTGGTCGCAAAGGAGTGTGCAAACTTTGCACGAACCTAAACGGTATTAACTCGAACGTGAATAGAAGGCCGATAAAAAATGGAAACTGGAGTTGGGCAAAAGGAAAAACTTGAGGAAATACAGAATCTCTTTTCCGAGCTCGAGGCAGAGAAGCCTGCAGAGGCGGGAGCATACCTGCAATTTGTGCAGACCGTGCTCAAGGATGGATCAGTCTCCCTGAAGAACAAGGAGCTTATTGCCATTGCATTGTCCATCGACGCACAGTGCAGTTGGTGCATTCCATATCACGTGAAAATGGCGATCCAGGCGGGGGCCACAAAGGGTGAGATCCTTGAAGCGGCTACAGTGGCAGTACTGATGAAGGGTTCGCCTGCGCTCATGCATATGATCCCGCTGGTGAAGGCGCTCAAGGAATTCACGTAGCTGTGATCAGTTAATTTCCGCAATTACGGAAATCAATTCGTCTTCATACTTGGCGGCTGCTGAATTCTCGATGTGGAGGTAGTCCCTGGCGAGGACAGATATCCTTAACACCTCGATCGTGGAACCCCCGTCCACCGGCGAAATAAGAATCTTGCATGGAAGGAACATGCCCATTTCCGGGTTTTCATCCATTAGTTCCTTAGCCGCATCCGGGCGGCAAACGTTCAGAATAAGGTAGTTCTTGAAAGGGATCTTGAGTTTCTGCTCCACTATCTCTTTCATGTCAATGTATGACAATACGGTAAAATTCTTCACCTTGAGTGCGGACATCAGCATTGCGTAGGTCTTGTCCGGATCGTATGGAAGTTTTTTGGAAAAACTGAAAGTCATCCCTGATCGGAGCGTGCATTTGACCAATAAATAAAAACTCTGAGGGTTCGGAAATCCATGTGACTTTTCAAGCAACCCTGCATTTCCATTTGAAACTGGCAACCGCACAATAGCATTTATGACCTTGAACTCATCACTTCTTCCCGTTGAGGAACTTTTGGATTCGCTTTTTTGTTTCATCAGTTGAGAAAAGCAAGGAGAATGCTGCAGCCTCGAAATCCAGTGCAGAATTTACCGACATGTCTTCGGAGTTGTTAACGAGCATCTTTGCCAACCTCACTGTGGCGGGAGGCTTGGATGCTATTTCAAGCGCGATATTCCGGACTTCCTTCCACACGCTGCCTGCAGGGAATGAGAAGTCAACGAGACCAAATTCCACAGCTTCCTTTGCACTAAGTTTTCTGCCGGTGAGAATCATGTAAAGTGCCCTTCCCCTGCCCACCAGTTTAGGAAGAACAACGTTGCCGCCGGCGCCTGCGTTTATCCCAATGTTTATTTCCGGCTGGCCTATCTTTGCATCCTCCGATGCAATTCGCATATCGCAGGATTCTGCTATCTCCAGCCCACCACCCAGCGAATATCCTTCCAGCACAGCAATCACCGGTTTCGCGCATGACCTTATTGCGCGGACAACCTCATTGAGGAGCGCGTGAAAGGCGAGCGCGCCTTCGGGTCCCCGGCCACTGAACCCCTCAATATCTGCCCCAGATGAGAAATTGCCCCCATCTCCGCCAATAATGATGGCCATACAGGAAGAATCCTGGTCACACTCCTTAATGAGCGAGATGAGTTCTCGAGCCATTTCCTCGTTGATTGCATTTATCTTTCCAGGGTTCCTCAGCTTCAATATTGCAAGTGGCTTCTCGTCTGTCGCAAGAATGTGGGGAGTGGATTTCATGAGGAGTAATGCCGCGTTTGTTTATAATGAAAGTCAACCCTGAACTGCAGGTCTCGCGGTTCCAGGAGGCTACTCGACAGAAGTTTGTCCAGGCATTTCCCTCGATCACATTTATGTAGGCCAAATCCCTCTTTTAGCCATTGGAATCTGTATCCAAGTCTGTGGCGGAGTTCAGGGACTGGTTAGAGGGCGAAAGAAAGAGCAGACACACCGTAAAGGAGTACACTTTTGCGGTGTCGAAATTCCTTTCGTACCTCGGAAAGGATCTGAAAGACTCGACTGATGAGGACATAGCACGCTACAAACATTACATGGCGGTGCAGAAGAGATATTCAAAGAGCACCCAGTACCTGTTCCTGAAGGCAATCAAGCTGTATTACAAATTTCGTGATTTGACGCCGCTCGAGTCCCTGAAACCTCCAGTCAGGTCGAAAAAGCTCCCCGTATATCTCAGCGATTCCGAAACAGCCAGGCTATTCCAGACCGCTTCCCGGAGCAAGAGGGATCTCGCCATTGTAATGGTTCTTGCTTACACCGGCATAAGGGTAAGCGAACTGTGCAGCCTGGAAATGAGTGACCTCGATCTGGCCGAAAGGACCATGAGGGTAAGGAGCGGCAAGGGGGACAAGGACAGGATTGTGATACTTAGCCAGGCTTCCGCGGACAAGCTTGGGGATTATCTGGCTGAGAAATCGGCAAACCTGGATTATTCGGACGCGGTATTTCACAGCTCCAGGGGAAATGGCAGATTTGATACCTCTACCATAGAGAGACTGGTGAGGAAATTGGCCGTGGAGGCAGGCATAAGGAAGAAGGTGACTCCTCACGTGCTGCGGCATACCTTCGCCACCTCGGTGCTCAGAAACGGGGGAGACATAAGGTTCATTCAGCAGATCCTCGGGCACTCGTCGGTTGCAACTACGCAGATTTACACGCATATAGACGACAATCTCCTCAAGAAGATGTATGAGGATCACAGTCCCAACTACTGAGGCCTTTTACCAGCCTGTCATGGTACGCTTATGTTCAGGAAAGTGTGGAACGCAAAGCCTACGCCATAGGTTGCTCCTGCAGCCAGCAATGCAAGCAGCCCGGCTCTCAGGGCGAGTCTGAGTGCAGGCACTCCCAATGTGACGGCAACGACCGCATTTGTAAGTCCCTCGGTGATTGCAACCAGCACGATGGCAATGACAAGTGCAAGATCCACGGGAAAGAAAAGGAATGGCAGGATTGGTATCCACGCGCCCACGAAGTAGTAAAAACCCACATTATAGGCAGACTCCCGGCTCTCAGCCCTTATCCTCTCGGTCTCCTCAACGTCCAGATCTATGTTGTGGAAAAGTGCCTTCTTCCGCAATCCTACGACCTTGTGTTCCGACTCGCTTGACTTGGCCAGATAGGCCCCCACGCTCATGCTGATTGTTCCACCGACCGCAACCACGGCGCCGCCAAGTGCGATTAGCAATCCGCTGTATATGATTGCAGACAAGCCAGCGATTGCGGCGAGAACCTCAACGAGGCTGTCGCTGATTCCGTAGATTACATCCCTTCCCTTCTGGATGTTTGTTTCGCTTTCCGTTAGCTTTCTCTGGAATACGCCCTCGTGCTCGATCTCATCCGTGAGAATTGACTGGACCCTGTTTGCGGTTTCAGCATCCATTCCAACTGAGGGGAGGTAGTTGCTGTACTTTTCCACCGAACTAACTTCGCCGTACTCCATGAGTCTTATGGTTAACCCTTTTCCCAGGATACGGGAAAGAAAAAGCATGGACAGGATTTTCCATCTCCTTGGTTTGCACTTGTCCAGATCAATATTCTTTCTGGAGCACATTTCGCCCCAGAACTCCGAATGGACTTTCTCCACGGAAGCAAGATGTTCGAGTTCCCTGGAGAATTCTTTGTCCCTGCTCCTTCTGGCAAGACGTGAATAGAACTCCCTGTCGGTTATTTCGTCCCTGTAAAACTCGAGTTCTTGCGGTTCTCGTGCCATTTCCAGTGGCTAAGGAACTGATGGTAAATAACCTATTCCAATGAATCGCTGAGCCAGGAATCCTAACTGGGTTCATGTGCCTTGACCTGGGAACACGGGTTCAATCCCTTGTTTTCCTTAAGTATGGATTGCACATGCTTCTCTGTTGTCTGTTCTCGCAATTATCTCCGAGTATCTGATGCAATTTCTAAAGGTCTTCATCCCGATTTTCGTAGTGGTGGACCCCTTTGGTGCACTCGTGATCTATATTTCCCTGACGTCCGGTATGAACACTTCAGAAAGGCTGACCGTCACCAAGGATGCCGTGATTTACGGTTTCCTGATCCTGTTGCTGTTCGCGCTTCTAGGCGGCACCATGCTCTATTTCTTTGGTATATCCATAGAAGCACTGGAAATAGCTGGTGGAATAATACTTCTGGTGATGGGCATCAGCATGGTGAGGGAGGGAGACAGGCCAAGGGCAGCCGGAGGGAATGTTGAGAAGGATGTTGGTATAGTGCCGCTCGCCACGCCTCTGCTCGCGGGACCGGGTGCCATATCGCTGGTGATTATACTCATGAACGGGGGAATATTGCAGGGTATTTTCGCAATAGTTTCACTTCTCTTTGTATTTGGAATGATATATGTGTTTTTCCGCAGATCTTCTTCAATATTCCGAATGCTGGGCGAAAGGAACCTGAAGGCCCTCACCAGAATACTCGGCCTGCTGGTAGCCGGGTTCGCGATGCAATACATCATTGACGCTGTCACTGCAATTGTACACGGTTTTTGATCCTGTTTTCTGGCATACGGCATCGACAAGCTACATGATTTAATCACCACAGAATTATTGGGGAATCATGGAACCCGTCGGAGTGGGTGTTGTGGTAGGCGGGAGCTATGAATCAATCCTGATCAGGGAAAACAAGGACAGGAGAATCGAGATCGGCGACCTGCTGGTTGCGAAGGAAAACGACCGGAAGATACTGCTGAAGGTTTCCTCTCTCAGGTTTGGGGAAGGGGAAGAAAACCATTCATTGCCGATAAATTATGCAGAGATACCTACTGTTGCGACTGCAAGACCGGTGATAGTAATGTCGCCAGGCGGGATAGTGCCTGCTAAAATTATCCCCCGGTTAGGAAGTGAGGTTGTTTACGCCTCCAGGGACGATCTCGAACCCCTCACCGGCAGTGACGGGAAAGGAATATATCTCGGAAAACTGAGGAGCGGATCAAAGGTTATCGATCTCGACCTCTTCCTCAACGGTGAGGACCTGTTCACGCAGCACGTGCTTGTGGCAGCCACCACTGGAAGAGGAAAAAGCAACTTGCTGAAGACAATGATCTGGAGCGCTCTTTCCCGCGGTGGGTATGGGATTCTTGTTCTTGATTCCCACGACGAATACTATGGAAGAAGCGGAAAGGGTGTAAAGGATCATGAGTCATGGAAACAGGGAAATATGTACTTCTCCACAAACCCTCCTCCTGGTGCATCGTCTCTGGTATTCAACCTTTCCACGATTGAGCCGGACCACTTCTTCGGAATAATGAGCCTGACCGACGCACAGAAACAGGCCATGATCGTTTACAACAGGGAATACGGAGACAAGTGGCTGGAGAAGATCGTGATTGGCCAGGATCAGGAGCTGGTGGACTCCCGGACGGCAAGGGTGTTGAGAAGAAAGTTTCGACTTTCCCTGGGAATCTATGCGAGAAACGGCAGGATAGTGAGCGAGACCAACGCCTTCTCCCAGACCGCTGGATCGAGCACGATCAAGTCAATTGTGTCTGCGCTGGAGTCAGGAAAAGTGGTAATTCTTGATACATCCAGGATCGGTGATGAGGCGGAACTCCTCATTGGAAGCATCGTTGCCACTGAAGTTTTCTCAATATACAGGGATCGCAAGGGAGATGGAACCCTGGATGGAAAGGCTCCCGTGTCAATACTTATAGAGGAAGCGCCCAGGGTACTGTCTGAAGAGAAGATAGAGGAGGAAAGCAATATCTTTGCCTCCATCGCCAGGGAAGGCAGGAAATTCAGGGTTGGGCTTATTGCGGTAACGCAGATCGTCAGCCTCATACCCAAGTCCATACTGACAAACCTGAACACAAAGATCATCCTGGGGAATGAAATGTCACTGGAAAGGAAGGTACTTCTGGAGAGCTGCTCCAATGACCTGTCCTTCGAGGATACCGCTGTGGCCAGTTTGGACAGGGGGGAGGCTATCGTCAGCAGTATCCTGACCAAGTTCGGGATCCCAATCTACACCCCGCTCTTTGGGTCCTCCGGAGGAAGTTGATGCACAGATTTGCTCATATTTCAGATGTGCACCTGGGATCGCAGCGGGAAAAGTTCATGCGTGACCTGGAGGTTGAAAAATTCCGGCTTGCAATTGATATGTGCATCGAGGAGAAAGTGGACTTTGTCGTTATTGCAGGAGACCTGTTTCACAACAATGTTCCTCCTATGCAGATACTGAACGAAGCAATTGCCACTCTCACGAAGCTCACCAAGCGGGGAATTCCTATCTATATGGTCTACGGAAGCCATGACTTTTCCCACGATACGGTGGGTGCGGTAGACATTTTGGAAACCGCTGGAATAATAAGGAATGTCTCCGCATCTCAGGAAAGAGTATTTACCTCCGATCCAGGGACGGGAGCGTTGCTTGCGGGGATCTCGGGAAGGAAGATCGGGCTTGAGAAAGCCGAGTTCGAAAACCTTGCAAGGGAGGAAATGCAATCTGCAACTGGATTCAGGATATTTGTGTTCCACTCCGCGATATCCGAGTTCAAGCCTCCGGATTTGGCCGATATGGAGAGCATTGAGATTTCCTACTTTCCCAGGGGTTTTTCATACTACGCGGGAGGGCATGTCCACAGGCGCGGTGAGTACGATTTTCCCGGTTACGACAAGATAGTGTTTCCCGGTTCGCTTTACCTGGGATGGCAGAGCGAAGATATTTCAAGGATATTCAAGGGGGAGAGGAGAGGTTTCTACGTAGTGGATTTTGACTCAGAGGTCAGGAATGTTCGATTTGTGCCGTTGCCTGAGTTTGCCGGAATCCAGATAGAGGTGAACCTGCAGGGCTTTAATTCCGCGGAAGCTTCGCGCGAACTTCAGGACAGAATATTGCAGGCCAGGTTTTCCCAGAAGGCGGTACTTGTCAGGGTCTACGGAACCCTTTCGGGGGGAAAGACGTCCGACATTAATTTTGGCGAGATCAGGAAAATCTGCCTGCAGAAAGGCGCAACGCACTTCATGCTGGACAGGTTCGGGTTGCGCACTGAAGAGATGGTTCGCTTCACTGCGGCAGGGAACACAGTTCAGGAAATAGAGCAAAATGTCCTGAGGGAAAATCTTGGTAATTTCAAGACCAATTTGGAGGATATTTCAGGCGAACGCGGGATAAAACTGGCTACCGCATTGCTCCAGATCTTCCGGGCGGAAAAGCTGGAGGATGAGAAGGAAAATTCCTACTCTCTCAGGATAGTGGAAGAATCCTTGAAAACGCTTGGCCTGAACCAAGGTGGGGAAAAGTGAGGTTCAGATCTATCGAACTGCACAACATCAGGAGCCATCAACATTCAAGGATCGATTTTCCCGACGGGATTACGCTCATTGAAGGTGATGTGGGATCCGGGAAATCGTCCATACTGATGGCCATGGAGTTCTCGCTTTTCGCCTCCTCCGATGTCGAGTACGTGGACTTACTGAGGATTGGAGAGGACGCGGGAAGCGTTTCCCTGGAATTCGAATCGGGTGATGGGAAATACTCGATTTCACGAAGCATAGAGAGAAAGGGTGATTCCCTGAAGCAGAAGAACATGTTTTTGGACCACGGGGGGAAGACCCAAAAGTTATCCGCTTTCGAGTTGAAGAAGGAAATACTGCGGATACTGGGCTTCAGGGAGGATGCAACTTCCCGATCCAAGAACTGGATTTACCGTGCAGCCATATTCAGCGCCCAGGACGCCATGAAGGACGTGCTCTCCGACAACTCAGAAGCCAGGCTGAAGATCCTCAGGCGGATTCTTGGGACTGATGACTATTCAAGGGCCGCAGCCAATGCGCGCATGATAGTGTCCATGCTTGGCAATGAGGTCTCAAGGCTCGAAGGTATAACTGCCGCGCTTCCGGAGAGGATCAGGGGAATCGCTGATCTGGAGGAGAAACTGAAAGATTTCGGTTCGAGAATAGCGGAAGCAGAGATGGAGACAGAAAAGCTCCGGAACGCATTTTCGTCCCAGGAAAAAGTGGTGGAAGAGATCAGAAAGAGAAGGGATTCCATGGCAGAAGCTGAGAGAGAACTTTCCAGAATGGAAGGGGAATACAGGAGGACCCAGTTCCTCCTCAAGGATGAAGAGTCCACAATAATCCGCAAAACAGGGGACCTAAGGAAGTCAAAGGAGAAACTGGACCGCCTTATGGGTCTCAGGAAACCAGAGGTAGCCGACATGGAAACAATCCGGGCCAATCTGAAGAGGCTCGGTGATCAAAAGTCAGGGATAATCGCAGAACAGAGATCGCTCTCCGAGAAGATCAGGGATTACAGAATAGCCGTGCAGAAAGGAGTATGCCCATTCTGCGATCGTCCAGTGACTGGCACGGATTTTGAGTCGCACCTATTGGAAAAGGAGTCAAGATCGGAGGATCTGAAGTCAAAGCTTGCCGCGGTGGTCGAAGAGATCGGAAAATATGAGGCGGCTGAGAGGGAATTTTATGCCTACCAAAAGGAGACAGCCGGCTTTGAAGAACTTCAGTATTCCGTTTCTTCGCTGGAGCGCGACATCGAAGAACTGGGAAAGAAGAAAGAGTCTCTCGATTCTGTCCTGAACGCAGCAGATATGGAAATCAAGAATTCCAGGGGTAGACTTGGTGATTTCGGGAAGGTGGAAAAAGACCTGAACGAATCGGATAGCCGGCGCAAAGCCATCCGTTTGAAACTCGACGACTCGATCTCCCGATCCTCGGACCTCAAGGGCCAGAAATCCCGCGGGCAGGAAGAACTTGACGCAATGAAGGCAGAAGTCGATCGCCTGAAGGGTATTGTGAAAAGTGCGTCATTGCTAAGGGAAAAATCATCCTGGGTGAGCACGTTCCTCATTCCTGCCTTCATGGAAATGGAACGATCCATACTTGCCCACCAGCGCGCAGAGTTTGAAAAATACTTCACTTCCTGGTTCTCCAGGCTGGTATCTGATCCGGAAATAAGCGCAACGGTTGATGAGTCATTCTCCCCACTGATAAACTACGGTCAGTTCAACCAGGAAGTGTCATCGCTCAGCGGCGGCGAGAAAACCAGCGTGGCCATTGCATACAGGCTCGCGCTGAACATGCTTCTGCAAAGCATGGTTGGTTCGCCGGGGGATCTGCTCATTCTGGACGAGCCCACGGACGGATTCAGCTCTGAACAGGTGAGCAAGATGGGGGAGATCCTCCGGGAGTTGAAGCTGGGGCAGATCATACTCGTTTCTCATGAGGCCGAGATGGAGGTCTTTGCGGATCACGTGATAAGGATCACAAAGGAAAATTCCGTGACCTCTGTGCTCAACTAGGGCTTGCGGTCCATGTAGAAGGAGACAGACTTCTTCAGGCTCCTCCTCAGGATCTCGGAGAGCGAAGAAGGAGAAATATCCAGTTCCCTTGCGAGTTTGGTAAGGGATATCCTCCCGGAGTCCTCAAAGTAGCCCTTATCCATTGCCATCCTGAGTATTTCCCTTTCCCTGTCCGTAAGCTCGTGGTGATTGTAGGAAATAACACTGATTATGTCGTAAGATAAGCCGGCCGCTTTCAGTTGTTTTTCAAGAGATCTTAGATCTCCCGGCGAAGGAAGAAGGACCCTGTACTGTACCCTGTATCTTCCTGCTGACCTCGTACCCATAATGTTGGAGAAGGTCTTTGAGAAAAAGGAACACGAGGAGCAACTTGCCGACTCGACCCAGAGGGAGCTGTTTCCGGCCCTCTTGGCCCTGAATCCGGCAGTGTTCAGGACCCTGATTGCTTCCTCATTGTCGTGTCCGGAGACCCTGTGTATTGTTCGCCTGGTACCTATAGAAAGGCGTTCAATCTGGAACCCGTCCATGGGGAGAGTATTGGTAATGAGGCAATCGTTGCGCTCAACTTCCAGGATAACCTCAATCTGCCCCTTCATGAGAGTCCTGATATTAATTGCCTTCACCCTTTTAAATGTGTACTTAAAAGAAAAGAGAAAGACCTTACCTGTAAGGTTAGTTGCTTAATTTTGACATGTCACTACCAAATATATGGACAAAGATAATTGGCTCTTTCCAGTAATAGCAACCTTGCTTGTGATCATCGTTGGCGCGGGGGTGGGCTATGTGCTGGAAAATATAGGTCATTCCCAGGCCTCAGGATCAAACGAGTATCATCTTAACCTTGTCATTACGACGAACAATTATTACAACGCCTCTGTCGGATACCAGCCTGCCTACTTCGTACTTTCCGGGGGCAAACTTGTCTCAAGCGAGAATATTACCCTGCCTTCGAACACCCTGATCATGGTGACCATATTCTGTTTTGATGCCGGGAACGGAACTCCGGCCCCGCAGTTCCTTAAGGTCGCAGGCACAATTGGAAACCAGGAATTCATAATTAACAACACAAATGTCAATTCCACCGGAACCGGATCCGGAATCAACGTGGTTGGCGGAAAGGAAGTTTCAAGCGTCAACCAGTCTGTTGTTGCTCACACCTTCACAATAATCAACTTCTTCGGGTCGGGCAGCGACCTTAACATTCCCGTTCCTGAGTCATCCGTAGTGCAGGCTTCCTTCAACACCGGATCGTCCGGAACCTTCGCATGGCAGTGCGAGGTGCCCTGCGGAACCGGATCAAGTGGATGGGACGGGTCCATGGCGTCCGCGGGCTGGATGCAGGGAAACGTAATAGTTTCCTAGTCACTCTTTTTTTCCACCAATTTCAATTTTCTGGACGCCAGGTGCTGTTTTGCGATGTAAAGAAGAAAGATCAGCCCTGCAATAAACAGAAACACAGTATTTTTCCGGCCGGGTTTCTCGAATTCCCCCGAAACTTTGCCCGGCTCTATTCCGCATCTAATGTTCATATTCCACCGCGCGCCCGTTGTGCAGCGACTGCTTTATCACAGGGAACTCTGAGCACATAATGCATCCGGGATCAGACGAAAGATGGGATCCTGTATATGCAAGAGCCCTCGCACGCGATCCTCCGCACAAATCGAAGAAAGGGCAGAGGGAACATTCTGGGCCTATGGACTCTCTCGGGAAAGAGAAGTCGTTCCGCATGTACTCTTTCAACGCCGGTGGAAGGCCCTTTCCATCAACCGAGCCAAGTGAGACAGGAAGAAACCCACTGGGAAATACGTTCCCGTCGGATGCGAGGAATATGGTTTTTCCTCTGTGAAGACCCGTGGGAGGATGATGATCTTCAGGGTTTGCTGGAGTCTGGCTCATCCCGTGCAGGTACTTGTACAGGTTTCCGTACCGTATGGTTTCGCACGGGGAGACAAGAACCCTGTTGTAGAACGGTGCTTCCACAGTGCGTATCCTGATATTCCTGGAGAGATGAACCAGCCAGTGGATCACGTCCTCCATTTCCTGTGGCCTGAGATCCTGCATGCTGTCCCCTCTTCCGGTGTTTATCAGGAAGAACAATTCCCACACGGGAACCTGCATCTCAACCAGTTTTCCATAAATCTTGGGAAGCTCCGAGACGGTTTCTCCAGCAACCAGCGTGTTGACCTGCACTGGCAGCCTCATTGCCTTTGCCTGGTCAAGGATGCGTATTGCGTGATGGAATGAACCGGAAACGCCTCTGATCCGATCGTGTGTGGACTCCACACCGTCAATGCTTACGGACATGGAAGAAGCGCCATTATCCTTAGCCGCCTTTAGGAAATCAGTGTTGACCAGGGAGGAGGGAGAGGGACTCAGGGAAAAAGTCATACCCAGCGATCTAGAGAGCTTCATGAAATCCACGATATCGCTCCGCAGCGCTATGTTGCCTCCGGTGTAAATCACGTGAATGTTTCTGTTTGACTCGGATTTCAGCGCACCAAGGAATTCAGCTACCCGGGAGAGTGCCAGTTCCGGAGCGTTCGAATCCATCCCGGCAGACGCCCTGCAGTGCATGCAAAGCAAATCGCATTTCCTGGTCAGCTCAATGAATGCAAGGACAGGCGGCATTCTGCTGTTTGCGCTCTCCACCCCCTGAATACCGGGCTCCGCTTAATATGGAGGACCCCTCATCCATGAGGTATGCCATTGAGTATTATTATTGAGATTACATACTGATATTTGTGGGATTTCTGGACAAGATCCTTGCGGGAGAACAGGGAGAAAACATGCTTATGCTCGGAAACGAGGCGGTCGCCCGGGGGGTCATCGAAGCCGGAGTGGGCGTCGCTGCCACTTATCCCGGCACCCCATCAAGCGAGGTCGGAGACGTCCTGTCCAGGGTGGCAGAGAAGGCAGGAATCTATTTCGAGCTGTCAGTAAACGAAAAAGTCGCTGTGGAAGTTGCCTATGCGGCTGCGATTACTGGCGTCAGGTCGTTCGCATTCATGAAACATGTTGGCGTGAATGTGGCTTCCGACGTGATTATGTCGGCAGCATATACCGGTGTCAGGGCAGGCATGGTCATAATGACCGCAGACGACCCATCCATGTTTTCGTCGCAGAACGAGCAGGACAATAGGCACTATGCAGACCTGGCCCATCTGCCCATGGTAGAACCGTCCAATCCGCAGGAGGCGCTACAGTTCCTGGTATCTGCGTTCGGGATATCCGAGACCCTGGGCATTCCCGTCATTTTCAGGACCACCACTCGCGTTAGCCACCAGAGGGCACGGGTTTCGCTGGGAGCAAAGATTCCCATAACCCACGCAGATCGTGGCCATCCAGGGGTCGGGTCATACACCACCCTGCCCTCCGTAGCCAGGAAATTGCGGGCTGTTCTTTCAGAAAAGATGGAAAAAGCGATGGAAATATCCGAAAGTACTGACCTGACCAGGATCGAGAAACACGGAGATTGCAGGGTTGGATTCATTACCGCTGGAGAAGGCTATAATTGCCTGTATGACGTCCTTATGGATCATTCCATCGGAAGTGAAGTGTTGAAGCTGGGGATGACTTCTCCGCTTCCAACTGCGAAAATCGCGTCATTTCTGGCGAGGCACGAAGAAGTGTTTGTGGTGGAGGAGCTTGACCCGTATCTTGAAGGCAAGGTCAGGGGAATCGCACAGCTGAAGTCCATTCCGGCCAGGATATATGGAAAGATGGACGGAATTTTCCCGAAGGAATTCGAATACTCCCCTGATATTGTTGAGGCATCGCTGTCAAAAGTACTGTCCATGAAACTCGACAAGACCGGTGAACCCCCGAATTTGGAGACGCTTCCTCCGAGGCCGCCTGTGCTATGCCCGGGATGTCCGCACAGATCCACATATTATGCAGTGAAGAGGGCAGTCAGGATGAGCGGGCTCAAGGAGGTCGTGTATTCATCCGACATCGGCTGCTACACCCTGGGTGCGTACGAGCCGTTCAACACGGCGGACGTGGTCCTTGAAATGGGTTCTTCCATAGGAATCGGGGCTGGACTTGGAAAGGTCACTGACAGGAAGGTAATCTCATTCATCGGTGACTCCACATTCTTTCACTCAGGGATACCGCCTCTCATTAACGCAGTGCGGAACGGTTCAAGAATGACGGTCGTGATAATGGATAATTCCACCACGGCCATGACGGGCCAGCAGACCAACCCCGGGCTGAACCTGGATGGCATGGGCATTCCTTCCGATCCGGTTTCGATTGAGTCCATTGTGCGTTCCGCTGGAGTGAAGGACATCTTCGTGGCAGATCCGTATGATCTGAAGAACTTCCTGGGCGTGATGCTTCAGTCGCTGAAAATCGACAGGGTATCTGTGGTTATTGCGAGAAGGGAATGTGCTATCCTGAGAGACAGGGAGATGAGAAAGAACGGCAAGTTGGCCGTATATGCCGTGGAACAGGAAAAATGCGGACTGTGCATGAACTGTGTCGAGAATTTCTCATGCCCGGCTATTTCCATTGTTGAAGGAAGAATAACAATCGACCCTGAACTGTGCGATGGCTGCGGGGTATGTGCGGAACCAATGGTTTGCCCCTTCAGGGCAATAAGGGTGGCTGAATGAGATGAACATAATCCTTTCGGGCATTGGTGGGCAGGGTGTCGTAACAGCGGGAATCATTATCTCCGAAGCATCGTCTGCAGCTGGAGTAGAAGTCGTTATGTCCGAAATTCATGGGATGTCCCAGAGAGGAGGATCAGTGATGGTAGAAGTGAGAACGGGCAACGTCAGGAGCCCTGTGGTTCCCAACGGGAAGGCTGACCTTATCCTCGGAATTGAAGAAATCGAGGGAATCAGGGTCATTGGCAAGGCCAGGCGTGATGCCCTGGTGCTGATAAACAGGGAAACCAGATCCCCTGTCTATCTGGGCATACGAAGAAGTGAATACCCGGAAGAATCAGAACTCTTGAAGATCGGGCAGAATTTTTCCAGATTGCAATTCGTGGATGCCTATGAAATGGCCCGGAAAGCAGGGGACGGCAAGGCTGCGGGCACCGCGCTGATCGGTTATGCTATTGCGGAAAGGGCGCTGCCTTTCGGAAGATCGGAAACAGAACGCGCTTTGAAGATTGTACTTCCCTCAAAGGCGCTTCAAACTAACATCAATGCGCTTCACATGGGAATGGAAGCCAGTAATGGTACCAAGACTCTGGTTTCATAGGATCTGGATCTTCCAGGCAGGCTGAAATACGGGTTCTTCGTCTCAGGCAAGCCTTTAGAAAATAGCGTCTGATCTTTAAAAATAAACCGAAAACGATTTAAGTGCCTGTATGTTACAATTCCTGTGCCGTCCAAGTTTACGAGCCCGTTTTATCTGTACCTGATTTACCAGTTCCTGGGAATAATCTTCATTGTCTCCGTTTTTTTGCCATGGATTTCAGGCAGCTTTTCAACCGTATCTTATAATGGCGTAACACTGCCCTCCGTTCTTGGGTCCTTTTCGTACAGCCTCTTTTATTCCGAGGGAACCCCGGTGCTCGGCGGATTCGTTGCGGCGGGGGTCATCATCCTGCTTGGGGGGGTGGCGCTAATAGGTGCGTCGGTGCTGACCGTTATGGAACTTTTGGGAAAGAAGAATCCTTTGCTCAAGTGGAAAGGTTCTGCTGTGCTGGGGGGCGGCTTGATCACCATTCTAGGTGTCCTGGTCTTTATAGGATCAGCTTATACATCAACCGTTTTCGGCTCAACAGTGGGACTCTACGGAAAATTCTCCAGCGTTGCGGTGAGCGGTTCCTGGGGTGCCACTTCAGGCTTTTTCACGGCCCTGATTTTTGGCATGCTTACGATTCTCCTGTCCCTTTCCACCATGGAAGAAGT
>JAMDBT010000044.1:45571-54420 GCA_023487205.1 Thermoplasmatota archaeon
CCGCTGAACGAGCTGAAGATTCCGGGAATTGAAATTATTGAGACGCCAGGACACACGCCCGGAAGTTCATCCATCCTTTTTAAGCCGGAGAATGCCCTGTTCGTGGGGGACGCGCTCGCCGAGAAGAACGGCAACTTGGTCCTGAACCGGACTTTCACTCTCGATATTGCAGAGGCAGAGAGATCGAGGAGCAAGATAATGGCCCTCGCCGGAACAAATATACTTCCAGGGCACGGCAAAGCGGTGAAGCTCCCGTAAGGTTATCCCTGGCACGGAGAAAGTGTGGAGCAGTTGGCAAGGAAAACGCTGCTGATTTCACTCTTAACTGCTCTCTCTTTCACTGCTTCCAGGAGTCTAGTGATATTGGTTTCTCCGGAAACTCAAGAACAATACCTCGTGCGCGAGGTTGACGGAGAAAACCGTGCAACCCCCCGTGAACGTAAGTGGGGGACTTGTGATAGCTCTGGAGTGCAGGGGATGGGATTTGAACCCACGTATCTCTACAGAACCAGACCCTCAATCTGGCGCCTTTGACCAATCTCGACAACCCCTGCCTTTGAGGAAGATCACGATCTAAAGTTGATATATGTAACTTCTCTGTAGCCTGAGAAAGCAAAAGGTAGACGAAAGGCAAGTTTGCCTCATGGATTGTCCGCAAACATGAAGTGAACGAAGATCCGGGGAGTGCCCATTGTGTATTGAGACTTCTCGGAGGCATTCCCGTTCTTGCACTATGTAGATAGAAATATGATGCCGAATCCGAGGTTCGCCAGATTTACGATATCCTGACGAGGAAGTCTTTGCCGTCTTCCTTTAAGCCAGGTGCCGCCACATAAATTGTATCATGGGAATCTTTCCGCATGAATCCGGTAATCTTGGAGAACTCGTTCTATATCCAGTTCGCTAGTGGCACACTTCTGCAGAGAAGTTCAAGGATAGTTTGCCCCGGTTATCCGGATGAAAAGCTGCCAGGCCAGGTCCATCCGGATGGCTTTCTCATGGGCAGGCTTACCAAGTTAAGGGTTCTCAAAAATTACAATCATGGACACAACTTCCAAGAAAAGCGTTTCTAATAAAGGTTGATGGAAGATTTGCTGCTCAGAGCTCGCACTTGCCCGTGGGGCAAGCAGGATCGTAGAATGTGTCAACCTTCAGGGCATTGTCCGGCATAGTGGTCAGGAACACTTCAGGGGGCTTGTGGGTCTCAGCAGTTTTCTCCTTCTCCTTCACGGACCCGGAATAGAGGACCTGCTCCGACTTGCTCCTGTCCCTGTAGACTGTTATTCCCTTGCAGTGTAGGTCTCTGGCCATTAGATAGACTTTCTCCACGTCCCTGACGGAAGCTTCGTTTGGAAGGTTCACCGTCTTGGAAACCCCCGAATCGCAGAATCTCTGGAAGGTTGCCTGCATAAGGACGTGCCATTCCGGATCTATCTCGTGGGCGGTAACGAACTTGCTCTTTATATCCGAAGGCAAATCAGTTTCTTCCAGATTTCCAGTAGTGGCTATCTTCATCATGAGATCCTCTTTGTACAGGTCCCTATCCCTGAGCACCTTCTCGAGTTCGGAGTTAACCTCAACGAGTTCCTGTCCATCAAGCACGTGCCTCACGAAGGCAAGGGCAAAGAACGGCTCGATGGATGATGAGCAGTTTGCAATGATGGAAATTGTCCCGGTGGGAGCGATGGTAGTGGTGGTTGAATTCCTCATTTTCCTGCCCTCCTTCTCCCAGTCAGATCCCTTCCATCCCGGATATGTGCCTCTCTCGTTTGCAAGCTCCTCGGAGTATTTGTGTGACTCATCATTAAGGAACTTCATCACTTCCTCGGCCGTTTCCAGTGCTTTTCTTGCGTTGTATGGAATGCCCAGCTTGGCAAGCATCTCTGCAAATCCCATGTAACCAAGACCAATTTTCCTGGTCTTCCTCGTCATGCGATCAATCTCCTCGATTGGGAACCTGTTCGCGTCCACCACGTTGTCGAGGAACCTGACGGACTTCCTGATGACATCACTCAATTTTTTGTAGTCAATCTCGTCATTGGTCACAAATTTGGCCAAATTAATCGATCCCAGATTGCAAGATTCATAGGGCAAGAGCGGCTGTTCACCGCATGGATTTGTTGCCTCAATCTCCCCTATGTGCCTTGAAACGTTCTTGGCGTTTATCTCGTCCAGGAATATCAGTCCAGGATCGGCAGTCTTCCACGCCTGCGAAATGATTGCGTCCCAGATAGTCCTGGCCTTGATCCTGTTGACTTCTTCGCCGGTCTTTGGGTTTATCATGGGTACGTAACCGTTCTTCTCCAGTGCCTGGAACAGCTTTTCGTCAACCCCCACAGAAATGTTGAAATTCCTCAGGGAGACGTTGCTGGAGTCCTTGCTGTTAACGAATTCCATGATGTCCGGATGATCGTACCTGAGAATTGCCATGTTTGCGCCTCTCCTCTTTCCGCCCTGCTTGATCACCTCAGTGGTAGTGTCGAATATTCGCATGAAGGATACCGGCCCAGACGCCACTCCCTGTGTGCTTCCCACCATGTCGTCTTTCGGCCTGAGCTTTGAAAACGAGAATCCGGTTCCACCGCCAGACTTGTGGATCTTTGCGGTGTGCATCAGCGTCCTGAATATCCCGTCAATGTCGTCTTCCACGGGCAGGACAAAGCATGCGGAAAGCTGGCCTATCTCTGTTCCAGCGTTCATGAGCGTCGGAGAGTTAGGCACGAATTCAAGAGATTCCATCATCTGTACAAAATCTTCCATGGTGGATTCTGCCTGGGTGTGGTAATTCTCTATGAACTCGATGAGTTTCTCGAATTCCCCATCTATCTCGTTGTCCTGCTTCAGCTGGTTGAAAGCGTGCCGCAGCAGGGAGACCTGGGAATCCTTCAGTGAGAACTGTTTCTTTCTCTTCTCCGGGAATTCCCCGCTCCTGACCGCCTTCCTGTAGTCGTACAGATATTCCACGAGACCCACGTGCTCAGCAACCCTTCGGAACATTTCCCTTGGGGTTTCCCTTACCTTTCCCTCATCATCCTTCAAAAGGTACCGGGACTCCAGCACCTTGACCGCGTTCAGGGAGAGCTTCATGTCGTCTACGACGCCCATCCTTCTCTTCTCTTCCCTGATTGTCCTGCGCCTTTCCCTGTAGATAATGTAAGCTCTGGCCACGTCCTTGAACGAGTTGGTACCGATGGTAACCGTCATAAGAACTTCCTCGACCTTGTCCTGGATCTGTTCCACGGTGGGTGTCTTGCCTGCCTTTTCCAGATCCGACACAACCTTTGAAGTGAGTTCTTTCGCGTCGGACATGGTGCCGTTATTCACGGCAAGCATTGCCTTGTAGATGGCCGTTATAATACGGTCTCTCTCAAACGTTATTTCTGTTCCGTCTCTCCTGATCACTCTTTCTATCATCGACTCGTCTTTCTCATTTTGTAGTTGCATAATAATCCTCCTACTCCTGTCCTGGGGGTCTGAGCCTCGAAAGGTTGAGGTTCCCCCCGGTCTTCTGGTAATTGGTCACTTTCCTTTCAAAGAAATCCGTCTTGGTGGAATTCATTGAGGCAAAGCCGTCCACCCACGGCATTGGATGCTCCGTTATCTCCGGGTACGGGATATCGAAACCTATTGCCTGGCACCTTGCATTTCCGAGGTATCGTATGTACCGGTCTATTATTGTGTCCGAAAGTCCCAGTATCTGGTTCCTGGTCACATACTTCCCCCATGTTATTTCGTGCTCAACAGCGGTTTTCACCATGTCCATAAGTTCCAACCTCATGCTGGAATCGAAAAATTCAGGGTGTTCCTCCATAAGTGTCCTCAGGATGTTGGTGAAAAGTGCCAGGTGCGTGTTTTCGTCTCTCTGGATCAGCCGGATCATGCTGACTGTTCCGCCCATCTTGTCCTGCCTGCCCAGAGCGTAGAAGAAAGCGAAGCCGCTGTAGAAGTAGATGCCCTCCAGGAGATAGTCGGCCATGCACGACCTAATGAAGTTCGCTTCAGTGGGATCGTTAATGAATGCCTCGTAGAGATCGGTGATGAACCTGTTCCTCTTCATCAGGTAGGCATCGTCTCTCCACATGCTGTACACTGCATCCCTGGTGACCTGGTCCACGACCGATGTCAGGAGGTAATCGTAGCTCTGCGCGTGGATGGTTTCGAAAAATGCCTGCGCTTTCAGGCATGCAGTGACCTCAGGGGCAGTTATGTACTCTGCCAGCACACCGATGTTGTCTATCTGTATGCTGTCCAGGAAAATGAGGAAGGAAAGCACCTTCTGATATGAGTCCTGCTCGTGCATTGTGAGCGTGGGAAACTGCCTCTTGTCATCCCCGAGAGGAATCTCGTCAGGAATCCAGAAGAAACTCCTCATCTTCCTGTAGAGTGCTTCCGCCCACGCGTACCTGCAGTTGTTGAATTCCAGGAGGTTCGTGGACGGTCCTCCCACCAGGCGCTGCATCCCAACTTCTCTCGTTCCCTCAGGGTTGAATAGCTTCTTCACTTCCATTTATTTCACCCTATGCCTGGCACGCCTCGCATGCCGGTTCCTCTTCCAGGGCAGACGGCGTGATGCTCCTGAAATAGTATATCGTCTTGACGCCAAGCTTCCAGGCGGTGTAGTACAGGTCCAGAAACTTCTGCTCTTCCATGTCCTCAGTCGCATACAGGTTCATGGACTGTGACTGATCAAGGTGCCTCTGCCTTGCCGCGGCTGCCTTCACTGACCATTTCTGATCCATTCTGTGTGCCCCCCGGTAAAGGTGGACGTTGGAGTCGCTCAAATCCGGGGCGACCTGCCTTATGAGAAAGCCCTTTTTCTCCTCGGTGAACACCGGCTTGAAAACCGGATCAATTCCTGCGGTCGATCCTGCGATGACGGACGTCGATCCGGTGGGAGCGATGGCCATCAGGTACCCGTTCCTGAGTCCATGCCTTGACACGTTCTCTGCCAGGTCTGTCCATCTCTCCGATTTGTAATCCCTGGCGCGGAAGTATTCCCCGTTCTGCCATTCCGATCCCTCGAAAAGGGGATATGGTCCCCTCTCCTTTGCCAGATCCATGCTGGCACTTATTGAGAGGTAATTGATCTCCTCGAAAAGCGAATCTGCGTACTTCAGGTGTTCCTCGGACTCCCACTCAATTCCCTTCTTGACGAGGTGCTGATGGTAGCCGGATATTCCTATTCCAATTGCCCTGTATCTCAAGTTGGTGTGCGTGGCCTGCGGAAGGGGGAGATTGTTCATGGCGATCACGTTATCCAGCATACGCACCTGAATCGGAATTACCTGAGCGAGCTTCTCAAGAGTGTCGGTTCTCCCAAGGTTTATGGAGGAGAGGTTGCACACCACGAGATCTCCGGATCGAGATACCTCCACTATGTTGTCGCCCTCGATCCTCATCCCCTCCCTGGTGGTGGGCGACTGGTTCTGGCAGATCTCGGTGCACAGGTTGGAACTGTAGATCATGCCCGCGTGTTTGTTCGGGTTCATCCTGTTCACCGTATCGCGGTTGAAAATGAACGGCCCTCCGGTCTCGTAGAGGCTCTTCAGGACTATAGCCATGAGATCGATTGCGTTGATCTCGGTCTTGCTGATCCTGTCGTCTGCCACGCAATCGTGGTATCTCCCTTCCCATTCCTCTCCCCAGGAATCTTCCAGCGACCAGCCCTTATTCATCCTGATTTCATGCGGATCCATGAGGAACCACTTGCCGTTTTTCTCGAGTTTCTTATAGAACAGGTCAGGCACGCATATTCCTGGGAATATGTCGTGAGCCTTCCTGCGCTCGTCCCCGTTGTTCGTCTTCAGGTCAAGAAAGTCCAGTATGTCCTTGTGCCAGATGTCCAGCCATATGCTTGCCGCTCCGGCTCTCTGGCCAAGCTGGTTCACCGAAACTGCGGTATCATTGTAAAGCCTGACCCACGGAATGATTCCGCTTCCGGCCCCCCTGTATCCCCTGATTGTGCTTCCCAGGGACCTTAGCTTCCCGACGTATACGCCCATTCCACCGCCGTTCTGTGAGATCCTCGCAAAGGCAGTGAGGCCGTCGAATATGCTCTGGAGGGAGTCGTCGGGAGTATCGATGAAGCAGGAGCTTAGCTGCCCTGCAGGTTTCCTGGCGTTTGCAAACGTGGGAGTTGCCATTGTAATGGAAAGGTTCGAGAGGACATCATAGAACTTCTTTGCCCAGGATACCCTTGTGCCATCTTTTTCGGCCATGGCGAGGAACATGGAGATTCCCATGAATGCCTCCTGGGGGAGCTCCTTGACCTCGTTGTTGAACCCCCTGATGCAGTACCTGTCGCTCAGGTGTTTAAGTCCAGCGTAAGTAAAAAGCAGGTCTCGCTGGGGCTTGATGTATGTTCCGAGTTCTTCGATTTCCTTGCGCGAATAGGATTCAAGGATCCTGCTATCATACCTGCCGCTCCGGGTAAGGTCTTCGACGACCGCCGCAAAACTCCCGTAGTCTTCGTTGACTGCGGGGCGGTTCCTTCCGGATTCCCCGTAGATATCGTGCAGAAAGAGCCTGGCAGCTACGTAGGTCCAGTTGGGGTTCTTCTGGGTGGTCTTCTCATTCGCAACCCTGATGAGTGTCTCCTGAATCGTTCTGGTACTCATGCCTTCATAAAAGTGCAGGTCAGAGTCAAGTTCGAGTTCCACCGGATCCACGCCTTCCAGCCCCGTGCATGCTTTTTCGATGACCTTCCGGATCTTTTCCACGTTGATAGGAACACGATTCCCGTGTCTGTTGATAATCGTCGACGGCCTTATTCTAAGCTCAATGGGCGGTTTTTCCACTGCAATGACAGACTGGACAACCTGATGGCCAGTGCTGGCAGTTTCACTCTCTATTCGCGCCTTTTCTTCCCTGATCCTCCGCCTGTTATCCCGGTACAGTATGTACGACTCGGCCACCTTCTCGAAGGAGTCTCCGTTGATCTTTTCCTTCATAAGGACGCTTATCACGATGTCCTGGACCTGTTCCACAGTTGGTTTCATTGAGATTTTCTGAATCTTGTCTATGGCCAAGTCGGAAAGAATGGCAGCTTCCTGGAGGTTTCCCGTTCCCACCGAGAGCATCGCCTTGTAAATTGCCTCCTCGATCTTCTTTCTCTGGAATTCCGCAACTTTTCCGTCTCTCTTGATAATTTGCCTTAACACCAATCCCTTCACCAACTACGCGTAACCTGGATATTTCCTTCCGGACTCTTATGCTCTTTTTTTACCGCCAATGGAGCGTCCGTGTTTATTCGGTTCACCTATATGTTACCATTCATGTTCCCAATCATGATAACATATGTTAACTGAGTGTGATCATAATCATGGTCACACCGATATATATAGTTTGTAGGGAGTCCCAAAAAGAGGACAATGGGCTGGTGCAAACAGTGAAATTAGGAACTGGAAGAGTCGTGTACCTGACGGGGAATGTGATCCCATCCTGCCCCGGTGCGGGTATCACCATCGGCGACTGATATGGCTGCAAACGTGACGATTACAGGATCGAGCCACGTTCCGTCGGCTGTTTTATAGGCTCTGCCTCTGCTTGATGATACGTTTGCCCAGAACTACGGGGAGAAAAGAACGCTTCATGCTGTGGAGCTTGCGGCACCGATTCACTATCTCTTGATCTCAGCGTAAGAATCGAACCAGGGTATTGGGCTCATCGTAATGCCCGGGAAAAGAAGCTCATATCCTAAGCCCTTGGAAGTCTTGTTGGCCAGTGCCTGCGAAAATCTCGAGATTGCCACATCGGTAAGTCCCACAAGCATTCCCTCACAGGAATAATGGATGAAGTCTGTCTCAACCTGAACGTATTCCCTGATGAGAGCGTGCACACTGTTCTTCATTTCCTCGGAATTTAACGAGGGGTTCTCAACTGTTATTGCCTCGAACAGCTTTATGAGGGCAGCCGCGTGGGACGTGACGTCGCGCTGCACGTATTTCAGTGCGTTTGCAGTGCCAATCATTTTCGAATGCCTTGACAGTGCGTATATTGGTGCAATCTCCGTCATGACGGACACGTTTGCAATCAGGGCAGTCAGGACTATGTTCCTGAGGAGGTTGTCCGCAAAAGGTTCACGCGCAAATACGGCAAGTTTTTCATTGAGCTTAAGGTTCTTCTGCTTTATCTGGTCAGTGGTCCTCCACGCATCATAAATCTGCTCTCTCCTGTTTTCCGGGATTGCTGCGACCACGAGTTGACCGTAAACGTCCAGGTGAATACTTGTCTGGAATTCTATCATGTTCAAAAGGAGGACAACCTCCGGTGCCGTGAAGTAGGGGGTCATGTTCTGAAGGTTAGAAAGCTGGACACTCTCAACGAAAATCAGCGACGAAAGGAGACGCTCGAAAGATCTCCTCTCAATATCAGACAGGGAGGAGTAATCCCGGTTTTCCCTTGCCAGGTTGAACTGCATGGGGTTGAATATGTTGGCAAACATCGCCCGGTAGGAGTCAGCAGCCCACTGGTACTTAATGAGTGAAAGTTCCATGATATTAGTCTTGCTTCCTCCGACGATCCTTCTCCTGCTGATCCACTTGTCCCCGGACTCGTTGAACAGTAGGATCTTCGATAGCCTGTCATGGAACGCCAATCCTGTCGTCTTGGTCTCTATCATTATTATTATCACCAGTTCGAAATCTAATAAACTGCCCCGTATCAATATTTAATAAAAAACCCTTTCCCGCTTCCAGTGAACTACAAGTGACATAGCTGCACGCATCCTACCTGAAGCACAGGCCTTAGGAATCAGATGTTTGCTGCAGATAACCGAGAAAACACGCATATTCCATAAGCAATGCTACCGTCCATGACAGCGCATTTCTCTCTAAGCAGCTCAAAAAATA
>JAMDBT010000033.1:0-5691 GCA_023487205.1 Thermoplasmatota archaeon
CTCGCTAAAGGTGGTCTTGTGGGTTCCATCGCAGTAGGGCTTGTTCTTCGAAAGCCCACAGCCGCAAAGGTAAACATCCTCATTTCCCGCTTTGATGTGATACGGAGCCTTCCGTTCATGCAATACCAGGCGTGACATTTATATCGGTGGACGATCTTTTTCATGATTATAAATTAGGAGGTAATCTCGAGATTACCGAGATATGAGCTGGATCACCTGATCTTTTCAAGCGTGAACGAACCGAGATCGAAGGAGGTCTCATTCAGGTAGAGCTCTATCCAGTCTCTCGACCGCACGTTTCCGAGCCCATGAACCCTCAGCAGGTTCCTGGAGGCGTCCGTCTTGAATTCTATCATTCCGTCAAAAATGTAGGAAATGGCGTCGGACGGCCTCTTCTCGTTCTGGCCCTCCTCCATGAGGAAGAATGTCACAGCATTCTCCATCTTTCTCTTCTGGGTAAACTGCTGGAGGAATTTCACCAGAATCTTGTCGTCCAGTTCAGCGACGAAAACATTCAGAGAGGTGAAAACGACCCTGTAGTACGGATAGTTTGCCCTTATATCATTCCCTATCTGTTCTGTCACCTTTATGAGAGAACTTATGTTCGAAGTACTGTCAATTACGGCGGCGTACTTTGAAGTTGGCTTCTGCTGGACGGTCCTGGAATAAAGATCAATGAATCTGAGCAGCCCGGTTTCTTCAGCCTCGTCCACGTTCCGGAAAATCCTGCTGAGTTCATACTTGATTTCCCCTATGTCCCTGTCCGTTGTTATTACCACCACTGGCACGCCCTCGTCCAGGGACGCAGCAATAAAGTTCCACGCCAGCACATACTTTCCAGAGAAAGGCGGACCGGAAAGCAGTGCATTCATACCGGGGCGTACGCCTCCTGTAAGGAGTTCGTTGACCTTTTCAACTCCCACGGAGACCTTCTCAAGGGAACCCTCGACAGGTTTTGCAGGTGGTCTAGGAACATACGTCTTCTCCTTCTGCAGGTTGCGCGGCCCTTCGGAGGAAATGCCTATCCTTGTAAGGGTCTCGGAAATGCGCTTGTCCAGGGTCATGGCAGACTCGATGTTCCTCCTCATGGACTCTTCAATCTTGCGCAGTTCTTCTATCAACTGCTTAAGCTGTTCCAAGTCCTGAGGCATTATGCCTTCCCCTTCAAGCTTTGCTTTCTGTTCCATGACACATTCCGCTTTATGGATCTGCTATGTACCAAATACGTTATCGAATTAAAAAGTTGCCAAGAGTTTACAACCACCGGGCTGACGTCTTGATCCTGGTGTGGTGCGTAAAGTGGCAATGTAGTTAATGCGGTCAAGGCATTATTTCCCGGCATTCCTCATTCTCAACAGAATGTAGAAGACTTTGCAAGAACATATGTATTTCGCTTGAATATCCGGGCTCATGGAGTCAAGGTACAGGATTAAGAAGAGTTTCAGGGTTGGCGGGACAAAATATGCTTACTTTTCGCTTCCGGATCTCGAAAATGCGGGAATATCTGTATCAAGAATGCCCATCACACTGAGAATTCTTCTTGAATCGATGGTCAGGAACCACGACGGCATCAAGATCACTGACTCAGATATAGAAGCCCTGGCAGCGCAAGAAAGGGACCACGAAAAGGAAATTTCGTTCAAGGTCTCTCGTGTTATCATGCAGGATCTAACGGGAATTCCTGCGATTGTTGATCTTGCCTCCATGAGGGAAAAGATGCAGAGCCTGTCTCTCGATCCGGGCAGGATTAACCCGGACGTTCCTGTTGACCTGGTGATTGACCACTCCATCCAGGTCGATTACTTTGGATCCGGGGACGCGTTCGAGAAAAACGTCAAGACCGAGTTCCAGAGGAATGCTGAGAGATACAGGTTCCTCAAGTGGGCGAGGCAGGCCTTCAAGAATGTAAACGTTGTGCCCCCCTCAGTGGGCATCGTGCACCAGGTCAACCTGGAGTATCTTGCGAACGTGGTTTCCACACGTGAATTGCATGGAATAACATACGCATTCAACGACAGTCTTGTGGGAACGGATTCGCACACCACCATGGTAAACGGAATTGGAGTCTTCGGCTGGGGCGTCGGGGGTCTGGAAGCCGAGTCTGCAATGCTTGGTGAACCAATCAGTATGCAGATCCCCCTTGTTGTGGGTGTCCGGCTAGTGGGCAAGCTCAATCCCGGCGTGACCGCGACTGATCTGGTGCTTACCCTTACCAGCGTGTTCAGGAAACACAATGTAGTTGGGAAGTTCATCGAGTTCTTCGGCCCTGGCGTAGGATCGCTGGGAGGCGCCGACCGTGCAACAGTGTCCAACATGTGCCCGGAATACGGAGCAACCACTGCGTATTTTCCCGTGGACTCCAGGACGCTGGAATACCTCACGCAGACCGGAAGGAAGAAAGAACAGGTACAACTTGTCACAGAATACCTGAAAGCCCAGGACATGTTCGGGATCAAGGATGATCTGATCTTTGACGAGGTCATCCAGATCGACCTGGCTGGCATAGAACCTACCGTGGCCGGTCCCAGGCTCCCGCAGCAAAAGGTTCCGCTTGCGGACTCCTCTAACAGCTTCCTCACTTTCCTGGAAGAGGACGAATCAAGGGTAACCAGAACAAAATCTGGAGTGAGTGTGCACCTCAAGCAGATCCCGATCTCGATGGCAGGCAATGATGTCACCCTGTCAGATGGCGACGTCGTGATTGCGGCTATCACCAGCTGCACAAATACGAGCAACCCCCGGGTGATGATCGGAGCTGGCCTGCTTGCCAGGAAGGCGTACGAGCTGGGGTTGAGAACCAGCCCGAAGGTCAAGACATCGCTCGCGCCCGGTTCAAGGATTGTTTCCGATTACCTCTCCCGGTCCGGCCTGCAGGAATATCTCAACGGGATTGGATTTTACCTCGTCGGCTACGGATGCACTACATGCATAGGCAACAGCGGTCCCCTACCAGATCCGGTGCAGAAAGCCATTGACGATCATAAGCTGAAGGTTGTGTCCGTGCTGTCTGGAAACAGGAACTTCGAGTCCAGGATCCATAAGGACGTGTCAGCAAACTATCTCATGTCTCCCCCGCTCGTGGTTGCCTTCGCGCTGGCTGGAACCATAAACATCGATCTTACAACCGATCCCATCGGGAAAGGAAGCAACGGCAATGACGTATTCCTCAGGGACATCTGGCCCTCGGACCAGGAGATCGATTCGGTTGTGGCCAAATTCCTTTCCAGTGATTCCTTCGTGGAGAAATACCGGGATGTTGAATCTTACAACAAGGACTGGAACGACGTGCGGGCACCCTCTGGTGAAATCTACCAGTGGGACCCGAAGAGCACATACATAAGAGATCCTCCGTATTTCGACTCGTTTTCCGCAGATCAGGAGAGGGAGTTCAGAGACATCGAGAACTGCTACCCCCTGACTGTGCTGGGGGACTCGGTGACCACCGATCACATATCGCCTGCGGGACCCATTGCAAAGTCAAGCCCTGCTGCTCTCTATCTTCAGGCCAAAGGCGTTGCGGTTCCCGACTTCAATACATACGGTGCCAGGAGGGGAAACCACGAAGTCCTCATACGGGGGACCTTCGCCAATACCAGGATAAAGAATCTTCTGGCTGAGAAGGAGGGCTGGTACACCTCACTTCTGCCTGAAAAAAAGGAAACAAGCGTGTTTGAGGCGTCCCAGGAATACCGGAAGAGGGGAAACAGCGTCGTGGTAATTGCCGGTTCGGAGTATGGCAGCGGGAGTTCAAGGGACTGGGCTGCCAAGGGCCCATTCTTCCTGGGAGTAAGGGCCGTGATAGCGAAGAGTTTCGAGCGGATCCACAGGAATAACCTCGTAGGGATGGGACTGATCCCGCTCCAGTTCAGGAACGGAATGGACTACGGAAAGATGGATCTGGACGTCACAAAACCGATCACCATACACTTCCCAGATTCCCGTGCACCGAAGAGTGCAGGCATAGTGTACACCACGACTTCAGGCAAAACCTCCACAGTGGAAGTTATTGTCAGGCTTGACACGCCGCTGGAATACGAATACTTCCGGAAAGGGGGAATCCTCCAGTACGTGCTTGCCGGACTGGTGTCAGGAAAGGAAAATTAGAGCACGGGAAGGTATCTCTTCAGTTCCCACTCCGTCACTTGTGACCTGAATGCATCCCACTCCCTGGATTTCACGGTGATGAAATTCTCGAAAATGTGGTCTCCAAGGGTCGACCTCATGAGCGCGCTACCCCTGAAATGATGCAGTGCCTCTCCAAGGCTTTCAGGCATGCTCTGAATCCTTGACTCGATCCTCTCCTCCGGTTCCATATGGAAGATATCCTTTTCAACCGGTTCAGGAGGCTGCAGCTTCCTGGAAATGCCGTCCATGCCCATTGCGAGTATTGCGGAGAACTGCAGATACGGGTTTCCCGCAGGATCTGGGCACCTCAACTCCATCCTCTTCCTGTTGCCTATTCCCGCAGGAATGCGGACAAGGGCGCTCCTGTTCTTGTTCGCCCATGAAATGTATACCGGGGCCTCGAAGCCGGGTATCAGCCTCTTGTACGAGTTTACCCATGAGGCGAGAATAGCCGCAGCTTCATTTATGTGGCTCAGAATCCCGCCGAGATAATTCATCCCGTATTCGCTGATGCCAAACTTTGCGTTCTCGTCATAGAAATAGTTCGTCTTCTCGTCCGGGGACATGATGCTCTGGTGCACGTGCATTCCCGAGCCGTTAACCCCGTTGATGGGCTTTGGCATGAATGAAGCGTACAGATCGTATTTCTGCGCAATGTTCTTTATCAGGCTCTTGAGGGCAGTGATCCTGTCCGCCATCGCAAGCGCAGGAGCGTACCTCAGGTCTATTTCCTGCTGACCGTATGCAACTTCGTGGTGTGCCGCCTCGGGGGAGTACCCCATGTCGTAAAGGCTGCCCAGGATATCCTGCCTTATGAGGCTGGCCTTGTCCATTGGAGTATAATCAAAATACCCTCCCGTATCCGTGGGAATATTTGTTGGGTTTCCCTGTTCATCCCTCTTGAACAGGAAGAATTCGAATTCGGGCCCGACGTAGAAGTCCTTACCCTCCTTGTGAAGACCCTCGGTCAATTTCTCCAGAACGTACCTTGGGTCACCGGGAAACCGGTCACCGGAAGGGGCGAATATCCGGCATATGAATCTTGCAGTCTTCCGCTGCGACGAACCGTCGGGCATCATCAGGAAGGAATCAAGGTCCGGGACTGCCCTCATGTCAGATTCCTCAATCTGGGCGTAACCTGCAACGGAACTGCCGTCGAAGACCGTGCCTTCTGAAAGGGCACTTTCAAACCTGTTTCTGGGGAGAGTCACGGTCTTGACGTTGCCAAGTATATCCATGAACTGCAGTTGCAGATAATGCACGTCCTCTTCCTTCAGTTTCTTCAAGATGTCCTCGGCTTCATAGGCCATGCTCGGTAATGAGCGGTGGCGGATATTAAGGTTTATGAGCCGATCCCGTCACTTTGCCTGACATTCGCAAGATAACATTCAAGGGCTAAGTTCAGAAGAGTGATCCAAAGTCAAGCAGAGTCTTCTTTCCAATCCTCTCGAGATACTGGTTATACCGGTAATGGAACCTATTCCTGAATGAAGAAGACGAGAGGTTGGAGCTAATCCGTCCACCGGAAGCCTCTATCATCCCAATGCGGGAAAGAATTCTAACCAG
>JAMDBT010000033.1:6320-14709 GCA_023487205.1 Thermoplasmatota archaeon
GCACCTCCGGCAGATTCAAGTGCCTCCACCATGCCAATTACGGATTCCAGGTTCGTCCTGATCTCGGGCACCGCAATCAGGAATGGCCTCCTGACCACGATCCTGATATACGACTTCAGGAGGCGCTTGTCCTGCAGTATCAGCACGGAGTCTATTGGGTCCTGCAGCAAGGGCCTGACGTTGAATTCAGATTTTAATCGGTCCAGCGAAGCCTCTATTTCTTGGCCGGAACCAGAAAAGATGATTGGCTTGATCTGTTCGGGTCCATGACCATTATTCCGGACGCGCAGCTTGAAACCGGAAAGCTCATTGAATAAGCTGGACGACTGTGACAGTGCATCTGTAGCAAGCAGGAAAACAAGCTTTGCGGATTCCCTGTCCGCTCTGGTAACGAAAAAGTTGAGGTCCTTTCTTGCCGTAACGCTCACGGTTCCGTTGCCAAGGTTAAGGACGTATGCCTTAACCTGCCTGTCTGCCAGTTCCGTTAGCTCCGAGTACGTCCTTGCATGATCCCATTTGGTCTCTTCCCTCCCGTACCTGACGTAGCCCTTTCCTGATGCCTCAAACCCTTCCAGCTGGAACCCGTTCCTGAACGCGACTGAAATGAGCGACTGGAAAACCCTGTCGCTCAACCTGAGGAAGTCCACGTCCTCCACGAAATCGGCCTTCAAGAAAGAATACTCCTCATGTGTCAGATCAGAAAGAATAAACCTGTACCTTCTCTCAATGGGTACCGTTCTGAGCTTGAGATATGCGGGTCTGGAAATCTTGCTCAGGAAATAATCAGCATCGCTCCTGACCATCGACATCCTGATAGTTCGTCCCCTGGACGGTTTGGGGCATACCTGCAGAAATAACTCAGCGAATTCCTCCGCTTCCAACGTTAACGGAATATGACTCCCAATAAATCCTATTCGGTGTCCGCGCTGCGTCCAGCGCTCCTCTTGATTGTGATGGGTATGACCTCATTCTCAAATTCAAGAGTTGCAATATCGACCGGGTCAATCATACCCTTGGGGACGTCAATGATGACTGGTGCCCCCATGGATATCTGAAGTGCCCTCGCGCCAATAATTCTGGCTTTCTCGAATTTAGTATAGGGCATAAAAATCAGCAAAGCAGATGGTAAATAAATCATGATATAAATATATTTGCGGTAGGATTTCTATCTTGTCTCTACAATAATTATAATCAAAATCCAAACTTAACTGAGCGTTTCCAGCAGACCTCTCCTCTCCCATAATCAACCGAACTCCCTGTACACCTTGTCTCCTGCGTAGTGGATGATCCGGATCGCCTCTCCATGTTTGTCCTGCATAGTATCGGCGGCGCTTCGCGTTGCGATTCCAACAGCAAAATAGATTCCCTGAAGATTCTGTATAAACACAAGATTTCCCGGGACTGTATCAGGGTCCATGCGGACAATGCCCTGCGCAAAGAGGTTAGCTCCGTTAAGCAGCCTGGGAACCGCGCCGTCATCCACGACCACCGACCCTCTGGAGGGACGGTATTTTCCCAGGGTCTTCAGGGCAGGTATTACCGATCCGTCCTGCAGGAAGGCCAGGGGCTCTCCATTCAGATAATAGTATTTCTGCGACTTGTTTTCTTCAACTTCAACGTTGCTGTTTCCGGATGCGATTCCAACCTCATCCAAACCCTTGTGAATCTCGGCAGAGTCTTTCTTTGACAGGAAGTGTCTTGACATGAACTAGGTCACGTAAACCCTGATGCACTCGATCATTCTGTCAACGTTTGACAGATTGCCCTGAACGACATCCCGCATGCATGGGATGACGTTCTCGCCTATGTCGATCTCTGCCTGCCCATATTTCCAGGTCTTGTCTCCCATCTTGCCCAGAATAGAGTCTACCGCGTAGACGATTGCTTTCCTTATCCTGGAAGTTCCCGTATTCTTTTCCGCCTGGCGGGCAAAAGCGTCATACCCGTCGTTGATAAGAGTGGTCAGGAGATCGAAGAGGAACCTTGAGTCCGGAGACCAGTCCTTCCCTGCGAAAGATTCGCTCAGCTGCCTGCGTCTCAATTCCCTCCTGTGGTTTGTTATCATTTCCAGGGGATTCCCCTTCATTCTATCCACGTCCGAATCAGTAATTCCTGGAAAAACGTCGCGGAGGATATCGTTGCCGTATTCTGGCCAGATTATTTCCAGGAGCTTGCGGAAACTGGCACTTTCCAGTCTGATCCCCTTTCCGTACAGTTCAACGTACTTTTCCATTATCGCGGGATCTACGCCTTCCGTTTGAATGTCCTTAACGAATTCTGCCGGCGAATTATAAGGCTTATTGCCTATGAAGCAGACTCCCTTTCCTGAAGCCTGCCCTATCCTCCACGAAATCACCTCTGAGAGGAAGGCTTTGTCCGTGGACTTGTTGGAATAGTATTTCGCCAATGCGTCCTTGGGGATGTCGCTGGAATATTCGGAAAATTCTGAGCACCGTACGGCAAGTTCTTTCTCATGATCCCGGGAGAGGATGTGCTTCATGATCCTGAAGTATGTATTCTGGTCTGAGTCGCCGTGTACCACTATTTTCAGAACATTCCGGAAAACTATCTGGAAGGTTTCCGGGGAATTTCCAACGTTTATGTTCCCATCAATCTCCGTGAAGGCGATTCTCTCGTCCGAAAGAGCGTCCTTGAGGAATTCCTGATCCGGGGGGGTTCCCCTGCAGGATGCCCTGTAATAATTGGATGACGTGTAAACTGTTGCGCCCTTGGTCTTCACAAGAGAGGAGAAGGCGAGCGCCCTGTAAATGGGATGGTCGTAGTTGTGAATCCCGGCAAGCACGACGGGATCAGCGTCGCCCTTCTTTCCATAGTCTACGTTGCCGAATGGCGTTGAGATTACGCCCAGGAGTGGAGCAGAACCAGAATCCACGATTCGCTGGGTTTCCGCCAATCCCCTAAGTAGCTGATCACCCGATCTTGAGAATCTGGCAAGTCCTCCACCGGGTCCGTACTTTGCAAGCTTGTAGGAATATGCCTCAAAATGGCACATGAATCCCTTCTCCAGGCACTCAGGCACAAGAATTTCGGGAGCCTTCAGGAGTTCCTGCAACTTCTTTAGGAACTTTTCCTGTGTGTCCCTGGATCTGGACTTCAGCTTCATGAGACTATTTCCGGTCCAGGACCCGTAAAGCTTCAGCCTTGACGGTAACCGGAATCGGCACCATGGATTCTATGAGTTGAACTGTTACTTCCTCCTTTCCCGCGTCTATATTCATGATCTTCGCCTTTTCGCCCTTAAAGGGGCCGCTGATCAGCTCAACCATTGATCCCAGGTCCAGGCCCGTCACTGCAGGCCTTGGTGTCAGGTAGTGTTTGATCTCGTCAAACTTCACAACGCCCTCAACCATGCCCTTGTAGGACCTGATCCCTTTAGCCGCAAACGCAACCCTGTCAGGGTGCATGGTCTCAACAAACACGTATCCCTTGAGTGCAATTGGTGACATCACGGAAATTACTTCATTGGCGCCGCTCTCGTTCGCTTTCTGGTTCTTGTTTATGAGATCGTCCGCGAACTGCATTTCCGCACCAAGGGTGGTCTTGAGCGTCACAATCATGGGTGCAAGAACGACGGATACCCTTCCGGAAGCCTGATCCACTCCGTCGTCGGACTTTACCGATATACTCAGATCCAGAGAATCCCTGTTAAAACCCCCCTTGGGGGTTCCCACGACAAGGTTAAAAGCCCTTGACCTGTCCCCTTCCACCTCTATGGAACTGGAATAGACCTTCGGTTCGGCAGGGGAGGAAGCAACCTCCTCCTTTTCCTTGGTGCCGTCCAGGTCGATTGTCCACTCCACCTTTTCGTCCTTCTGGTTGAACGAGGAAGAAATTGAAAACTTGAATCTGCGCTTGGATGCCGAAGAGTTCCTCAGTTTTATGGGTACTTCTACCCTTCTCCCGCAACCATCCTTAATCTCGGTTCTTTCGATTGTGAACCATGCACCGGTTTGGTTTTTTTCATCCATTTAAGCACCCTAAGGTATAGGAAAGTACACACCGAGGATCAGGTAAATAACGAATCCAACCAGACCCAGAAGCGCGATACCGAACCCTGTGATCAGTACCACCTTTATGTACTCTTCTCTTGTGGGTTTTCTTGCCATTCTAAGGATTCTGGTATACTTTCCCCGCCCAATGCCTCCTACCTTGCGCTCTATCTTATCCTGAATTTCGGTGATTCTATCGTCTATGGTCATCTGTGATGCCTGCAGTGATACAATCAATAAATCCTTTTTTCTCTGCCAAAATTGTACCAAAAGAAATATCTATTCTTTTAGGGGTCATTGACGATGAAGAATTCGAGGCTAATCACTGCTCTCGTCGTGGTTATCGTGGTAATCGGGCTTGGAGGCTTCGTGTACTACGAGTACTTTGACCAGGGGGGGAATCTCAACGTTAAAGTAATGGATGCACCGATGACTGGTGTGAGCGCCGTTTATCTGACTTTCGACGAGGTCGCCATCCACGGAACAACGTCCAACTGGAACTACTACAACGTGACATCCAAGACCATTGACATACTGGGCCTGACTACTACGAACGCATCGCTGTTCGCTTCTATCTCACTTACAGCACAGAAATATACTGCCATTTGGCTTTACGTCACGCACGTGACCGTCGTCGTCGGAGGAGTTAACCATACCTTCACCATGGAAAGCAACTGGGCAAAAGTCGTCGGCAGTTTCAACGTGTCCGCTCATTCATCCACTGACATTATAATAGCATTCAACCTGAGTCAGGAACTGAATCTTGTGGCACAGATTTTCACTCCAGTTGTGGGCAGTGTATCCATGCAGATGGGCTGATACCTACTTTTTAAGTTTATTCGTGCGGGGATCAGTGACCCCTGCACAATTTATTGTTCCATATTCCGACCTCAGTTAACGTCTCGTTCGCAAAAAATAAGAAATATGTCCGGCGGATAAGCAGATATGGATTATCTCCCCGCCGAATTCTTCACTCTGGAGGACGTAGACCCGGCAGACAAGACCATATTCCTCAGAATTGACGTTAACTCTCCCATCAACCCGGAGACGGGTGAGATAATTGGGAGCTCCAGATTTTTCAGTCATATCGATACGATCAATTCGCTCGTGAATTCCCGCGTGGTCTTGCTTGCACACCAGAGCCGTCCCGGGAAGGAGGACTTCACCAGCCTTGACAGGCATGCCCTGACAATGCAGCGTATCCTGGGCAGGACTGTTGACTTTGAGGACAGCCTGTTTTCTGCGTCCGCAATTGAACGGATACGAAAGATGAGCAATGGGGACATTCTAATGCTGGAGAACACCAGGTTCTACTCAGAGGAAGTATCAATAGATTATGACCTAGAAGTCATGGAAGGCACAAGCATAGTTCGGAAACTGAGTCCTCTCATGGATCTATTTGTCAACGATGCCTTCCCCTCAATACACAGGGCGCAGACCACGCTCGTTGGATTCCAGAGAGTGGTCCCGAACATTTCCGGCAAGCTGATTGAAAGAGAAATCAGGTCTCTGGACAGGTTCCTGAAGGGAAAGGAATCCCCCAAGGTTGCAGTGCTCGCTGGAGCGAAGATAAACGAGTCGATATCCGTAGCCAAGAACTTTCTGGAATCCGGGTCGGTGGACAGGATCATCACGGGTGGAGTCGTAGCCAATGCCTTCCTCTGGGCAAGCGGAAAGCAGATCGGGAAGAAGAACGAGGAATTTATCGTAAAAAATAACAAGAATCACCAGGAACTTATCAAGATATGCAAGAAGCTGCTTGAGAAACATGAGACGCAGATTTCTATGCCCGTGGATTTTGTCATGAAGCCTTCGGGAAAAAGGGTGGAATCCGGATCGAAGGTTCCCGACGATCAGGTTCTCGCGGACGTGGGTGTCGATACCATCGTTCAGTACATAGATGAAATACGGGAAGCAGGATCCATATTTCTCAACGGCCCCATAGGGATGTACGAGATAGAGAACTATTCAATAGGTACATCCGAGATTTTCAGGGCCATCGCAAACCATGGCGGCCTCAGGATTGCCGGAGGTGGTCATACCCTCAGTGCGCTGGAAATGCTTGGTCTGCTGAGGGAGTTCAACCACGCTTCCACGGGGGGCGGGGCGCTGATAAGCTATTTATCGGGTGAGACCATGCCAGTCCTCGAAGCGCTCAAAGCCAGCAAGAAGTACTTCGACGGGAATGCCGATGGAAAACGATCAGAAAGTTAACATTGTAGATGAAGCGAACTATGCAAAGGTCCTTCTGGACTCAGTGAACGACCAGATTGCCAGGCTTGAAAGGGCAGGAGAAGAACTGTCTTCCACACTTGCAATCCTTCGGGACGACGGAATTGGAGTTTCCAAGGACGTGCGTGTTTCCATAGGATCGGGAATTTTTGTGAGTGCCAAGGGAATAGAATTTGACAAGGTTCTTTTTCCACTGGGATCGGGAGTGCTGAAGGAGGAACCCAGGGAAAAGGCGAGGCAGATGATCGAAGACAACCTCAAGGATATACAGGGATCACTGAATTCCCTCTACGTGAGAAAGAAGGACGTTGAGACACGCTACGAATCACTTCTGACCATACTTCAGAATTCCTCGGGAAAGAGCACCGGTACAGTAAATGCTTGATGGATTCAGAAAAAGACTGAGGGGAGGATCCGGCCCGGATGCGGTGGTCAGAGTCGACAACTTGCCTGACCGGATAATGGAAGCACTGCTGGAATCAGATGTTGGATTTGACGTCGCTGCGGAACTTGTCTCCGATACCATGAAGGCTCTGGGAAAAGTTTCAAAGGTCACGGTGGCACAGTATGAGCAGGCGCTTCGGACATCGATCAAGTCGGTTATAGATTCAGGCAATGAACAACCCGACCTGCTCAAACCAGGAAAGAAGCCATTTGTGATCCTGTTCCTTGGAATAAACGGCACGGGCAAGACAACGTCAATCGCCAAGCTGGCAAGATTCTTTGTGGAAAGCGGCAAGAGAGTGGTGATTGCCGCATCCGATACGTTCAGGGCAGGGGCAATTGAGCAGATCGCAAAGCATGGAGAGAACCTTGGGATTAACGTCATAAGGCAGCCCAAGGGAAGCGATCCCTCCGCTGTTGCGTTTGACGCCATTGCCCACGCCAAAGCCAGGAATGCCGATTACGTACTGATCGACACGGCCGGAAGGATGCAGACCAACAGGAACCTTCTGGAAGAAATGAAGAAGATAAGGAGAGTCGCGTCGCCCGACTTCACGATCCTCGTCCTTGATTCCGTTACCGGGCAGGATGCAATTGAGCAGGCCGGAACGTTCCTGTCAGAGGTGAGCCTTGACGGTATCATAATGACAAAGATGGATACGGATGCTCGCGGGGGCGGGATTATTTCAGTTATATCGGCGCTCAAGAAACCCGTATTGTTTGTGGGCACCGGGCAGGCTTACGAAGACTTCATGCCCTTTGATGCCGACTGGTACCTTGATCGCATACTCCCTAAGAATGAGGCAGAATCAGATCAGGTTTGACATTATCCCGCAGACTTTTCCAACGGGAAGGTCAGTGGTTATGAGTGGTATATTCTCGAGTTCTGCGATCTTTATGGCCAGGGGGTCGACCCTTCCCGCCTGGACATATACCACCGCGCCAGGCTTGAGCGGATGGGCCCGGATAGCAATCATGGGGCTCCTGCCGAGCTTCACCTCGGTGAAGAACACGATTCGCTGGCTCGACCAGCCGTACAGTTTCACATAGTCAGGGTATGAGAATGAAAGCACCGCCTTTATGCCGTCGATTACCGTATAACCGCGGATGTACCTGTCAACGGACAGGCTGGTAACGTTCGTGCCGTTGATTCCACGCATCGCTTTTGAAAGCAGGATATCGTGATCATAATCCCTGAGATCGATCAGTGCTTCCGGAGGTACTCCCATCTGGTACCTTCGCCTTACGTTTCCTCCTTTCCGATCGTCAAGCTCCAGCAATGCCTTCACTATCTTTCGAATGGAGGTTGCGCCAGGAGAACGCCTTCTCCCAGATTCATAGTCGCTGAGTACCGAGGGAGAAACACCCATCTGCAGTGACAATTCCGTCAGGGTGGTCTGGAATTCTTCTCTCCACTTCCTGATGGTCTCGCCAGGATGCTCTGACATGGTGATTTCCCCGGCGACCTTCTCTTCTATCTCGCCCATCTTTCCAGATACTGAGAGCAGTCTGAAGTTCTTATAATCTTGGCAACTGCGGAACCCCGGGGGATAAAACCCAAGACCTGCAATGATACAGCATCACGCAATTCGCTGAGAAATGGGAGGATGGGACGCTGGGGGAGAGATTCGAACTCCCGAGCTACGAGAGCACAGGCTTTCCAGACCTGCGCCTTACCAGACTAGGCTACCCCAGCAACAGTG
>JAMDBT010000035.1 GCA_023487205.1 Thermoplasmatota archaeon
CATGACTGACTATAAATACTTTGGCTGCATGTAAACAGACTATGGAATCTGGGATCGAACTGAAGGAGAGGAACGAATCCCGTAAGCGTATCCTCTCAATCTACGTCATACTCAGATTCTTCCATTCCCCAAAGACTTTCCAGCGACTTTCCTTTGAAACGGGCATAGCACCAACGTCGCTTTACTGGTATAAGACCGAACTGATGACCAGGGGGTACATAGAACCGTTCGACAGGATTTACACCGGAATGAGGACTGTTGCCACCAGGTACAGAATCACCGAGAAGGGCAGAAAGTACATGGCCAAGCTTGAAAATGTGCTGACTGTACGTAATAATAGGCACAAGAGAAAATCTCCCGTCAGGTATGTGGGGGAGATTCCCTGGGAACGTGTCGAAAAAATGCTTGACCAGGGCCTGGGGTTGACCCAGATCTGCAAGGAACTTGACATTACGGCAGCCGGGTTTTACGGAAGGTGGAAGAATTATCATAGAACGGAGAAGAGAAAGAAGATCCTGGCTGACCTGAAGGAAAAGGGAGAATTGAAATCCGATGTTGACGAGATGTTCATGCGCAGCCCCCGACACAAGTATCCCCTGATTCCGTGGCCCGAGGTGGAGATATTGATCTCACAGGGCCATTCCCTCCTTTCCATAGCCAGAAAGTATGGAATCGGTTACAGCGCCTTCAAGGGAAGGTTTGACCGGTACGTGAAGGCGGGTGACCGCCAGAAGGTTCTCGAAGACCTGGTAATCGAAGGGAAGATCACGAAAAGGACTACCCCTATCCTGGAGAGGAACCGCAGGCTGAGGGAAGACCCTCCACGGAGAAAACACGGCAGTACAACCGATGAAGGATAGCCTGAGGGGATTGGATAATTCCACAGGATGGTCTTTTACAGCCTGTCTTTTAATATTCCCGGTCTTCATGACCCCGAAATATGGGAAACCATCGATCCGCGCTCCTGGCAATTTATGTTGCTAGCTTTGTAGGCGGCTTTGCAAGGTTTCCCCTGTGGATTCTGCTGACTCTTTACCTTTCCCAGTACGGGGGAATGAGCTATTTGGAGATAGGCGCCATATTTACTGCCCAGGGATTGGCTGCAGTTCCTTTCACGCTTTGGGCAGGCGGTGTGGCCGACCGGATGGGGCGCAGGATTCCGATGCTTTCCAGCATAGGGGTTTCAATCGCCTCCTATTCCGTGATGCTGTTCTCCGTTGTGCTTCAGCTAAGCATAGTGTTCATAATTGTGTCGTTCTTCGCGCAGGGGATCGCAGTCGCAGTGCAGAGACCGTTCAGCAGCGCGATCGCAACAGACATCTCCGACCCTGAACGGAGAGTCTCCGTTTTTGGAAACCGCAGGATTGCTTCCAACGCAGGAATCGGCGTGGGGATGATTGCGTCCGGAGTGGCTTACTACGTGAGCGTCTCCGTATTCTTTCTTATACCGGCAGTCGGGTCAGTAATCGAATTCATTCTCTATTTCTGGAAGGTTAAGGAGTCGCTGCCCTCCCTGGAAGGAAAGCTGCAAAAGCCGGGAAAGACCATTGACCGGAGAATGATCTCCACGTCTGTTGTCTTCTCGTTCGCGCTGCTGGTTACTCTCATGTTCCTCACCCCCATGATCCCACTGTATTTCGGGTCCGTTGACGGTTTTTCCCCGATTGAAACCACCGCAATGTACGCGCTCAACACCCTCATCGTCGTGGTGTTTCAAATTCCCGTGAACATGCTGGCTGCGAGGATAGGTGAAAACAAGACCGTTACCCTGGGATTGGCCCTCTACGGCATAGGGTACTTCTGTCTGGGCATTTTCCACGGCCTCGCTGAGGTTTCCATAATCACCGTGATAATGAGCTTTGGCGAGAACATGGTGATGCCCATGATCCAGTCCATCATCTCCAAGATCGCTCCTCCTGACAGGAGGGGTGCCTATTTCGGCACTTACGGCGCCATATCCGGCCTGGTAAGCCCTTTCGGCAGCATTATCGGAACTTCCATGATCCAGTATTTCGCGGCAACGCCGGTACTGACCTGGATAATACTTGCGGTCTTTGCGTTCGTCATGGCTTTGACCGTCACCGGATTCAATGCAATAACGAGGAAATCAGCCGCTGACATAATGTGAATAAATGCCCGGATAGGTATTGATCAGGTACAGGTTCACCTTGAGAACGTTCATGTATTCGGTGCCGAAGGAAATCATCGTATACTGGACGAATTTGTCAACCGTATTCATCAGGATCGCACTCGACAGTCCCGTGGCATTGCTTATCCCCGGAATCTGTGAGTATGCGTCCGAGATCGTTATGTCCGGATCCACCCCGGAGGCGGAGTCGTTCCTGGGATGGAAGAATACGCTTGCGTTGAATTCCTGTGCAATCAGGTAGGACCCCACCGTATGGTTACCCAGTGTTGCCTGTTCGCCCACAGACTGGTAAGGAAACGCCACCTCTGCGATTCCGGTAACCACCACCGGAAACAGCAGGCCGCAAAGCACCATTGAGACTAATGCCATTCTCAGCGGCGCACTGAATTTTTCCGGTATCTTCATACAATCCCTCCCGGGATCAGGTTCAGAAGGATTCCGATGGCTTCAATCCCCGCAAATGGCAATAATATTCCCCCGAAGCCGTAGATCATGGCATTCCTCAGGAAAATGGACATTGTGCTGCGGGGCCTGAAACGCGCACCCCTCATAGCCAGCGGTATCAGGAGAGGTATGATGATCGCGTTGAAGATCAGTGCAGCCAGCACTGCAACGTGCGGCGACAGCCCGAGAATGTTGATCCTCTGGAGATCCGGAAGTGATGAGAACATTACAGGGACGATGGCGAAATATTTCGCCAGGTCGTTGGCAATGCTGAAAGTTGTAACTGCACCCCGAGTCATCAGGAGCTGCTTTCCCATCATGACGACGTCGATGATCTTGCCCGGGCTCGACTCCAGGTCCACGAGATTTGCCGCCTCCTTCGCTGCCATTGTGCCTGACGCCATTGCCAGGCCAACATCCGCAACCGCCAGCGCGGGAGCATCGTTTGTTCCATCGCCAAGCATGGACACAATCTTCCCCCCCTTCTGTTCCTCAGTGACCAGAAGCATCTTGGTCTCGGGCTTTGCCTGGGAAACAATCCTGTCTATTCCAACCTCGGAACCTATCTTTCTCGCAGTCAGTTCCTGGTCTCCGGTTATCATAACGGGGGTTATCCCCATAATCTCGACGTCTTCGATCTTCGCCCTGATCCCGGATTTAACCCTGTCCCGCAGTCGTATGAATCCGACGATTTCCGTGCCTACCGCAACCGCCATTGCGGTGTCGCCGGAGGCGGAAATCTCGGATGCCATGTCATCGTATCCACTGGGGCATTCCGGCACTGATTCCCGGATTGCGTCCGGCGCCCCCTTGGATATGTCAATCTCATCGCCGGTATCCGGCCGGATGTACTTGCGTCTCATCCTTCTCCTCTGGAGGATGCCTTTTCCCCCCTTGGGGAGAACAAATTCGTCCGCGTCCTCCAGTTTGACGCTGCTCATCCTGGTAGCTGCACTGAATTCCATCGCCTCTGCCCTGTCAATGGAGGCAAACTCCCTGGGGAAATACCCCTTGGTGAAGGAGAGATCAATGATGCTCCTTCCCTCCGGCGTGTCGTCGTTCCAGGAGGATAGAAACGCCGCCTCCCCCACCTCCCTCTCGGTGTGACCGCCAATGGGAATGTAGGCAACCGCCGTCCTGTTCCCGTAGGTTATGGTGCCGGTCTTGTCCAGCAGGAGCGTGTCGGTGTCGCCGGCTGCCTCGATTGCCTTCCCGGACTTGGCAATTATACCCCGGGAGGACATCCTGTTTATCCCGGATATCCCGATTGCGGGGAGCAGTGCCCCGATTGTGGTTGGAAGGAGACAGACGTACAGCGCAAGCAGCACCGAAAGATCCACGCCCAGATGCAGAATCACCGAAAACCAGAGAAGCACTGCAACGATGATGGTGAAGCCTATTGTAAGACCAAGCAGCAGTATTGAAATGGCGGTCTCATTGGGCGTCTTGGGCCTCTTGGAGCTTTCCACGATAGCGATAAGGCGGCTGAGGTATGTTTCTCCAGGATTTGCGGAAACCATTGCTATCAGCGTGTCGGACCTCAGTATTGAACCGCCGATGAGGCTGTCCGTGGGTGCCTTTTGCACAAGATCCGATTCTCCGGTAACCAGGGATTCGTCAACCATTCCAATCCCCTCAAGCACCTCGCAGTCGATTGGGATATGGTCTCCCTTCCGTATCATGATAATGTCGCCCTTCCTGAGATCCTTTGATGAAACCTCCGAAGGATTCCTGTCCTTATCCAGCTTGATTGCAGTAACTTCCTGCTCAATCTTCCTCAGGCTCGATGCAGTTGCCCGGATCTGGGCTTCCGCTATGGAATCAGAAAGCGTGCTGAACCAGACGGTTACGAACAGGATTACCGCAACCACCATGTAAAACGGCTGCTCGGAAGGGGTGGTGACCTTCGGGATAAGCCCCGGGAAAATGGACAGGATCAGTGTCAGGAAGAATGACAGTTCCACCGCAAGCATGACCGGATTGGAAAGGAGCCTGCGGGGGGAAAGCCTGACCAGGGATTCCTTCACGATCCCGAGATAACCTGCAGACAACGGACCCCCTGTTTCGGCCAGTCTGCCAGTCACATTCCCACCCTTCACACTAGAATCCATTTACGTGTCCCTCCAGGTAAGCCAGCACCGGTCCGATCACCAGGAACGGGAAAAAAGTCAGAACCGCCAGAAGGAGGATGCTCACAACCAGTATGGCAGCAAAGGTCAGGTTGTCAGTGTGCAAGCCGGGACTGGGGTTTCTAATTCTGCTGCTCATGCTTCCGGAAATGGACAGCATTAACGCAATTGGAATGAACCTGCCCAGCCACATCACCGCAGCGGTGGAAATGTTGAAGAAAGCCGTGTTGCCGGCAGTGCCGAGGAAATCGGACCCGTTATTCGCCGCTGCCGACGTAAACTCATAGAATATCGTGATGAACCCCTCCGGGTTGTTTCCTGCTCCCGCTGCCGCAGCGGCTCCCGTGGAAAACGCAATCGCCGTGGGAATCAGTATCAGGACCGGGTGCTGCAGGAAAGCAATGAGCGCAAGTTTCACGTCCCTCGGGGTTATTTTCGCACCAAGATACTCTGGAGTTCTGCCTGCCATCAGCCCCACAATGAAGATCGTGATTACAATGTACATGATCATGTACATGGTCCCGACTCCAACGCCTCCGGGAACAGACTGGATCATCATTCCAAGGAAAGCTGCGGTGATGACGATCTGGTTGAACGCATAGAGGGATGCATTAACCGACCCCGTGGTAAAGGCCGTGGTCGTCACTGTCCAGAATACCGAAGAAAATGCGCCGAACCTGACTTCCATACCCTGTCCAAGGGTTGTTACAACGGCGAAAGCGGCAATCAGGTTCATTGCATAGATCGCATATGCCGAAATCAGCACAGTGCTTCCCTCTTTCCTGTTGCCTACCATCTTTCCGAAGAGGAACGGGACCGAGGTCGGGATCAGCATCATCAGGAAGATTTCGAACCAGTTTGAGATAGGGGAAGGGTTCTCAAAGGGATAGGCCGAATTTGCGCCAAAATATCCTCCGCCGTTGGTACCAATCTGCATTATTGAAGTCATGGAAGCAACCGGACCAATCTGGAGCATCTGCGAAGAACCTTCCACGGTCTTCACAAGCAGGTAACCGTTCAGGGACTGGGGAACTCCAAGGCCAACCAGCACAACAGAAGCGACCAGGCTCAATGGGATCAGTACCCTGGTGAGGCTCCTGACAAAGTCGGAGTAGAAGTTGCCGATGCCTCCGTACTTGCCTGAGAAACCCCTGAAAATGGCAACAGCAGCCGAAAGTCCGGAGGCAGCGCTGGTGAACTGCAGGAAAGTTATGCCCATCATCTGGCTCAGGTAGGACAGGGTACTCTCACCTGCATAATGCTGAAGATTCGTATTGGAGGCTATTGACATAACCGTATTCAGCGCAAGGTCCCATCTTACGTCCGGAAATCCCTGGGGATTCAGAGGGAGATAGAGCTGGAAATTCAGTATTACAAAAGCCAGTGCTGCCTGGAAAACGTTCAGGATGAGAAGATTAAGGAAGTATTCCTTCCAGGTCATCTCCTTCTTTGGGTCCACACCGCCAAGCTTGAAAAGCAGGTTGTCAACCGGGTCAAATATTCTATCTAGCCTGCTCTTTCTCTTCCCGAATACCGAGAACAGGTGATTAGAAAGGAACCATGCGGAAAGAATGACTGCTGTAAAAATGCATAGCGTGAAAATCACGTATAGGGGATTCATTTCCTAATGCCTCCTGAAAGTCAGGACGCCCGGCAACCTTGCACTGGTTGCCGCATGAAGCTGAAGCAATGAATACCAACCTAGAGTCATAGAATACCACTTGCACGTGTTTCTTGCCTGGTTCCCCCATGTGTCATTGCGGGGAATCGCTATTCCGGATTCAGCGGTTCCGCTTTGTCTATCTTCAGGACTATAGAACTCACCGTACTCTTGATGCCCCTAATCTTAAGAATTCGGTTCTTCAAGATATCCCTAAGATCTTCAATATTATCTGCACCGATAAGGGTCACCACGTCAAACTCTCCGGTTACCTCGTACACCTGTAAAACCTTGTCAAGCGCCTTCAGTTCCCGGACCACATCATCGATCAGCATGGATTCTACGAAAAGGTCGACGAACGCCAGGACTCTTCCATTCAAACTCTCAACTCTCCCCAAGTAAGTGCGACTGCATTCAGCAGGAATATTAATATTTGCGCAACAAGGCTTCCCAGGATGAACGATCCATAACGCGTAGAGCCTTGATTTTCCGGGTTTCTCAGGTTATCCACAATTTATATTTGTAGCCCCCTATTACTGCAGGAATGCTTACCATTCTCCTCGCCGACACGGAACTGGAAACCATCCCCGACAGGATGCTGGAAGATCCAGCCATAAGGCGCAAGGCAAACGAGTCAGGGAAGAAAGCTTCAGATATGATTCTTGACTCGAATTACATGCACACCGCCATTGAAAGGCATTTTCCAGGATACTCCAACAGGATGGGCAGGCCAGACATAGTGCATTTTTTTCTTATCACCGCACTTGAATCTGTCCTCAATAAGTCTGGCGAACTCAGGGTCGTGATTCATACCAGAAACAATCTGGCTATTTTTGTCAATCCGAAGGTAAGGATCCCGCGGGGATACAACAGATTCATCGGCCTGATGGAGGACATGTTCAGGAAGAGGCTGATAAGGTCTGGGGACGATGTTTTGCTGGAAGTCAAGGAAATGGACCTCAGCCAGTTGCTTTCCCGGTATGATCATACGCGCAAGATAATGATGTGGCCGAAGGGAACCAGGTCTTCACTGGCCTCCATCATTTCAGACAGTTCAGATCTGGTTTGCGTGATAGGCGGTTTCTCAGAGGGGGATTTTCGATCTGACGTGAGCCAGGTCAATGAGAAGTATTCTATCTTCCCTGAGGAACTGGTTGTCTGGTCGGTAAGTGCCGAGGTTGTAGCGCAGTATGAACGATCACTTCACCTGCTGTAATAAAATACATTAATAGAGTGGAAATCAGGTCAAACCATCGGAGATAAACTAATGGCAAGGATGCATACCAGAAAAAGAGGAAGATCCGGATCCAAGAATGTATTTTCTGAATCCGATCACGCTTGGGTTACCGCGACACCGGAGGAAGTGACGCAGACTGTGCTTTCGCTTAGGAGGGAGGGGCTCTCAAAGTCTGTCGTAGGAATGAGGCTAAGAGATCAATATGGCCTGCCAGGCACCAAGGTCATGCTTGGAAAGAAGCTGGGCACCGTTCTGAACCAGAACAAGCTTGGAGACGATATCCCGGAGGACCTGAAGGGTCTGATATCAAAATACAAGAGTATTTCCAGGCACATTGGGTTGAACAGGGCAGACACTGCCGCTTCAAGGAACCGTAATCTTATCATGGCCAAGATTCAAAGGTTGGTCAAGTACTACAAGCGAAATAATTACCTTTCAGCCGAATGGAGTCTTTCCAAGGTTCTCTAGATGCTCTCCAGAGTCCTGGAAAAGGAGCTTATCGACGAGCTTAGGACACTGAAAGACAAAATATCAGAAGAGGAATTTATCAGGGTCATCGCCCATTATGACGGTGACGGAACCAGCGCTGCCATTGTGCTTGCCAAGGCGTTGATCAGGGAAAAGAAGAAGATCCACCTGAGCTACATCAAGAATCTTGACGGGAGCAATTTTCGGGAGAGGATAGAGGAGTATCCGGACACATTCACTGTTGTGGTTGACGCAGGATCGGAACAGTGCAGGTTTGTGCCTGAAAAGGAAAACCTTGCGATTCTGGACCACCATTTCTACCAGAAAGGTTCGTACAAAGCTCTCAATATCAATGCCCGGAACCACGGAATTGACGGGACCAGGGGGGCGTGCGGGGCAACAATGGCCTATATCGCATCCCTTGCCCTCAACGAGAAGAACAGCGATCTTTTTCCGTTTTTCCTCTCTGGCGCGATTGCGGACAAACAGGACATCGGTGGTTTCTCCGGACTTAATGTCAGGTTGATAGAGGAATATGGCCAGAAGTACAAGAAGGCAAGAACGCTGAACCTTGAGGGGAAAGACATGGTGGAATCCCTTTCCTACTCTACGGACCCGTTCTTTGAAAGTATTTCCGGCAACGCTGAAAATTCAAAGAAATTGCTCCTTAAGGCGAAAGTTGACCCTAACAGGAAAGCCGTCGACCTTACGGAAGACGAGAAGAGATCCCTGGAAAAGCTGCTTGCGGTTAAGTTAATTTCACAGGGGGTCGGCCCGGAAGCTCTTGTGTACCTGGAAACGGACATTTACACTTTCCCCGGAATCGATTTTTCCTCCAAGGAAATCAGTTCGATCATCGACGGGAACGCCAAGCTTGACAAGAATGCCATTCCGGTTCAGTTCTTTCTTGGTGACGAATCAATGAGAGGGGAGTGTGTAAGCAACTGGCGCAAATACAAGAGCAGACTCATTGACTATTCATACCGCGCTTTTAAGGAACTTTTCGAAGAATCGCATTTGAGATATTTCTATGCCCCGGAATCCGAAATGGCTGGGTCCATTAGCGGTCTTCTGGCCCTTTACCTCGCTCCACAGGACAAGCCACTCATAGGGTTCAATGTTAGCGACGAAATAACAAAAGTTTCGGGCCGCGCCGGGAGGAAATTGGTCAATAAAGGGCTGAATTTATCCGTTGTCATGCGAAGTGCTTCAGAGACCGTTGGAGGAAGCGGTGGCGGACACGACATCGCTGCCGGTGCGACAATCCCGAAGGGAAAAGAATCACAATTTATCCACGCGGCTAACGCAATAGTGAAGGATCAGCTGGATCCTAAGGCTGCTGCCTGAGTTCGTCACTCCCGTTGTCGACATTTACCAGAATATTGCGGTCGTTGAACCCACGGATAGCCCTCGATGCAATGGAGAAATTCCGTTTCCTCGGCTTATTTCCTATTGCAGGCCACGCCGGGTTCCGGCATGATCTGGAAAATCCGGCAAAAGATTAAACGTGAAATTGCAATAAGTTATCGAATGAGAAGGGTGGGTGTCTATACCCAGGACTTCAAGTTTTACCGCGATGTTATTGACCTGCTTAGGAGATGGGGGATTCCCTTCGTGAGCCTTGAGCATCCGCATGCCTTTTCCGGGGATGTTGTCATAGTGCTGAGTTCTTTCAAGGACCCGGATTATGGATCACTGCAGGAGAGGTTCTATAATCCCAGAAAGGCGGTTAGATTCGCGTTTGCCAGGCTCCTCGGCAAGAGTGCTTTCTCCATGGTTGTGGTGGGGATAGATCCGGGTCCCAGGCCGGGGCTTGCTGTTGTGTGCGACGGAGTCCTCACGGAAGCGACAGAGTGTCCCGGTATTGATGCACTGGCAGCGGAAGTCGGGGATATACTGAATCACTACCTTTACCGGGATGTGGTGGTGAGAATTGGAAATGGGGACCGACCTAACAGGGAGGCCATCATATCATCATTGAAAGGATTGAATGTCCTGACCTATCAGGTCGATGAGTCAGGAACCACAATTAAGTACAGAAACGAGAACAATGCCATTTCCGCTGCGAAAATAGCGATGGCGGTGGCGCTCCCTGACGGCGCTGGCAGGAAACAGAAAAAGCGGGCAAACTTCGTAGAAAGGAACTTTATTACGATAAGGGGAGTGCTCGGCGCCTAGGATTTCTTCTTCCGCCACTTCGGAATGCTGAACTTGGTTTTCCTTTTCCCCCCGCCAAGAATAATGAGTATCGCAAAAGCTATACCGGCCGCAGCCAGGTAGTAGATCCAGTCGTAGTTGGGTGGAGTCCCGTAGTAAAACGCGGTATTGCCCGTAGCCGAAACCTGGGAATTGCTGACCTTGACTGATATTGTGTGTTCACCATCGGAAAGACTGGGGTATGCCAAGTCCATGGTAATGTTTTCAGAACCATATGGCCCCAGGCTTGGGACGGTCTTCTCTGCAACTTGAGTCCCGTCGATATAGAACATAACGGTAAAGTTGTAAATGGCGACGGGTCCGTTGTTGGTCAGAGTAGCGTGAAGTACAATCGGGCTCAGAACATTAACCAGCACTGTGCTGTTGGAAACCACATAATCGCCGCCAACTGTGGCTGTGGCTACAACATGTATAATGAGGGTCTGAGCGGCATCAGGAGATACCACGTTTACCTTGAAATACGGAGAATTCGGACTGAGAGAGTGGTTGGTAGTAGTTGGACTAATCCCCGTGAGATTGTACCCTGCGGTGTAGACTGTGACGCTGTAGTTTGCCCAGCCGTAGGTGCAGTTGATGTAGAGGCTGAAATTCTCCCCGGTGTACACATAAGCTGGTGCAGTGGTGGTCGCATGGAATATGCTTGGATGTGGCGTTGCGGCCGCAGTGCTTCCGGCGATCGCAGGAACAAAAGCAAATAACGAAACCGCCAGGAGGACTATGATCTTAGCGGGATTCACTTTTTCCGCCCCCGTATGCTTGCGACAACGAGGCCACCGACCACGGAACCGATTGTGATGATTATGCCTATGAACAGCGTCATCTCCGGGTTTCCACTATAATTGGCAATCACGGAATTTCCGGTGGGATATGTCGTGAGCACGGGAATATTAGGATATTGCGGAATAAGGTGAAGACTCTTCGTGGAATTCTGCAAAGTGGCATAGACGGTGACGGACGGCGGAGTAGACTGGGAAGTCCCATTAGGCGAAAGAACGAGATAAACTGTGGCAGTCTGGTTCATTATCAATGTCAGTTTCGACTCGGTGATGTTATTATATGAGAAGCTCAGGTTCCAGCCAGTATACAGTGACTTGTTCGCGGATAAGTTTACAGTTTCCTTTCCATTGCCAGTGTTCCCTACCTGGAACTGAACATAAATGTCCTTCTGGTGAGGCTCTCCCACAGTATTGATTGTCGTCAACGTGAAATTGTAAACCTGAACTACATTAACGCTCAAGTCGCCGGTATAATTGTCAATCCCATAATTTACCGTAACCGGGATGCTATCCTTACCTGCCGGGGCATACCTGGAGATGTTGACCGTAACGTTGACCGTTATGTTCTTACCGGGTGACATGGATTTAGACGTGGTCTTGTTGAAGACCATCCCCCACGAACCGTTTCCCGAGGAAAATGTCACGTTAGCAAAAGATTTGCCCGTATTGTTCAGGTAAAAGGTAAAGTTTGCCTCTGACCCGGGGAGAACGCTAGACTTTGGCCCGGCAAGCTGGCCCAAGTCGAAGGCATATCCGTAATTCCTCTGCAGGCCCAATGTGATATACGTACCGTATGACACGACAGCAGTAATGTCACTTTGGTACGTCGTGGTGAAATTAACACCGTCGTAGGTGGCATTGTATGATTCGGATGCCGAGAATCCATAAGATTGCAATCCAAGGAATATGCTTCCGACGGAACTGTTGATCATCATTTTGAAGTTGCCTCTAATTATAGTCACATCAGTATTGATCAACTTGGTACCTACTGAAACCGCAATACCTGCCACCGTACCCGGACTCATTGTTAAATTGAGCGGATTTGTTCCAGAGAAAGCGGAAATCTGGTCAGTTCCGGTGAATATCGTGCCCGCAGAGGGATTGATCGCATAGATGGAGTACGATCCCGACATAACCCCCACGCTGTACCATCCGCTTGCGTTAGCTATCGTGGAGTTAACGTAGAGTCCGCTTGAATTGAGAACGGTTACATTGGTATAGGGAACAACAGCGAGGCCATTCAGCGCATATCCATCCATGTAATCAATGAATTTGTTCGCAGCAACGCTTACGTTAATCCTTTCTGCGCCCGACACGGAAAAGAGTGTCGTTCCGAGTATCTTGAAGTCTCCAGAGCGATTGGATTCCAGGAACTGGAACAGGACCGAATACGAACCTCCGGGAAGACTGTAGGAGCCACCAGTCAGATTGAGCCTGGCGTTTCCGTAATTGAGGTAATAATTACCACTCTGGATGCTCTTGGAGTTCGTGAATTGCACGCTGTACGAGGTGCCGAACGGTAAGGAAAGTGTGGCGTTCTTGTTCAGGCTAAGTTCCTTGATCGCAGATCCGGAGGGCCCCGAAGCATACACAGTATAGTTACCGATTGGAACCGGTTCTGCCTTGCTGAACCGGGTTCCAGTGGCATTGAACAGGGTAATGTTTGTTGCGCCATTCACGCCCACGGAAATGTCTACGCTTACCTGTATGTTAGTAGATTCGTTCGCCCCCTGAACTGCAATCAGTGCTGGCGTTGGATCCAGATATGCCTCACTGCTTGAGAATGCGAGAGTGTAAATTCCCGGGGAAACGCTTCCCGAAAACGTCCCATCTGTCATTGGAATGGAGTAGTTAGACGTACCCGAAAGTCTAGCATTTCCGGTATAGTTGGCAATCCCATCTCCAATCAGCAGGTCCGCTGAAATCTGGTACGTGCGAAGGCTCGCGTGGACTGCAATTGCAGGTGACGATACCGACGCTGATGAAGTGTAGAAGTAGGGACTGACATAGACGGCCCGGAGCCCCGAACTTATCGAAGATGGGTAGTACAATGCTACCGTTCCGGATGCAGGTACTCTCTGGAAGGAGTACATCGTTCCTCCTCCCCACACTTCAATTACACCGGAATCCAAAAGGCTCGTTCCACCGCTTGTTGAAGAATATACGGACACGGACAGGTTTGCGTTTAGATTCATGGTTATATTCATCGAAATACTGGAGTAGATGCTGATGACTTTCGTTCTCGAATAAACGACACCCACCGATACACCCTGGGACTCTACCGTGTAGGTACCCTTTGGAATAAGGATAGAGGTCTGACTGTACGGACTTAGGTAATAATCCTGAAGCCACCCATCTGATCCAATTATCTCATAATACCCGCTGAACGTCCCATTTCCTGGGACACCAGCAGTGAGATTAACAAACACTCCTTGCGAAAGGCTCATTGAAATGTAGGTGGATGAATTCAGAATGAAACTATCCAAGGCAACGCTGCTTCCACGTACGGCATATAGAGTATATACTCCCAGCGGAAGAGAGATCGCAAATGACCCGTTCGAAGTAGTTGTTGTGTTCCAAGAGGTCCCTGTTACGCCATTCTGGAAAAATTGGATGCCCGTCGGGCTGCTAATCCCACCAATAATTCCACTAACTGTCGCCGTGGGCAAAGGGGTAAGATTCACGGTCTCATTCAGATTCCATGCCGCGAAGGTAGCCTGCTGGATTCCAGATACCAGGCCTTTGTCTGATAGGTAAATGCCATAGGTGCCGGGGTTAACCCAGAAGTTTGCAAATCCCGTTGCATTCGTGACATTATACGCGGTTCCTGACGGACCTTGCAACGCTACACGTACATCAGGGAGACTTTTGGCACCCAGCTGCGCGCTGACAAAGATAGAGTTTTTCTCAATGATCAAGTTCTGATTCAGGGTCAATCCGTTGCTGACTAAAATGTTGTTAATCCCACTGTACGTTGACCCGCCCGTGGTTATGTTAACAGAGTAGTTGTAAAGCGGAAGATTCGCAAAATTGTAAGATCCTCCCACAATGGGCACCGAGAACGAGACGTCATTGGATGCATTGTAAAAAGTGACGGACCCGGAATCAATGGTTCTGGTAAAGTCAGGAGCTACTTTTTCTCCTTTCTGGTAAGGCGCAGCCTGAAACTGAAACTCTACAGCCCCGGAGACCTTGGTGGATCGTAACTGAAAATTCTTCACTATGAAATAACTGGGCAACCCGTCGTTAGAGTTAACCCCCAGTGAGGTTCTTTCGGCCTGGGCCTGACTCACATAAACCTTGCTGTACTGAAGCGAGGTGGTTCCAGCGTCGAATACCTTGTTATACTTCCCAGTGCTGAAAAGCAGGGTATCATTTCCAGGCACTGCTGTAAGGTTGTAATATCCATTGGCATTCGTGGCAACTGTGTCGTGCGGAATTCCGTACTGGTCGAAAAGTGTGGCGTATATGCCTCCGTCAGGCTGCCCATTGGGCAACGTAACCCTGCCGGTGACTGTGGCTCCCGGATAGTACCCCACAATCGTATCCGATCCGCTGACAATCTGGTTTGTTGGCGGGAAGATGTATGTCGTACCAATATTCTTCGTGTGATAATAGTAGGCCTGCTGCAATGGAATGATCTGCCACGCGCCAGTATGGTTCTGGTAGTTCGTGTAAGGATTCCACGGGATTCCCATGTAAAGGATTTCGAAATGGCTCATGTTGTGCGCGGGCATTATGGAGTATGTGCCCTGCCCGAACGTGAGTCCTGGAATACCCGAAGTATTCCCTGTATCGTATGGGGAATAACCGAAGAAGAACCGATATATGGAAGTGTTGTAGAAGTCCGGTTTGTAATTTATATTATAGTTCACGGGAACCGCACCGTTTGGAAGTTTGTTGAGTGAATAAGTTGATCCGTTGGCAACTATTGCCGTGATCTGATAGTAATTATATGGAACGACTTCACCGTTGCTGGTATAGCTCGGCCTATCCGTAAGGTACGTCGGAGCATAAAATATGCCGGGGTTTCCTCCAGACAGGGGAATAAGGGAGTGATCGATTCCCACGTATTTTATGTTGTAACCCGTAATTCTTTCCAGTAAAGTGTAAAGATTGACGATGGTGGAAGTTGGGTACATATAAGAGAGCTGCCCTGCGACGAGGGCAAAATATGCATTCTCACTGGAAATGCTTGAAATGAATGGACCGTATTCCTTGGGGTTTTCCGAGATCAGGTTCGAGAAACCGAGCGGGTTGGCCGCAATACGGGATATATTACTAGCCTCTTTCCAGCCGAGGTACTGGGACAAAGCATTCATTATGGTCTGGTTATAGGAGGAACCGCTGTGGACATATGCTCCTTCCAGGACACGTGCAGTGAAAAGGGATATGTCCTGGCTCTGGTTCTGTGCTAGAAGTACCTGGCCTGCAACTTCATATCCCTGCTGGAAGTCGTCGGCAACACTGGGATGATGTCCCTGTGACATCTCCTGAAATCCATAATCCCACCACGAGACATATGCCGGTCTCTGGTTCATAGGCACATTCGTATCTTGCGTCGATAGCCACGAAAATGCCCGGGACAGCGGTGTGGTTGAATTAGTTATGAAAAACCCTGATGCCCCAGCAAACTGCGGATTGGACGAGGAATAATTCGCAGGCTTCAGGAACGACGGCAAATCATTGTAAATTTGTTGATTTATTGGGTTTGCTGAATTCGCAGGAACCCCCGAAGTTACGGTTTCGAAGCCCGATGGTATTACCAGCAGAACAACTATCGATATCGAGAACAGTGCAGTAATCCAGTTGTGCCCGCCCTTGAGCTTTCTGAAACCGGTTCTTGTAGTATCCCTCTTGGATAGTTGTTTGTCCACCTGGAGAATCCCGATAAAGTAGGAAAGCAAGGCTGCCCCCAGGATTGCGTATGCAGGAGCTGCGGTTACGTTGAACCGTGCCGCAGCAAAGCTCATATAAATAGAAACAAGTGAAAACACCAGGAGATACGTCTGGGTATCCTTTCTCTGCCTCACGAACTGATACGCAAGATAAGCGACTCCCCCCATTCCCAGGATGAATTGCGCGGCGCCAAATCCGGAAATGTACTGACCGAGCTGTGGGGCAGCAGCCTCAGCAATTGTCGCGTATACCCTGGACTTTATGAAGTAGCCTTCCCCACTGAGCAGGGACTGAAGTAGTGCAGGTTTGAAAACCTCAGCAGCACCTATGATTGCCAGAAAAACGATCGCGAATGAAGGAAGACTCAGGAGCCAGGGTCTTCCAGATAAAAGGGACATAAATAATCCAAACAGGATAACACCGAGTCCGAGGTACAGGGCCGGGTAGTACCAGTAATTGGCGAATCCAGTTGAGACTCCGTCATAATAGTAGAGCGACATCAGAAACGAAATGGAGACGTACAGAATTGTCAGGACATTGATGTAGACAAAACTACGCTTCATGAAAATGTTGACTATAATCTGTACAAACGCGTAAATCAGCACTATGGCCTCTATGTACGCATATCCCTGCCAGGAAAGCATCAGCCCCCCCATAGAAGCGCCAGACAGGGCACCATATATCAAACCGAGCCGGTTATTTGCGAGATATGCCATTAGTGCAGATGGCATCTTCCGAATTTCACGCAAGCTGGGGCCCAGAAAATCTTTGGACATGGTGTTTATGGCCTTTCCGAAGAAATAAATGGTAAAAAAGGCAAATATTAGTTCTGGAGTATGCATTCTTCCATCCGACAGGACCCCTGAGGAAAGGTTGCTGGGCATCAATGTGTACAGTATCGCAGCGATCGCCCCGGTCTTTTTCCCAAAGACCTCAGCCGCAATGAGATATACCGGGATGATCAGGAGCGCCCCGAAGACCGCGTCAAATTCAAGGAATGTGAGTTTCGCCGGATACAGAGCACCGCCCATGAAAGGCGCCAGCACCTCAGCTATGAATACTATGAAAAGGTGAAAGAAAGGCGGCCTCGGATTTAGAGCGCCTATTGGGTAATTTAGAGAATAATCGTAGTAAATCCAGTGATGGTCCTGGATAAAAGTGGAGATTAACCTGAAATTGTAGTATGGATCACTTCCCCCCGAAACATACAGCCCGGCACCCAGGGAAGAGGAAACCGAGAAATAGTTCGCAAGGAACAGGTAGAGTGTCATAAGGAGTGCGAGAATTGCCACTTCCGGGTTGCGACCAAAAAAATTCTGCAATCTTTGCAGCGAAGATTCGTGAGCGTCTTCCATCAAAGCCTAACCTAGGGAAGCGTAATGCAATCACTCTATAAAATACTACTTTTGCAGTGGAAAGCGTAAAATACTGAAGAATATACGAATCGCGCTTATTCAGGAAACTAACGATAGAGTTTCCGAATCGCTGTCGTATTCCATGAGCTTTGAATAACGTCCCCAGTTCACAACAATACCGAATGTCTTCTCGTTGTTGTCGGATGGGAAGTTTTCCTCTATGAATTTCAAGAGGTCCTCCTTGGTCATTTCCCTGCGGTTCTTGGTCTTAAGGGAGTTCAGGAGAGTATTGAATGGCTCAACCCTTCTGATTTGTTTTCCAATGATCTTCCTTCTTCCTTCAATACCCTCCGAAAGAAATTTCTTTCCGGTTTCTGTCAGGGCTACGTCCCCCTTGGCTATCTCCACCAGATCAAGGGCCTGGGTATCCCTCAGAAGGTTCATCAGAGTAGTCCTCTCTTCGTCCAGGGAATCGTCCAGCCTTGCTATATCCACGGCCTTTCCCATATCTTCCAATATTTCCAGAAGGCCCACCAGATCGCCAGTTCCCCTGGTCTCTATCATGTGCATACTTGTTGGCGACCCATATTATCCCTAATAGGATAAATCTTTTATCGTCCAAATGATGGTTCCACAACTTGGGTCGTTATAGAGGAAGCACCGAGAACCGAATCATTGCGCACCTAAAATCCAGGAGGGAAGAGGGGATAACTCAGAAAGAGATGTACGAGTTCTTGGGCATCTCAAAATCTTACCTGTCCGAAACACTCACGGCTCTTGAAGAGGAAGGCGTGATCGTCAGAACCCTCGGGCCTGGGTCTATTAAGAGAATCTGGTCATCACGATACTACCCCTTCCCAATAAGCGGAGTGCTTCGCGTTGGTCTGCTCAGGTCGTCAGAATATCTTCCAGTCTTACATGGAGTGAAAAAAAATGCTGCCGTCCTGAAAAAAAAGACGCATGTTTATGTGTACGCAGATGCGATTTCCCTGTTGTCTGACCTCAGAGCCGGAGTGCTTGAAATAGCATTTGCTCCCCTGTACACCACGGCGATCTCCTCGCTTACATATGCGGACGTAAGGATCTTGCACCTGATTGCCTCTGGCGGTGCATCCGTATTTCGTAGCACGCTGAACAGAGACCAGGCCTGGCTCAGCACGGAGGTGTCAACTATGGTCCTGATGCTCAGGAATTACCTGCAGGATTCCAATTCCATCTCCCGGCTAGTACCTTTTTCTGATCCTTGCACCGGAATGAGGAAATTTCAGAAGGGTAAGTATGGAAACATATGCATCTGGGAGCCGTTTGCTTCAGAATTGAGAGGAAAAGCCTCAGTGGTAGAGCTTGCCACCTACCAGGAGCTTCTTGGAGAACTTCCGTGCTGCGGGGTTGTGACTAGGAGCAGCCTCGTCCACGAGGTGAAAGACGTGGTCACGGGAACAGGCGAAATCGCGTATGATGTGTCCGATATCAAGGACATCGGTTTCTGTGGTTATGAGAAGGATGTCGGTGAGTCAATGGGCCACTATAACTTTGACATAGACAGAAGCTTCGCGGCATTCACGCGTTACCTGAACAAACTGGGCATCACTGTGCCAGTGAAATCTGCCAGGATCCTTTACACAGGCCCGTTGAAATAGAGTTTTTCCAGTGTTATTTCCATCATTGATACCGGATTTTGCAGTTCAAATCTTTCCAGTGTTTCCGGATGAACCTCTCCTATCACACCGATGCCCTTTCCATCCAGTTTTATGGTGCCACATCTTCCGCCGATTAGGCCTGCAACGGGAGAGCCATGGACTGTCACTTCGCCTGCAGCAATTCTGCCAATGAAATAGTCCATTTCCTTTCTGATAACACTGAAATCTGATATGCTGTCCTCAATCATAACGCAAAGGTGTGTTTCCTGTGTTCCGCCAGACACCACGTCACCGATTTCAAATATTCTTTGGGGCAAAGGGCGTCTCTTGTTAATCCTGAGAAGGTTCAGCATATTCGGGTACAACTTATCACGCAACACCGAACTCTCCTCACTCTTTGGATTCAAGACTTCATATCCGGAGTTTGAACCTATACCCCGGAAGAACTTTTCAGAAGTGATTGCAAACGACTTTGTTTCCTGCAGCCCCGCACCTGCGAGAACAGTCCTGCAGAGCTGGGCAAAATCCCTCGCATTGTCAGACTCGCCCGTTGTGCTCAAGTGCATGGCCCTCTCCGGGATATTTGAAAGGCCAACAGCTTTCATGATATCTTCAATCGCGTCAATTTCACCCATAACATCAATTCGGTACCCTGGAACCCTGGGGGGATCCGAACTGCGACCGGAGGGGGGGAGATATCCCATTTTCTTCAGGGCATTCATTGATTCCCGGGTTGAAATTCTCGTGCCCAGGGCTTTTTCTATTGATCCCTGTGAGATCCTGACATCCCTCAAGTGGAACTTTTCCAGATTGCACTTCTGCCCGTTCGAGAGAACAGGAAACAGTTCAACGGAATAGCGCATGCAGGAGAAGGATCTTGCCAGCAGAAACATGGAGTTTTTGACTGCCTGGATGTCTGTGCCGGTCACGTCCACGACGAAGTTGCGTGTAGACCCGGCAATTCTGGAAACAACGCCGTTGACGACAGGCGGGACAGACATAATCCTGCCTTCTGCGTCCCTTATTACTGGGGAATGTGTTGGCGAGGGGATAAGTGATGCATATTTCCTGCCGACCTCGTGCTTTTCCAGTATGTCCTGCAAGGTTCCATCCATTCCGTCGTAGGTGGTCATTCTGGTGATCTGATTCTCCTCGGACGACATGGAAAATGGGAGGACGATGTTGTCCATATCGTGAATACCTATTGATGAGAGAGATCTTCCCTTCCCAACCGTATCGTGGATCTTTTCCTGGTAGGTGATAAGCCTCTGCAGTCCACTGCCGATTGGCTTGCCCCGCGCGATAAGCGTTCCCACAACTGATCTCAGCCCATAAGCTTCAGGAGATGCTGAAAATATTGAATTTCTGTGAAATTTAAATTTATCGTTTGCAGTTCCGCTGGAGTAAAAGATTCTGAGACTTTCGACCAATGAATCCAGCGAACAAAGGTCGAGCCTGTCTGGATTGAGTTCAATCTTGACGTCGTCTCCGGAAACCTCGACTGAGTACCCAAAGGTCTCCACGCCGTTGCGAATTAATTCCAGAGTACCGGCAGGAAAGTCACTCTCAAGTTCAGGGCGAGATGTCCTTACTACGACCATGCTTGTGGTATTAGAGTTCCGCTGGTAAAAAATCTATTCGTCGAGTCCCTCAATGTCGTCGGATTCGGAAGAGGTCAGCCTTTGCGCCTCTTTGTCCAGCTGCCGCGAGGTATATTCCCTGAGCACGGCTCGTATCAGATCGTCAAGCGACACGGAAGACCGGGAACTGAGATCCTCGGCCAGGGTATCGAGCACCTTGCGTGGTATCATAACGTCAACTTTCTTCGGTTTCTCGCGGTAATTCCTGTCTACAAACTCATCAATTGCTTTTCTGATGATGTCTGATACGCTTTCGTAATCATAACTCTCCACCAGCTTCTCTAGCTTCCGAAGCGTGTCTTGTGCCACCCTGATTGTAATCCTATACGGAACAGGCATTTGCCATTCTCCAATTAATATTCAAAGGTTTTTCTTTTGTCAGACATGTACTGAATTGGCTAATATTATACTTTGGTTTTTCCTCCGCCGTGCAGAGAGTAGGTCCTGTCCCGCCACGTAATTTCTTTCATCCTGGACGCGGTGATCAGGTTTGCCACGTACACGAAAGGGAGCAGGAACGTCCCCGGCACCAAGAGAGGAAATCTGAAAGGTATCCTGCGGAAAGACACGATCACGGCCAGAGCATATGGTGCCAGAAACAAGGCATAGAGGGGCGACACGATAATGGTAAGAGCAATTGCGCTGACGTATAAGAGACACTGGTTGAGGTAGATAGCTATGCCGACCGTTATTATCCCCCTTCCGGTGGTACCGAGTAAAGCAGTTTGCCTGTTGCTCCATTCCGAAAACCGGCTGAAATCTTCGTTAGAAAGTATATATGGAGCAGCCCTTGATTCGTAGTATATGGCGAGTCCAGCCTCATTGCACTTACGTGTAAGGAAGGTATCGTCCGAAACCATCCCGAGGAACTCTTCCAATTTTCCCTCGATCAACGATTTCCTGAAGGCCAGTGAACCACCCCAGCCAAACCTGGTGAGAGAAGTTTCCATCATTCCCTGCCCGATTTGCCCCCAAACTGATTTGAATCGTGACCAGAATCCAGCCACGGGCTTGAACACGGGGAAAGTGGTTGACACGCCATAAGACGGGTCAGAGAAAGGAGCTACCAGGAACGATAGCCAGTCCCTTCTTACGGTAATGTCCGAATCGGCAATGACGATCACGTCTTCCGTGGCCTTCGTAATTGCCGTTGCTATTGCCTTGACTTTTCCGCTTCCCGAGTATTCCTGGAATCCTGCGACCAGATGATCTAGACCCGCGTCCGTTATTGCCTGGGTCGCAGGATCATCCTCTGAGTCCACAACGGCCACAACCTTGAAGTTTGAGTAGTCCTGATTTTTTATGCACTCTAGGTTAGCCTTAAGCTCCAGATCCAGTCCCCTGCAGGGAATTATCACCCTGACGGCAAGATTCACAGTCTTGAACTGTCTAGGCTTGTACCTTGGCAAGGAAGACGCGATGAAAAATATGGAAACTAATACAAGATACAGTAGAAATACGCAAGATAAAACGCCCGGCCAATAGATGGTCACACGAGTGTCACGTCTTCGGTGTCGATCTGTGAAATCCCGGGGATGCCCCTCATTATGTCCTCGACACTGCCAATCTTCCCTTCCTCGTCTTTCAGGATGGTTTCCAGACGAAGCGACTTAAGCCCGAACGCCACTTCCTCCACCGTGATCCTGTTAATCTCGCACTCCTTCGACACGGACTCGCGGATTCTCTGTTCGAGTTCTCCCAGATTAACATCTACATCTTCAGGAAGTATCCTGAAAACAACAGCCACGTCGCCCAATGCTGCACCTACGGCCCTACAAAACCGCACTTCTGGCAGACGTAGGAAGTTGAATGCTCTCTGCATTCACCGCATCTTCCCAACTCGGACTCACCGCAGCTCGGACATGCAAAAACGGAGTAATCCCTTTCCACAAGCCCGATTCCACACGAACTGCATTCATTAACGGAATTCAAAGCACATCACCACCTATTTCAACTGATTTACGGGATTTCCCTCATGCTGCGGAACTTATAATGCTTTTTGGGAAGGGGGATTGGGATGTTAATATGCTGCATAACTTCTTATTACTCAATGAATATTTCGCAGCAGAATGGAGATCACCCTGATCCTGCCGGGAAACGAAAGCGGTGCCGAAGTCAGGCTGAAGAACAGTTTCATAGCTTCAAGGAATCCACTATTCATTGGATTCATAGTCAACCCGGGAGAGCCTGCCTGGCAGGTGTTTCAGGCATCAAAGAACGTGCTTCTCGCAATTAGCGGAAATAAGTACTCCTTTAGGGTCGAGTACAGGATAGACATCGGGGAGAACACTCTATTTTTCGCACGGCCTGAGGAAGGGTCTTCCATCAGCCTGGCCGATTAGAGGAATTGGTCTATGACATTCATGACAACGGCGAATGCCATGACTACCAGGTAGACCTCCTTGTTCCATTTCCAGACCTTGAGGCCGTCAAGCATCCATATGGGAATCATATTGAAGAGCCCAAACCAGAGGTTGAGGGCGCCGACATAATACAGGAAGTACCCTGGAAGCCCGCCCACAAAATATACCGAGATAATGAACAGGGTGGTGCCCACCGAAATATTCCACACCGGACCCGCCAGGGCCACCTTCCCTACCCTGTCATTCTCGAACACTCCTGAAAAGTAAACCGCACCCGGCGCCGCAAAAATAAGTCCGAAGAAAGAGGTGACCAGCGCTAGAAGCGCCCCTGTGGGCCATAGCTTGAAGCGGGAATATCCGCCAAAGTATCTTGCTAAATGTCTGTGCATGAGTTCATGGCCGAGAAAGGCGGTCAGGGCAACTACTACTGCAAGGGAAAGGGCATATTCCAGTGAAAGACCGCTTCTCGTAATAAGGCCGTAAAACAGTATTGTTAGCGCAGCAGCCAGGACAGCGAACGCGACTGCGATGTCCTTTACTTCGTCCCGACTGAAGGGCTCAATAAAATTCAAGTTCCGCCACCGGGCCGATTGATAGAATACAGATAGTTCATTAGCGCAAGGATGTCCATTGCCTGTGAGATTCCAATCCTCAAGGCATATGCGATTTCAAGGGGATTTGGCTTCACTCCCAGCCTTACGGCAGACCTCAGGAGCTTGCTGTTCTCCGAATTGTTTGGGTCCGGGCTCCTTTTCGCCTTTGCCTTCTTTCGTATATATGTGTACAGATTCTTCGCGACAATTATGTCCTTGCTGTCCAGATTGGCATAAATTACGTTTATTTTCAGGTCTGGCACACCCGCTGCTTTTCCTTTCTTCACTGCTTTCTGTATGATGTCCCTGGACAGGATTTCGTACTTGTCCTCATTGATGTCCGAGTAGTAACCCTCCTCATCAAGAAAAGCATAGATCCGATCCACCGTGTCTATGGGGATTCCCGCAAACGATACGGCCTTGTCCGGGTCGAGCACCTTCCTCACTCTGTATTCCGTGAGGAGCAATTTTTCAGCGTAGGAGGTGATCTTAAAGAAGTTCCTTCTCACGGACATTTCCTCATTCAGTTCGTCAAATGTCTCCTGGTTGAGAACGCCCCCCTGGTTCGAACCCATCAGCTTTTCCGCCATATCGAACTCGTTCCTTTCCATGTAGCTCCTGATCACGAATCCCGCGTTCTCCCCGGTAAGTGGCTCTTTCATTGTCTCGAACAGGGAAGTGACCTCTGTAAAATAACCGTTGCCAAAATAGGTCTTGATAAGTGTGTTTAACGCCGACTTGCTGTCTTCCTGATTTCTTGCTGACTTGACCGCTTTCTTCAGCACTTCTATTGAGTTCTCGGTCCTGCCCAGATAATCGTAGAGCCTTGCAAGCGCCAGGCTGTTTTCTATTTCACCCGGATATGCCTTCATGAGCGCTTTTCTTACGTCGATCGAACCCCTTATGTCGTTGGACTTTTCCTGCTTCTCGGCAATGATAGATCCCAGGCGGTAATCCTTTGTCCTCTTGTAAATGGCAAAAGCCGTTTCCCTTATTTCCCGGTTGGCCCACAGCTTCTCGCAGATGATCTCAAAACCTTCCAGAAAACCGTCACTTTTCCAGTCTTCCGCCTCCATGAATTCCTTAATGTGGTCGATTCGCAAAGCGGATACAAGCAACCTGGCTAGCAGCGGCAAATTTGGACTCATGCTAGCCAGCAGTTTTTCAGCCTCATCGTACCTCTTCAGGTCGATCAGGGCTTCCGCATATTCGGGCATCATGGACGGGTGTCCCCCCTTATCCACTGCCCTCTGGAAATACCTGAGGGCGTCTTTCTTCTTCCCGTTGAGGTAATACAACTGACCCAGCGATCTCTCAACGTGCATCGTATCGAATCTCGGCTCAAGCGCCTTCAGGACCGTGATTGCGTGATCGTACTGCCCAATTGAGACCGACACGGACGCCAGGCGTAGGAGGTCCCATTCAATGACATCCTCGGAACCGCACAGCGAGTCAATGATCCTGGCAGCGTTAAGGTAGTCCCCGGACCAGGCATAGCCCTCCGCCACCATGCGAGCCACCCATGGCGAATCGGATTCATGATCCTTGATTACGTCAAAAGAATCCGTGATAATGGATCTCAGGTTCCTTTCCTGCAATATTATTATAGCCTTATCCCCCGGGATCCCAGATAGCGTTCCAATGGATGAAAATGAAGATAAGCACAACTTGGCCTCCGCTACATCGGCATCGTCAACGCTGATGCTGAACATCGCTGCCAGGAAGTGCGCATTTGTCAGATTCCTAAGTGCCCGCTCAAGATGCTTTCTTGCCTGAATCTTGTTGCCACCACCCTGGGAGATCAATGCCCTTTCGTATTGCACGAACGCGCTCTCGCTCTTGGGGTCGGCCGTCAGATCGAGAACTGTTTCTGCTTCCTTGAGGCGCTTAAGCCCCACAAGTCTTTCCACCATGGGGAACATGAAAAACTCCGAGTCTCGCAAGTCTGCAAGATCTTTTTCCGTTTCCAGGGACCGGACCAGCTCCACCATTGATAGGACAGAAACAAATTGCCGCCTTGTCAGGAGTTCATGCAATTCTGTACCCGGCGCACCTTGAAGAACCGTGTATTTAGCCAGCGCCCATGCAAGGGCTACTGACCCGGTTTCACGGATCATTGACGTTAGATCCTCCAGATTTGGAGCATGTACACCCCGGATTTCCCAGATCAGGCGCGAGATTATCTCCCTTGACCTCCCCGACACATTAAGCCCGAGAAGGCCGGAAATGTGTTCGTTGGTCCTGAAAATGAGGAAAATGGCATCAAGGATCTGGCCCTTCATCAACAATGATGGCTCCTTTTCCAACGCGTAAAGTGCCTCATCCTTTTTTCCAAGAAATATGGACGCGGACACATAGAAGACAGTCTGGGATTCAGTATGCGAGGAGGCCCGCTCGTACCTTTCAACGAGCTTGTCGTACTCCCTGAGGCTGTAAAGCGTGGAGATTACCAGATCCATGGATTTCTCATTTGAAACGTCAAGCGACAGAATTTTTTCAGCGGTTTCCATCGCGGAATTCTGGTCGCCGAGCGTCATCTCGAGGTCCAGCTTGAGTTCCAGGTAAGCTTTATCTTCGCCGAACCTCTGGGCACAGACCATAAGCTCTTTTTTTGCATCTTCGAACCTGGAAAGGGCCATCTCGGCAGCAATGCGGCTCTTAAGGGCTTCCAGATCGGCAGTCTCAACAGGAGGCGCCATCTGGAGAACGCCGTCATAATCGTTGAGTTTCAGCTTGACAAGGAGCAATTTTGGGACTATATCCTGACGATCGCCCCCAAGTGATAGAGCCTTCTCGTAGCACGCTGAACTGTCAGCATATCTCCGCTGCTCATAGAACACTTCAGCAAGGTCGATCAGGGGACCCGGCTTGTCAGGTTCCAGTTCTGCCTCTCTTCTTGCAGCCCTGAGTGAAATTTCAAGGTCTCCGATTTTCTTGCCCGCCTCGATCGCTACCTCCAGCAGTCTGCCCCTCATCGAATTGACGGGGATTTCTCCGAGGTATTTCCTGAGAAAATCGGTGTTGTTAAGTGCCAGAAACATCGAAACGAGAGAAATGAGCAGGTCCTCATCGTTCCAGCGGGCATACATGGCCTCCAGTACTTTTGCCGATTCACTGGACGGCACACCGGAAGTAATCCTCTTCAAGATGCCATCAACCTGTTCGCGGGATTCTGCCTGGCCTACTGCCCTCAGGTAAAGTTCAACCGAGACCACGCCGTTGGAAGCGAGGAATTCCGCTGCCCTTACAAAATCCTTTTCGCTGGTTGCAGCCCTATCTACGATTGAAATAAATCTCGCATAATTTGCGAATCTCCTGTCTGATAAAATCTTGTGGAAGGCTTCCTTCCTTCTCCCCTCACCAATCAGCGATTCAACCTCAAGAACTGAAGAAAAGAAGTTCAACTTCTCACTGGACTTCAACACCTTCATAACGTCGCTTTTCTCGTTGCTGCTTACCAGGGGAGATTCCATGAAAACAATGAGCGAATCCAGGAGATATTGATCGGCCTGCTCATCCTGTGTTCTGATCAATTCATTTATGGACTCTACCAGCTTTTCAAATTTCCGCCTGGACAGTTTTTCCGGTTCACCAACTGTGAGACCGGTGATCGACGTTACAATCTTCCTGGATACCTTGGTCTGTTTCTGATCTGCCATTTAGCACTCCAGCCAACTGCACCTGGGCATTAGAGAGCCTATGCACAGGTGCCTTAATCATTTTTGCTCAGGCGAAGCCACTGGTATATGATACATTCCCGTGTTTTTATACTGCCCACCGATATGCCTATGAATGCAGGCTTCCGGCAACGCACATGGGAGACTCTTTGGCACAAACGGGATCAGGGGAAAGCCAAACGAACTCCTGACAACGGACTTTGTTTCATCGATTGGGAAGGCCGCAGCGACCATGTTCCTGTCTAAGAGAATTGCCATTGGTCGTGATACAAGGACCAGCGGTGCCATGGTAATGTCTGCGCTTGTTTCCGGCATCATGTCGACCGGTACCGATGCCATTGATCTCGGTGTTCTCCCCACCCCCGGACTGCAATATTACTGCCTGTTGAATTCCTTACCCGGCGTCATGATCACTGCATCTCATAACCCCGCAGAGTACAACGGAATTAAGTGCATAGATATCGACGGAACTGAATTGTCCCAGGAAAAGGAGATTGAAATCGAGAAGATACATTTCACCGGAAAGTACAAAGTTTCAGGCTGGCAATCAGTTGGAGTCGCTTTGCAGGACAATACAGCTGCAAGAACGTACATTGAGGCCGTCCTGTCAAAGGTAAAACGCGACGTAGTAGTATCTGCAGGATTCAGGGTTGCTGCAGATCCTGCTTGCGGAGGCGCTTACTATACCACCCCGTTTCTGTTAAGAGAACTTGGCTGTTCTCTCACCACCATTAACGGTTTTCCCGATGGGATGTTCACCTCAAGAAATCCCGAGCCCCGCCCGGAGAACCTTTCCGCTCTTCTGACTCTTATGAAAGACGGGTCCTATGACATCGGGATAGCCCACGACGGTGATGCAGACCGGGCAGCTTTCGTCGATTCGAGTGGGAAGTTTGTTGAAGGCGATTTGATCCTCAGCCTGCTTATCAAACACCGTTCCAGGAAGGGCGACGTAATAGTCACCCCCATAAGCACCTCCGATTCTGTTGATGATTCTGCAAGTGAAGTCGGGGCAACTGTCATCAGGACAAAAGTCGGCGCGCCAATTGTTGCCAGGACAATGATAGACGGGAAGGCCTCCCTGGGAGGTGAGGAGAATGGCGGGATGATTTTCGGCGACCATCAGTACTGCCGCGACGGAGCAATGACTGTGGCCAGAGTGCTGGAGATAATGGCCGAGACTGGAAAGAGCCTGTCGGAGTTGCTTTCCGAAGTCAAGCGTTACCACATGAAGAAAGGATCTGCACATTTCAGCGGAAAATGGGAGTCCCTGGAGAAGTTCATCGTGGAGAGGTCCAACCCGGAGAGAGTGGACAGGACTGACGGGATCAAGATCTACGTTAAGGATGGCTGGGCGCTGGTGCGTAAGTCTGGCACAGAACCGATTGTCAGGGTATATGCGCATTCCAGGACCGAGGCTGGATGTACCAGGATCTTCTCCGAGTTCTCTTCACTTGTCCATGATTTTAGGCCCTAAATTCCTGTACGCATTGCCGAATCTGAGAAATGCGGTTCCAAATCCTCCGAGAAAGAACCACAGGAGCACAATGGTTGTGACATCCACCGGGAAGTACCACGCGAAGGTATACGGAACAAAGAATTGCACGATGGTAGCAACCATTACCACCACCAGTCTGTAAGCCCGCCCCATTGGTCCCGAATAGTCTCTGCCGAGCCCAAGCGCCTGCGACTGCGTGCCCATGTAACTGGTCATCATTATACCGGTTACAGCGCCAATGCAAAGGTACGGATTGGAATAGAAGCTCAGACCCATCCCCACAATGATCATCAGGTCCGAATACCTGTCAACGGTATGATCGAGGAGATCGCCCCTGGGAGATGTCTTCCCCTGGTGCCTTGCTGCCTCCCCGTCCGCGGCATCGAGGTACGATGAAAACAGTATTGCAAGGAATGAGAATATTAGAAAAATGCTTCCAAAGTAATAGAGTAAACCGCCGATCCCTGCGAGCAACAGGGAAAGGACGGTGAGAGCCTGCGGGTTGGCATTCAGAAGCGGTTTCGCCAGAGTGTGTGCAACGCCCGCGCCCTTGCGATCCTCCATGCCACGGTAATTGCAGTGTCTATTTTTGCCTTGTCTTCAATGCTATGTTCCTTATCTCTCTTGCAATGTCCAGGATGCTCTTTCCGGAAGTATTGAGAATGGTGACTCTGGAAGAAGGCAGATTCTGCAGGGCTTCGTAGTATATGGCCCCGGACCTCTGCGTTTCAATATTGTCGGAAATCTTCTCCTGTGGATAGCCCCGGCTCCTCATCCTCGCCTCCAGATCGTCTTCGCTGGAGGTAAGAATTATTACGCTCTGGCAGTTCAACAGGTGCGAGAAATGCGATTCGCATACCTCCGTCTCCCGGTCTGTGATTTTCCGCATACAATCGATGTCTGCTTCTCCGTCCTGCACACAGTCTGGATATAATTCCTCCGCGGAAACACAATTTATTCCCATCTTCGACAGCTCCCTGCATACCGATGTTTTTCCGGTACCGGGTACCCCGGACAGGCAGATCAGCCTAAGCACTCTCCGCCAAATCCAGGCCCACCGGCCTGTACAGGTGCCGTTGAGAAGATGGCGGCGCCTGGAACCATCCTCTGGCCAGCTCCCTTTGATCCTCAATGAATGAATTGAAATCACACGTGTTTCCGCACGAAACACATTTCCTTGTTCCCTTTCCAACGTTCCTCATCTGCGAATCACATCTCCTGCATCTTCCCGAAGACCGGCTGAACGATCTGGAGGCTGAGACGACCTCCATCTTTTCCAGATTCAGGACTCCAGAATTGTATGATCCAAAGATCCTGATCAGGTCACCCGGTTCAAGACTGGAAAAGGCATGCCTCAATCGCTTGGATGGCTCAAAAGCAGCCACTTCCACCTTATTGCCCTTCCAGTCAACGGTGCAGAACCAGTGGCCTCCGGTCCTGGACACAGGAGTCGAACTGACGACGCAGGTAATGCTGCAGGAAATCATGTCTGTCAGGCGATCCGGATTTTCCACGATGTGATCGTCCGTCCCCTGGTTCGTCTCGAATATGAGGCTGCTGGAACAAGCCATGGTTTCGTTGAATGCCGCGGAGGAATTCATCTCCAGCAGCGACTGGAAGTTGATGGATCTGATCCCGGCAAAGACAGGCGTTCTCGGCGACGGAAAAATAAGGGGGGTGTTACGATCCCCGTCTGTCGAATTGAATACCCCCTGGAAGGTTTCTGTCCAGTTTGCGATCTTCATTCTCTGCGTCCGGGAAAGAGCGGGACCAGTCCGGTCATACACTATGAGCTCAAAAGTTCTCCTCCTCTTCCTCCATGCCAGGGCCGCGGATGCCCCAATGATCCCCCGACCGTTGCCGAATTCCCTGTATGCAGCACCGTGATCCCTGATCGCCGCCAGGGCCTCTTCTTTCTGCATTTCCCGCTGTAATGTATCATGATAGAGTTTCTCCGGGAACGCCTTTTCCGAGACCACTATTCCCGGGTTCGTGTTCTCATCTCTTTCGTACATACCCCCCACGATGGACGCGGCAATGTCTGCGACTTCTTCCGGGTCCCCGTCCAGGTGGCCTCCCGGCCAGCTATATATGGGATTTCCCATCCAGGTTCCGACCTGAGTCTTCGATCCATTTCCTTCCCCGAACTCCGCGCACAGGGCTGCATTGCCTCGCGTCTTGTACCTGATATTGGGATTGAGCCTGACAAGTCCCGGAAGACCAATAAGATCCAGGCCTATCTCATGAATTAGCCGCACCATGAGGTAGGTAGTGCACATCCCGCGCGGGGAATCAGTGTCGTCTATTGCCAGGAGCAATCAGGAACCAAACCTCCTCTTTCTGGTCTGGTAGGAGTGGATGGCCTTCAGAAAATCGATCTTCTTCAGGTCGGGCCAGTTTACTTCCGAGAAGTAAAGTTCCGAATAAGCCGATTGCCAAAGCAGGAAGTTGGAAACCCTCTCCTCCCCGCTGGTTCTCAGGACGAGGTCCGGGTCTGGAATTGTCCCGTCGTACAGGTATTTGCGAAAAGTAGCCTCAGAAATGTCAGCGGATTCCATCTTCCCGGCCTTCACGTCCTCGGAGATCTGTTTAACTGCATCCAGAATTTCAGTCCTGCCCCCGTACCCGATTGCCAGGTTAAGCCGGAAGTCATTGTATTCCTTGGTCCTGTCTTCCGCAAGTGCGATCGCTTTTCTCAGGTCCGGGGGCAATGAGTCAATCCTTCCGAGCACCTTAACGCGAATCCTGTTTTCTGTCACCCGCTTATCATCGACAAGCTCGTTCAGGGAATCCGTGAGAAGATCGAAGAGAAACTGGACCTCCTCTGGATTTCGCCTGAAGTTCTCCGTGGAAAAACCATAGACGGTAACTACCTTTATTCCTATTTCCCTGCACCAGTCAAGCACATCTTCGAGTTTTTCCTTTCCCTTAAGGTGCCCTTCATTGGCGCTTATTCCCGTCAGGGAAGCGTATCTCCTGTTTCCATCGGTGATGATGGCAACGTGGTTGGGAACTGGCATGGATTTAACCTCTTCCCAGACTACTTTTTCGTAGATTTCGGAAGCGATGTCCCCAATCTTCTCAGTTATGGTCAATGACAAGAAAATAGCTGAAAATCTAATTAATTTTGCCCGTTCTTTTTTTCAGCTCAAGAGAAAACATGAATTCCGTCTTTGACAGCGAGTGAACCTGCCTCTTCGAGACAAGATCGAACCCCTCTTCCCTCATGGACTCCATCCTCTCCTCAAGATTTTCCACCTTCATGTTCTCGTAGTAATTTATCAATCCACCTTCTTTCAATGCTGACGAGGCCAGCTGTAAATAATCTCCCGAGCTCTCGGGCAGGTTCATTAAGATCCTGTCGAATCCCTTCATGCCGGGAACCACTGCCGCTGCATCTCCCAATATAGGATGTATTGTTCCGATGAGGCGGTTGTGCTTGATATTTTCATTGAGCAGCTGTATTGCAGTGGGGTTCTTGTCTATGGCAGACACTTCACAACTGTGGTATTTTGCAATAGTAAGGGAAAATGGCCCAACTCCACAGAACATGTCCAGGATTTTTTCGCCGTCTTTCACCTTTTTTGAAAGCAACAGTCTCTCGGTGGCAAGCCTTGGGGAGAAGTATACCGTCTCCAGGTCCACGATCATCTCCACTCCGTTCTCTCTGTGGATGGCCCTCCTGTTTTCCTCCCCTGAAACCAGCAGCAGATTCCTCAGCCTGTATTCTCCGCTTATTCCGGTGTCCATGTAGACCGATCTAATCCCCCTGTTATCCTCCAGAATAGATTTTGCAAGACGCAATGCAGAATCACGGTCCTTGGTCTTGATTATTGCTATGGACCCGATGGCGTCGAAAGAACCGGATACCTTCTGGGGCCTTGCGAGTGACTCCCTTTGTTTTCCTTTGGTCCTTACGGACTCGATTCCCTCGATCTGAGCATCGTCCTTCACCGGGATATATACAAAATCCCCTTCGCTGAAGACCGAGAAGTCCATTAGCCTCTGGCCATGTCTGCGGGCACTTGCCATAACGGAGTTAGCGCTTGACTTGGGAACCTTCAGATGCCTTACTTCCAAGTGCCTTCAACCCTTCTGGCCTGGGCTATTACGTCTTCAGCAAGTGACTTTGAGAATCCGGGCAGTTCTGATATCGCTTCGGGCGTTGCGGATGCAATAACCTGAAGAGATGAGTAACCTGCCCGGTACAGCCTTCTTCCCCTGACCCGACCAATACCGCGCAGCCTCGTAAGCGCAAGTATGTCAGATCCAACACCGTCTTTCACCCTCAGCGCCAGGGCATCGATCTCTGCTGCTATTTCCGGCCTGAACAGGACTGCGAGCCTGGACATTGAGTACAGGATCCATTCTGCTGCAGTTGCCCTCGCCTGAATGTCCCCGTGTCCAACATTATAATCCTCCGATATTACAGGTACTGATTTCTCCGAGATCCAATCGCGCAGCATCATTGCGGTTTTGGCAGCCGAATAAAGGTCTGGATCATCCTCGTAACCGTTCCGTTCCAGGAAACCCGTATAATCCAGAATTTCCGATCCATACGTGGTGAGCTTGGGCATATCCTCCGACGCGGACGCGGTCATGAGTGCCCTTTCCTCTCCATATTCGCCAGACTGGAGGTACTCCCGTATCGTAAGGGCAGTTCTCGGATCAATGTACAGGTTACTGGAAGCTTCTCCGAACTTTGTAACTCTATATCTGCCACCAGCCTCCAGTACGAAGTCGTTTTCAATCAGGAAATCCAGGGAATCTCTCCCGATTTCCACAAGTTTGTCGGCACCGTTCTGGGAGGCATAAAGCGTTTGCCCGAAGAAAGACTCCAAGGACGCGGTATTAGTCACTAAACCTGTTGACACGGCTCCAAGAACACAGAATCTCACTTTCGCTTCATTCCCCAATTTTGAAATTATGGGCTCTGGATCAGATTCGATGTAGTCTTTCGCAGCGGAGACGCCTGAGGGACTGGATGCGTAGATAAGTCCGTAGCCTATCCTGTCGAAATCAGGCCGCCCGGCTCGACCAAGCATCTGCCTGACCTCCGATACCGGCAGGTAGGTGCTGTATCCGGAACTGTAGCGTGTAATGTCCCTCACAAGTACTGCCCTGGCAGGAAGGTTGACCCCGGAAGCAAGGGACGGAGTTGCACATATGACCTTTATCCTTCCGGCCCTGAATCCGCTTTCTATTTTCTCCCTCATGTTTGAAGATAGTCCCGCGTGATGAAATGCGATTCCCTTGCGCATCAATGAATCGAGGAGTTCTTCGTGCCGATCGGTTTCGTCATCCCTCTCGCCACGCTGTTGCTTCGAGCTGGAGAAATCGAACGACTCCGAGAGTAATTGTGCCTCATCCTCGGCCTTCTTCCTGGAACCCCGGAATATCAGGACCTGCCCCCCTTCTCCACACTGCTTTCCCACGACGTGCCGTACGATATCTCCCTCCACCGATTCTTCTTCGTTATCGTCGTACACAATGGTCTGTTTATTCAGTATCCCGTATCGCATTGGAACTGGCCTAAAATCGCTTAGCACCACCTCAGCATTCAGCCAGCTGGCAATTTCCTGCCTGTTTGAAATCGTGGCGGAAAGGCACACGAATTGCAGGTCCGGGTTTACAATCCTGCTTGCCGTGATGAAACCCTCCAGAATGGGGCCCCTTTTTTCCTCCCCAAGAAGCTGGGTTTCGTCGATCACCATGACTCGGAAGTCGTTGAAGAAGCCTGGGTCATGCCTCAGGATGGAGTCCGCTTTCTCGGATGTGCTAACAAGCACCTGCATCCTGGAAAGCGTTTCAGTATCCACCTCGTAATCCCCGATGAGCAGTCCTACCCTTATCCCGTCCTCCCTGAGGCGTCTCAGTTCCCTGAATTTCTCCGAAGCAAGCGCTTTGAGCGGAACAACGTACATGGCCTTCCCTCCCTGGGAAAGTGCCTTGGCGATTGCGTGATAGGCAACCACGGTTTTCCCGGCAGCAGTGGGAACTGAAAGAACCACGTTCCTACCCCTGTCGATATGACCTATGGCCTTCACCTGGTGGTCATAGAGATCATAGTCCTTCCCGGATATTTTCAGAAGCGTTCCGGAATATGCGGTTTCACTCGACTTCAACTGGATTTCTTACTCCCCGTTATTTTGGATTGCAGCGACAATCATAAGAATTCCGCGTGCTGATTTTACACGAACCACAAAAACACTTTAATGGTTCCCACAATTCAATAGCAAGTGGATTAGCCCTTGGAAATAATAGTTAACGTTGCCCAGAGCCTCAATGGTTTCATTTCTGGACCGGGCGGGAAAACTGCCAGGATATCCTCCCCTTCCGACCAGATCAGGGTGCACATGCTAAGGGCATCCGTTGACGGAATTCTGGTGGGCGCCAACACCGTCATTTGCGACAATCCTGATCTCACCGCCAGACCGGAGGACGGGACGGTCGTGAGACCAGCCAGAATCATACTTGATGGGGGGCTGAGGATCCCACGGGATTCCAAAGTGCTTGATTCCAGGTCCAGGACCCTTGTTTTCACTTCCGTAAGGGACAGGGAAATCGATGGTGCTGAGCTCCTGGTGTCGCCGCGTGTGGAACTCACGGTTCCCCACATTATTGACGTTCTTCAGGAACTGGGAATGAAGAAGATTCTCATCGAGGGGGGCGCAAACGTGATTTCTCAATTTGTCGAATCCCTTGCCGTGACCCGGTTCTACCTGTTTATAGGACAAGTTATAATGCCGGAAGGGGGAGTCAGGCTGTTCTCGCCAAACAAAGAAATAGAAGGAGCCATAATGAGTTCCAGAATTGAACCGGGAGGAATCTTGCTGGAACTTGACCCGGAGAAGCTGGTGAATGCCAAATGAAGACAGAGGGACAACTGAAACTTGAATGGGCAAGGGACCACATGCCCGTATGCAATGAAATTCGCAGGAGATTCGTGAAGGAAGTGCCGTTCAAGGGCATTAAGATCTCAATGGCCCTGCACGTTGAAGCAAAGACTGGAGTGCTTGCATTACTGCTCAAGGAAGGGGGAGCTGAAATTTCACTTGCATCCTGCAACCCCCTGAGTTCAGACGATTCTGTCGTCCTTGCACTCAAGGAAATCCATTCCCTGAACGTTTATGCCAAGAAGGGAATAGACGATGCAACATATTACGAATTTCTAAACAAGACCCTGGATCTGAATCCCGACATTGTGATCGATGACGGTGCTGACCTCGTGAACCTGCTTCATACAAAGAGGAAAGACGCTTCCGGAAACATCATCGGAGGAAATGAAGAAACTACCACGGGCGTAGTGAGGCTCCGGGCAATGGAGAAACAAGGAGTTCTGAAATTCCCAATGATTGACGTCAACGACGCAATGATGAAACATCTCTTTGATAACAGGTATGGAACGGGACAGAGCACGCTGGACGGTTTCATGCATGCTACGAACCTGCTTATCGCCGGCAAGAGAGTCACCGTGGCTGGTTATGGATACTGCGGCAGAGGAATTGCCATGAGGATGCGGGGAATGGGGGGGATTGTTACAGTGACGGAGGTAGACCCGGTGAAGGCGGTGGAAGCTGTGATGGACGGATTTAACGTTTCCACCATGAATGATTCGATCAGGGATGCTGACATAGTGGTAACGGCCACTGGAATGAAGGAAGTGGTAACCTACCAGGATATGCTGGTTGCCAAGGATGGTGTAGTCCTTTGCAACGCCGGGCACTTCAACAACGAAATCTCGGTGGCACAGCTTGAGGAAAAGTCCATGTGGAAAGGGGAAGTCAGGAATGAGGTCAGAAGGTACAGGCTCGACAACGGGAATACCGTTAACCTGATTTCAGATGGAAGGCTGGTGAACCTGGCATCCGGGCAGGGACACCCCGTCGAAATTATGGATATGAGCTTTGCAATCCAGGCGCTGTCCGCAGAATTCCTTCTGAAAAACCACAAGAAGATGACGAATAAGGTTTACAGCGTTCCCCGGGAGATTGATCTTGCGGTGGCATCGGTAAAGATCGGTTCTCTTGGGACCAAGATCGATTCATTGACCAAGTCTCAGATGGAATACCTTGACTCCTGGGGAGAGGGGACCTGATTGCATCGGGTCTGGTAAGATCCAATCGCCCTAATCCAACTTTTAAATAGATCGGAACCATAAATGCGAACCGTTGTTTCTAAGTTTGTGGAAACGCCGCCGTAGCTCAGCCTGGTAGAGCGCGTGCTTGGTAAGCACGAGGTCGCGGGATCGAACCCCGTCGGCGGCTTCTCTTTCTTGTTTCAAACGTTTCTGCGTATCCCGCATATAGAGGCAGCAACTTGTCCGCAGGGTCAGGACACGAATAAGCAATGTCACCGATTGCGTCTCCGTCCGGAATATTGCTTATCGCGCACAAGCGTTAAGTTCCCACAGGGATTTAGTGCGAAAGCGGCTGGTGATACTTTGATTGAAACTTATGATCTCAGGAAGCGTTACAAGGACGGTACCTGGGCGCTCAACGGTATCAGCCTTGTGGCTGATAAGAGGGTCACATCAATTATCGGCAGGAATGGAGCTGGAAAAACTACCTTCATAAGGATACTTTCGACCCAGCTTGCTGCAACATCTGGATCGGCATTCATAAATGGCCTTAATGTGATGGGAGAGGCAGAAAAGATCAGGAAATTCATAGTCAGCATCCCGCAGGAGGCAGCCCCCATAGGCGTTCTAACCCCACAGGAGCTGATCAGCCTGTATCTCGTCGGAAGAGGAAATTCACTGCAGGATGCCAATAGGAATTCCAAGATCGCAATGGCTGAACTCGGAATAGACGAGTTCAGAAACAGGCCAACTGATACCCTATCTGGTGGAACAAAGAGAAAGGTGTTCGTGGCGATGGCCATTGCGTCAAATGCAGATTTTATTTTTCTGGATGAACCAACCACGGGGTTAGATCCAATCTCCAGACTCGAGGTATGGTCCGCAATAAGGAAAATAGAGGGTAAAATAGTCCTCACCACACATTACATGGAGGAAGCCAGCGAACTCTCAGACATGGTCTTGCTTGTTGATGGCGGCCTGGTCCTGGAGAAGGGTACTGTCCAGGAGCTTATGGCCAGATTCGACGGAAAAGTGAGGATAGAGGGAACGATGGTTGAAGATCCTGATCTAAAGATCGGGACAACCATGATAAAGTACGTTAACAGGCAAGATGCCCAGAATTATGTTGACCTGGGCAACGCAGCAAAGCAGGTTTCCCTGGATGACGTTTTCATTACGCACGGTGTTGAAATTGAATCTTAGATTTATCCTGACGTTTGCGTGGTACTATGGTTTCAGAACCATAGGCCGTGGCCCATCGTATGTAGTTGCCAGTATGAGCGCCCCACTTACACTGCTATTCCTGGTGTTCATACTGAGCCATGGATCGCTCCTTGGCTATGCAATCGTGGGAGGATTCCTGACGCTGATTGCCAACGTGACTCTGCAGAGCTCTGGCGATGCGGCGTTCCTGAGGATACAGTTGAGAATTCAGGACCTGTTTGTCGCGAGTTCGATGAGTTCCACCGACTACATGATCGGGCTTACATTGAGCTATCTGGTCTTCTCTTCTCCGGGAATCATACTCTACACTATCCTCGGGATTGCGCTGGGAGTGTTTGTTCCATATGGAGTTGCAGTTCTGGCGATATGCCTTCTTCTCCTTCTGGTGGGGACTGCAGCCATTTCCTTCATCATTTCTGGTGCAGTGGCACATGTGAGAAACGTCTGGGGGATTGCTGGAATACTCTCGGTCGTGATGACTATTCTCCCGCCAACGTTTTACCCGTACACATACATTCCTTCGTACGCTCTTTATGGACTATCCCTTTCACCAGTGACACCCGCAGCAGTACTGGTGCAGGGGTACATGGGGCTGGCACCCGTAATGCCTGTAATGTGGGTCGTTCTGATCTTGGACGTAATCGGATATTACCTGCTTGCAAGAATAATGACAAAATGGAGAGAGTCTTGATCTTTTGCCCGACAATCAAGTGGAGACCAGGTACTACAATGAGTCTAATTCTTGCGGTGACCGTAGAATGCAGGAAGTGAGATTGCAGCCAGGTCCGCGACGTCTGGCATGGACTTAACAATGTCCAATTTTCTGAACATTCCATCCATTTCCCTTTCAAAAGAGGCTTTGACTTCGACTAAGAATTGATCTCTGTTTTGCATTATTCCTCCGCCAAGAATTATCGTCTCCGGGTCAAAGAGTATTGCCAGATTCGCCAGCCCTATGCCCAGGTAGTGTATGGTCTCTTGAAGGATTTCCTCTGCGAGTTTGTCTCCCGCGTACGCTGCGTTGAGAATATTCTTTGCGCTAAGCTCTGCCAGCGGCATCTTCCTGAGTGTGCTCTGTGCCTTGCTTGATGCCATTCTTCCGATGGTTCTCCTCACAATCCCTGCCCCACCCGCAGCAGCCTCAAAGCATCCAGTTCTTCCGCATCCGCAGATAAAAGGCTTGTCTGTTACCTTCATGTGCCCGACTTCGCCCCCCAGGCCATTTTTTCCAGTCAGCAGCTTTCCGTTGGCGAAAATTCCTGCGCCTATCCCGGTACTCAGGGTTACGTATACAAAATCTCGTTTTCCGATGCCGGATCCGAATACGTGTTCTGCGATTGCCGCAGCGTTTGCATCATTCTCCAGGTATACCTTGGACTGAAAGAAGTCCGAAACTATGCTAGAAACCGGGAAATTCTTTATTCCGGGAATGTTTGGCGAGGAGATAACCATCCCTTTCCTGAAGTCTATAAATCCGGCAAATGTGATACCCACGGAGTCGGGAAGATCAATTCCCGCCAAGCGCATTACCTCGCTTCCCAGATCAACAAGGGTTCTGGTCATCTCGTTTCCGTCCATCGTGTCAGTGGTGGGAACCTCCGTCCTTTGGACAATTGTGCCGTTCTCTTCTCCGATAGACGCGGAAATCTTCGTGCCTCCAACATCGAATCCGAGGATCTTCATTCTTTACCGGTAATTCTCTTCACTTTAAGGACAAGCCCTTCAGAAGATACAACCTCCACTTTTTCCCGTGCCTTGATTTCAGAACCATCTTCCGAAATTGCTTCCCATTGCTGGCCCTCAACAGACACCCAGCCCTTGGGAGTAAGATCCTTTGTTACCGTGGCAGGTTTTCCCTTGATTGCCTCCAGACCGGTATACCTCTTCAGTTTGAAGCCCCGAAGCAACTGGACAAGATAGAATGCAACCAGGATCGTAATTAAGATCACTACAACGGCGACTATCAGGTTCCCCGTGTTGAAGGGGTTAGCCGGATTGGAAGAATTATTGGAACCAGAGCTTATGTACTCAGGAGAAAGGAGAAACGCACCAATAACTGCCAGTATAGCCCCGGACACTAGAGCAATGCCGTGACCAGTCTTGAACTCGAACACCATAACTATCGCCCCGATCAGTATGAAGAATAAGCCAACGTCCTGAATGTTGTTGAGGCCGATCACTTCAAGACCGATTGCACCGAGCGCAATAGCAGCAATGCCTACAACCGAAAGGATCACCGACCCATGGTAAAGGTCCAGGATTATCGCCAGAGTTCCCAGCGTTATCAGGAGACCATCTACGAAGGAGTTACTCAATAAGCTGAGGAAATTGTCGTAGGGTGAGGGAGTGACGGTAACTTGTGGGTACCCTGAAAGTCCCTCCAATGCAATGAAGTCACTGAGATTGCTGCTGACGCCATTCACGACGCCCAGAGAGCTTGCCTGAGCAGCACTGTATGCCGTGTTGTTATTGACCATGGCTTCGATCGCAGAAGTTGCGGTCGTGGAATTCCTTCCGTGGGATCCTGCCTGGCCAAGCATTACCTGCAAGCTGGCATTCTGGATGTGTTGCTGCTCTCCTGGGGCGCCGCCTCCAACAATATAGGGAGTGGATGGTCCGATAAATGTTCCGGGGGCCATATAGATTATATCGCACGATTCGGCAACGTATGATCCGGCAGAGGCAGCCATTCCACCAGGAGTAACATAGGTATATATAGGTATCCCGTTTTTCTCAGCCAGGTTTGTTGCATTTATCATTTCTAACATATCGCTCAGCGTTCCGCCTGGCGTGTTCATCACAATTATTACAGCGGCAGTGCTGGAAGCCGATAGGGATGACAGAGAACTCTGGAACAGGGCGGCAGACCCCGGATCTATAGCTTCGTCCAGCTGGAGGAGCACTACATCTTTTGATTGAGCCTGAGAAGTTGAGCTTCCCAGCGTGCACAGTACGAGCAGGGAGGCAATGCCGACCAGTAAGGCGACTCCAAATAGCTTCACGTCCGAATATCTCCAGAGGCCTATTTTATTTTAGGATGGCCAGCCGAAAAATACCCGATATTGTCTTGTCATTGTACACCTTGAAAGTGTAGGGGCATGAGCAAAAACGACTTTAATACAGAATTCGCCATTCAGTACTTCGATGGAATTCTTTACGGTTTCGGGGCTCCGGTCCCTCAAGAATGATACGGACGTCAGGCTGAGTGGCTGGATTCAGGATGTAAGGGTGACAAAGAACCTGGTATTCCTGATCTTCAGGGATTATACCGGACTGGCTCAGTTGACCGTAAAGAGAGATGGCTGGGCAGGAATTGACGTTACATCTATTTCGAGGGAAAGTGCCGTTTCTGTGCAGGGGAAGTACCTGGTGAAGGGAATGAGCAAACTTGGAGTCGAGATATTGCTCAGCGGTATTTCGGTTCTGAACGCTGCCGGGACACCACTCCCACTCGCGATATCAGACCCAGTGATTTCCGACGTGGAAACAAGATTGGATCACCGATCTCTCGATTTGAGAAAAAGGGAAGTTTCGAGGATCTTTCGCGCAAAGAGTACTCTACTTTGGGGAATAAGAAAATTCCTTCGCGAAAACGGTTTCGAGGAGGTCCAGACCCCTAAGATCGTTGCTGCCTCAACTGAAGGTGGAGCGGACCTATTCAACGTGAAGTATTTCGAAAAGGAAGCTTACCTCAGCCAGTCTCCCCAGTTGTACAAGGAAATGCTGGTTTCTTCCGGAATTAACAGAGTTTTTGAGGTAGGCCCAGCTTTCAGGGCTGAAAAACACAACACGGTCAGGCACATTAACGAATTCACATCAATTGACATCGAGATGGCGTTCTCCGACCATGAGGATGCAATGAGGATGCTGGAAGGAAGCGTTTCTGGCGCCATAGATGAAGTAATGAATGAAATGGGCGACGAACTGCGCGAGATCGGCTTGAAAATTCCTTCTGCAAAAGCACCATTCCCCAGAATTACCTACCGGGAAGCGCTCGACTATTTGCATAAGAAAGGTGACGCCCCTCCATTCGGGGAAGATTTCACACCGGAACAATTGAGGTCGCTCGGTGAGAAATTTGACGGATTTTACTTCATAACAAAATGGCCCTCAGCATTAAGACCGTTTTACACAATGCCTGACCCCGAAGATCCGAGCGTTACCAACTCGTTTGACCTTCAGTTCCAGGAGAAGGAAATAACGTCGGGAGCACAGAGGGTTCATGACCCGGAGATGCTCTTGGAACGATTCAAGAGCAAGGGACTCGACAGCAAGGATTTCTCATTTTACCTGGAGTCGTTCATGTATGGGATGCCTCCCCACGCAGGCTGGGCTATTGGGCTCGAAAGGCTTTGCATGATCATCCTCAACCTGTCCAACATCAGGGAAGCGACACTATTCCCGCGGGACAGAAACAGACTCGTTCCTTGAAGAGGCAGGAACCTTCTACCGCCTCTCCCTCTGTGTTTGCACGCGCTTCTTCAAGAGGACAACTGTCGGTTCCACCACATATTTCTTAGCGGAGACTCTCGCCAAGGAAAAGAGGGCACTGCTTTGATGCTCGTTGTGAAACGCGCCCCTTATTGCTGCGAGCATTGACTGGTTAACCTGCAATTCAACGTATATTGGTTCTCCCAGATGATACCAAGTCGCTATGATCGAGTTGCCTGCCATATTTTCCAGGTCTTCCCGATCCACCTCCAGATCCAGCCTTTGACCTACTGCTATTCTCATTTAGGACACCGCTATTCTGATACCCTTGAAATGGTTCAATGAATCATGGTTCATGAAGATTCCGACATCCTCCCACGAATGAATTCGTGGGCTTGCGCTTAGTTAGATCGTCACAGAGTTTCCAGCAAACTGACACCAAGTATCTTCTCCAGCTTCCTTGCAGTCTTCACGTCGGGCCGCAAGACGCCTCTTTCCATTGAGGAAAGAACGTTCTTTTTTTCCATCATCTTTGAAGCAAGGTCGTCCTGTGTCCAGGACATTTTCTCTCTTGCAGATTTTATGATGCTGGCAAAATCTGGGTTTATCTCGACGTGTTCGACATCCGGCTGCCTTGCCACTGGCTTTGCCGGTCTCTTCTGAATTGGAACCTTCTTCGGAGGGGGATTGAAAACGGGCGACGGAATCTTGACCTGATACTGTGCCGGTTCCTTGCGGGGGGGATCGACCGGCGTGCCGAGTCTTGCGCACTTCTCGCATGCCTCCATCACCGCTCCTTCTACCCTTATTCGAATAACTTTGTTGGTCTGCTGCCCGCACATCTCACAAAACATACTTTCTATTTATCAGTGAAGGATATATCAAGGTTGAGTAGTCGTAAATTCCGTAGAGGAATTCCGAGTCACCAGTACACTAATCCAAGGCTCGTCCTCAGAAGCGGATCGCTGCATACTGTCTCGGAGTCAGGACGAAGCGTTTACGGGGAGAATGTCAGGAAAGAAAATGGCAATTACCTGAGAGAATGGGAAACGCGCCGGAACAAACTGAGTTCCGCGATTTCCTCCGGCCTTCGAAATCCTGTTGTGCTGCCCGGAATGAATGTGCTCTATTTGGGTGCATCTTTCGGAACTGGTGTGAGCCACATTGCAGATCTTTGTTTTCCCGGAAAAGTGTTTGCAGTGGAAGTTGCATACGAGCCATTCCTGAAGCTTCTGGATCTGTCTCGGTCGCGGACAAACGTCTATCCCATTCTTGATGATGCCAATTCCCCGGAGAGATACAGGCCTTTCATTGACGGTACTGATCTAATATATCAGGACGTTTCCCAGAGGAACCAGGTGCAGATTTTCATGCGGAATTCGCAGGTGTTTCCTGAAGCGAAATCAGGGCTCCTGGTGTTGAAACTCCGTTCAATTTCCTCTTCGGTTTCTGACAGAGAAGTACTCGAGAAATCCATAAGCGGCCTTTCGGGATTCGAGATAGACCAGCAGGTGAATCTGGACAGATTTCACCGTGGACACGTGCTCATACAGATGCAAAGGACAAAATCACCTTAATATCAGGAAACACAATCACGACACAGTGCCTGTATTATGGAAAAAAATAATGCACTGACCCTTGACTTCTTCATCGGGAATGATTTCGAACGCAAGAAATGCCCAAAATGCGGATCAATCTTCTGGACTCGGGACAAGAAAAGGGTCACGTGCGGGGAGTATCCGTGTGACCAGTACTCGTTCATAGGCAATTCCCCGTGTAGCAAGAACTATGATGTGGATGGAATGAGAGACCTCTTCATCTCATTCTTCTCAGATACTCATAAGGTGGTGAAAAACTATCCCGTTGTTCCCAGGTGGAGGGACGACGTTCTACTCGTAAACGCGTCCATTTACGACTTCCAACCGCACGTAACGATGGGGTATGCAAAACCTCCAGGAAATCCAATAGTGATGTCTCAGCCATGCGTCCGCATGACCGACCTGGACGAAGTGGGCAGGAGTTTGAGGCACACTACGGGTTTCGAAATGATGTGCCATGATGCCTTCAATTACCCCGGGAACAGGGTGTACTGGAAGGAAGAGACAACGGAGTACTGTGACCGGTTCCTCACGGAAGCGCTGGGAGTTGACCGAATGAGAATCACGTACAAGGAGAATCCGTGGGCCGGCGGAGGAAATGCCGGCAACGCAATTGAGGTCATAGTTGATGGACTGGAGGTAGCAACCCTGGTTTTCATGGACCTTGTAGAAGACCCTCAGGGGAGCATCGAGATGGATGGAATCAAGTATTCCAAAATGCCGCTAGAGGTCGTGGACACGGGATATGGATTGGAGAGGCTTTCGTGGTTGTCCAAGGGATCAGCCAACGTACTGGAAGCTGTTTATCCTGCAATACTTTCGTTCCTCAGGTCTCGAATGGGTGGCGAAGAAGAATCACCGGAAACTCAAAGGGAGCTTTCGATTCTGGCTGATCACTCAAGAACCATTCTTTTTCTCCTTTCGGATTCCGTCATACCAAGCAACGTCAAGGTCGGATATCTCGCAAGGCTTCTGATAAGGAGGAGTTTCAGAAGCATAGATGCTTCGGGGGTGAAATGCAGTGTTATGGACCTGATCCGCGAACAACTCAAGGCCTACGGCAAGATTCTGCCTGGCTACTCCGATAGCTTTGCCGAATCGATAATTAAGGCGGAGGAGGAGAAATACGTAAGCAGCGTCGCGAACGGAACCGCAGCAGTTGAAAGAATTTTCAGGAAAAAGAAGTCTATTTCTCCTGATGACCTGGTAACTCTATACGACTCCAACGGACTACCTCCCGATTTGGTGAAGTCCTTGCTGGAAGAGAAGTTTCACTATACCGTCAAGATTCCCGAGGATTTCCACAAGAGGGTTGTCTCGCTACACGCTATCTCGAAGAAGGAAAAGCCAGCCAAGATAGGCTTTCCCGCCATAGAAACTAGGCCGCTCTACTATGACGATACCTCAATCAAGGATTTCACTGCCATAGTCCTTGCTTCGGGCGACGGATTTGTTATTCTGAATCAGACGGCATTCTACCCTGAGGGAGGAGGCCAGCCCTGCGATCTGGGTTATCTGAGGGTTGGAAACCGGGATATCGAGGTGACCAGCGTCCAGAAAATCGGAAAGGCGATATTCCATTACGTAAAGGAAACCATCCCCGAAAAAAGCAGGGTTCACGGATACATAGATTACGGCAGGAGACGCCAACTGATGATCCACCATTCCGCCACTCACCTTATCCTGGGAGTCATGAGGGAACTATTGGGCAATCACGTTTGGCAGAGCGGAGTACAGAAGGAGGTGGATTATTCAAGAATTGATATTACCCACTTTTCGAAACTCAGCAGAGAAGACATTGAAAGGATCGAGGCACGATGCCTGGAAATTATCGGCCAGGACAGGATCATAAAGGTCATGAACCTTGAATGGAACAAGGGACTCGAAAAGTACGGGTTCAGACTTTTCCAGGGTGGCGTGCCACTCAGTGACAAGATACGCATCGTGGAGATCGACGGAATAGACGTCGAAGGATGCGGTGGGACACACCTTTCGCACACTTCCGATATGAACATGGTCAAGATCGTATCAACGGAGTCCATTCAAGAAGGCATCCAGAGAGTGATATTTGTGGCCGGGCCGGCTGCGCTCAGGAACTTCAGGAACACACTTGAGATTTCCAAACAGATACAGGACATTGTTCACTCCAGGGTTGACGACATGCCCGGAAGGATTATGAGCATCATCGAAGGATCTGCCCAGCAAAAAAGGGAGTCCGCGGTATTGAAGAATAAATTGCTGGATAGCTATTTCAATGGATCGGGCAGCCACAGGATTGGGGAGATCAGCGTCTATGTGAACGAGAGCGTCCTCCCCGAAGAGGTTGAAGACCTGTTCATACCCAGGGTTCTGGGCATGAAGAATTCTGTAGGAATTGCGCGAACGGAAAGTAAAGACTTGCTGGTTGTCTCCTCGGTCTCAACCGCTAAAGAAATATGTAAGAAGATCGCCGACGGCAAGAATACCAATGTTACCGGAACCGACAGGGTCGCGAGAGTTGCATTGAGCGACATTCCCACTGAAAAGATAATAAGCAGGATTTCTGATTGAAGCGATGATTGATTGATAACGCGACAAGACCTTGAAATCATAAGGAAGGTGGTTTCGAAACACTACAGGATAACTGAGCCCGACGAGGTTTCATACCCGGTCTCGTACAGGATCAAGGACCTGGACGTTCTACCTGAATCCATGTTTCGTGGACTGCTGGACGACCTTGAGAAGTACGGATTTGTTGCGTTCACCGATGAGGCGGATGAGAACAAAATTTACATAATCAGGGGATCTGAAGGGGAAAACCGGGAGCTGATCAGGCTCTTGCTTTTCTTTCTGACTATCCTCAGCGTACTTTATGCAGGTTACCATTATAGCTCGCTCTATTTCTCAAACAGTCCCTCATTTATTCTATTTGCTTATTCATCCCTGCTTTTCTTCGTGCCCATCTACTGCATCCTGATGTCGCGAGAATTCGCAAGGTATATCATAACAAGAAAACACAATCTCGAATACTCATTCCCGATATTTATTCCGGATCCAATATTCTTTGGCTGCCTTGGATCCATTCCGGTGGTCAGGCAGGGTTTCAGGGACAGGGAGACAATGATGGAAACCGGGCTGTATCCGTTGATTACCGGTTTCCTGGTCTCGATCGCCATCGTGATGATTGGTACTCTGTCCAGTTTGACACCGGTTCTAAACGCCCCCTCAAATTTCCCCACCAGTTCCTGGGGGTTCCCGGTCATCCTTTCTCCTGCGATTGCCATGGTTTCCGGCAGCTATGGTGTCCTGAACCCAATACAGTTCGCTGGATGGTCGGGGATCATAATGAGCGGTTTCAATGCTCTTCCTCTGGGATATCTGGACGGTGGCCTTGTCTGGAAGGGACTGGCAGGCAGGAAAACGCTGATGGCTAGATACCCAGTAATGATCTCCCTGATAGTTCTTGGACTGTTCTTTCCAGAGTTCGTGATATTGCCTTTGGTTGTGTTGGTTCTTGGCCTGAGAGGGCCTGAGCCCCTGATAATTTCTTCACCTTCAAAATTCGGCAGGCTGGCTGTACTCGCCATATGCGGAATCATACTGGCGGGCGGATTAATCCCGTTTCATTATAGCCCTCCTTCGAACAAGTTCAGCGCTTACGTCCTTGAGCCGGTCTCGATAGTTTATCTGAATTCTGACAGGAACGCGAGCTTCGACCTGATGGTGGAGAATCTTGGCACGTCGTCCATACAGCCATACTTTACAATATTGAATCTCCAGAATGGAATTAATGTGTCAGGTCCGCCTGGTTCGCTGACCCCCCAAGGTAATGGTCTATACGCGGTGCAATTCAGGCCGCCGCAAGAAAGCACTGTTGGTATCACTAATTACACTCTGGCAGTATCCTCAGGGATTAACACCGAGAACCTGGGGGTTTCAGTGCTGACAATAAACCTGTCCAACGATTATCTTCTCGATGGGAAAAATGGTCCTCTGAAGATGGAGTCTGCCACTAGCACAGATTTCAATTTTACCCTGTCTGCTAATTATTCCGGGTCTCGCAATCTCTCGCTTTTTATAATACCGGAGGTCTATTCCAATTACTCAGTGCTGATTTCAAACATGAGCCTTAGGATACCTTCCGGGACGCTGGGTTCCGTGTATCCTTATTCCGACAGTTTTCAGCTTGCCGGGAGAAAAACCATTTCCCTGGATATCAAAGTTAGCGGGGGGCAGAATGAGATAGACATTTTCTTTGTCGATATGCACTATCAGGGGGCAGCCTCTTACGTGACCTTCAAGTTATGACCCGAGAATGCCCGGTGAGCCAACAAATATAAGCGATAACCGACTTGCAGGGAAATTGAACAGGGACCTCAGCGATCTCACAAGATTCATAATGTCTTCCCCCCGGTACAGGTTCTATGCCATTCCACTCCCTGTAATTTTCGCACTTGACTCGATCTTTCTTCTTAATTTCTACGAGATAACAGCAATCCTGGCATCCTTTTTCGGAGGAATATTGCTTGACCAGATTATGATCAGGGCGACGAGAGTGTTCTTTCCTTTAAGGAGAACGGTATTTCTCAATTTCTTTCTGCTTTCGTCCTGGAGCCTGCTCTTTATTCTGGCTTCTGCATTCGGCTATCTTTTTCGGCTACCTTACCCATTCATCGCGTTTTTCATACCTTTGACCGCAATGGTAAGGGCCATTGTCCTGTATCCATATTTCTCGGAACGACCCTATAGTGAAATTGTTCCGTCATTCAATTCCGTAATTCCGTTTGCCCTGGTTTACTTCATTTTTATTCCCAACACCGATCTATTTGAGAAGGTCGTCGCTGTCTCGCTTATATTCGCCTTCGCAGGTGTTTTGTTCACAAATGTGAGCGTCCTTCCGTTCGTGAAAAAGTATGCCGTCAGCCCGGTTAAAGCAATGAATTTTGTCCTTAATTTCAGGTCTAGCAAAGACGTGAGAGATCGGGGACACGAATTCTTTCAAGAACTCTATTCAAGAGAGAGGGAAGTGCCGGTCAAGGTTGTCGACGTGCTGAAGACTGACGGCACCAGAAAGGTTGCCATGATCTTTCCATACGTCCATCCGGGACCTTTCGGGAACTATGGTTCAAGCAATCTTCCGCGCAGGCTTGCGGAAAAACTTGGTTACTCAGGGGGACCCTTGATGGTTTTTCACACCGCCACCACCAACAGCAACAACTGCAGGGGAGACGATGATGTGGAGAGTGTTGCAGACGCAGTTAGAAGGGCATTGGCAAATGCAGTAAATGTGGAACTGGTTTCATCCTACAAACGCATAAAAGTTGCTGGGCACTACGTTGGGTTGTTAAGACTTGGAGAATCCCTCATCGTTTCGTTCATACCTGAAGAGAGACACTTTGACGATGTCTATCTTGATGAGGCACTTGGATTTGAAGCCTCCCTGAAAGGTGCAGGCATTAAGGAAGTAATATGCGTGGACGCACAGAATTCGTTCACTGAGAGGGCTACTTCGCTGGGAGAACTTGGAAGGTTTGTCTCCGGCGTAACTAGGGAATATTCCAGGCTGAGTGAAGCAGTCAATCCCGAAGTAGGATACGGCAGTTCCTCATTGTCCACCCCAGGTCTTGGGCCAATGGGTGTAAGTGCGATTACATTCAGGTCCGGAAGAAAGTCCACGGTCATTGTCCTGACCGACTCCAACAACATAATGTCAGGAGTCATGAGCAAGGTCAGGGAAAGAAAGGGACCCGAATTTGATCACATAGAACTTTTCACTACAGATAACCACTACGTCAACGAAAACACCCTTGACATGAACCCGCTCGGAAAGAGAGACAATCAAGACTTGGTGGTTGATGCCATTGTCGCTGCCATAGACCAGTCTCTGGCAGACGCCGGACCAGCGGTGGTGAAGATGGGCAGGTCCTCTGCGGTGGTGCATATGGGAGAAGAAGGAATGTTCAGCGACCTTCAGGAAACTGTTTTCCAGTCCCTCAGGCTTGCAAAGAGGATGATAGCCGTAAGCTCGGTCCTGGGGATTGTCCTCTCAATTGCAGCCTTCTACTTCATCTGAACTTTATCCTGAACTCTGGTTCTCTGGCCGACATCATGAGGTCAAGAATCGCCATAGAAGATAAGGTTTGAACCACGGGAACTGCCCTGATGGCTATGCACGGGTCGTGCCTGCCCTCCACTCTGATATCGTGGGCTTCACCTGAAACAATGCTTACAGACTTCTGGCTTATTCTTATGGAAGAGGTGGGCTTCATAGCAATCCTGAATACAACTGGCATCCCGTTCGTTATTCCTCCCAGTATTCCGCCATTGTTGTTGTTTCTTGTAAGGATCCTCCCTTCCTCGTAGTAAAATTCGTCCTTCACTTCCGAACCCCTCCTGGACGGAAAACCAAAACCCGTTCCGAATTCCAGCCCCTTGACTCCAGGAATGGAGAAAAGGAAACGCGCCAGATGGCTTTCCACCGAATCAAAAAATGGCTCCCCAAGGCCGGGTTTCAGTCCCATAATTACAGTCGTGATTGTGGCACCCAGGCTGTCGCCTTCTCCCATCACCTTCTTCAGCAGGTTCTGTGCCCGGGAATCGGCCCCCTTGTCGGGGATGCGTGATGGAAACGAGTAGGCATCATATGGCCCGAACAGGATGTTTTGGTCGATAGCTATTCCATCCATAGAATCTATATAGGATGCAACAGAAACGCCGCTCCTCTCCAGGACCCTCAGTGGTATGGAGGCAAGACCCACAATTGGCGCGGTCATCCTGCCGGAAAAGAATCCGCCGCCTGATTGGCTCCTGAACTCCCCATACTTGTAGAACTGGGTTATGTCTGCGTGTCCAGGTCTTGGATATTCCCTGTGCTGAGCATAGTGAGAGGGCATGGCATCCAAATTCCTTATGGTCATGGTAACTGGCCCACCGTCCGTATGATCCCCACTTACCCCTGACACAATCTCGAAGTCGTCTGCCTCCTTCCTCTGGCTTGTATAAATTGAGCCGGAAGGTCTTCTGAAGTCAAGCCACTTCCTGATCTCGTCCGGTTCCACTAGAGTGCCAGACGGAAGCCCGTCCAGGGTCCCTCCCACCAACTTTCCGTGCGATGATCCAAATACCGACAGTTTCAGGATAAGCCCGGCGGAGAACGTCATCGAATATTATCTATTCCCCATATAAAAGGAAATTC